>CAXTCV010000109.1:0-11932 GCA_964242725.1 uncultured Methylobacterium sp.
ACGCGGCAACGCTGCCAGGTCGCGTTCATCACCTCGGCCGCCAGACCTTGATGCCGCGTGCGCCTCCGCGATCACCAGCGTGACGCCGTGCAGATTCCGGCGGGCGAGCTGGCGCGGGAAGGCGGTCCGGAAGGTCTCAGCCTCGGAGGGGCGGACGTCCAGGCCCAGCACCTCGGACCGACCGCCACGATCATCGCGTCAGGGGTCGGCGTCAGCACGTTCTCCAGCAGCCCGCGCAGGGCTGTGATCTCCGCGGTCGTCGGGGATCCCTCGGGTTCGAAGTTGGCGGTCGCAGCCCGACCGGACCCGGTAAACGCCGATGATCACACCGTCCGTTACAAAGCTGTGCAGGGCGCGCGGACGGGCTTCCCTGCTCGCGTCGCGCTACACCACCGCCAGGGATACGCGCCGAGCTTGTCATGAGCCGGGATGACTTGCGCCGCGGGACTCGGCGGCTGCCTTGCGCAGTCCCGCAAGACCCTGCCGGTCGCCTCGAAAATCCCAGCGTTCAAACCATGGCCTTCAGTCGCTTCCGCCAAGGCATTGCATGTTCGGCGGAGCGGTCGAGCAATTGATCGAACAGGTCTGATCCGGCTTGCAGTACCACTGCACCTCCCCCCGGCTGATGCATGATCCCGCACAGTGCTTATGAGGTATGTCGGTGGGCTCGATGAACGTCGCGGGGTCCCATTTCGCGGGCTGTGACGGCGCCGCGACGGCAGCCGAAACGAAGCCTGCGGCAACGATGAAAATCAAACCCTTTCGGATGACAACCATAACTTCAACCGTTCTGTTGAATGCATCCATAATACGATCGCGGCAATCAAATACATAAATTATAATTCATTATTGGCGTCTGTCGCTAGAACTCTTCGGAAGTCCTTCCGAGGATCGGACGCGGCTCAAACGCCCATCAAGCCCGTGGGACGAGCCCGATGCATGTGCCATGTCGTGCCGGATGGGCCGCGAACTCGGGTCGGCGACCGACCCCGAGAGTTCCTTCTCCCCGACGACCGAAACGAACTCGACGGCTTCGGCGGCGCGCAGGAACGGACGGGCGTCGTTGATCGCCCGGGTGGCCTCCCGGCGCCCGTCCCAGCCGGCCAGGCTGCGGCGCGCGGCGAACGTGTCGCGGCCGGCCGGCCCGACGATGTGCGGCCGCCCGCTGTAAAAAACGACCGCCTCGATCGACGCGCGGTCGGAAGCGACGGCGTGGATGTCCGCATCCGGGATCGGGAGGTCATGGAGATGTGATCGGGCGGCAAGGGTCGCGATGATTTCCGGGCCGCTGAGATGCGGGGTCTTCGTATTGCAGGACACGGCGGACTGGACCGCATCGCCGCGGGCCTTGTCGGCGACGGCGCGGGCAGGACGTCGCGGCGGCCATTTTCCTCTGCGACGCATCCATCGGCAGATTCGGAGATCCACGCATAGTGGACGAACGCCTGCGCCGACGCCGACTGAATCGTCAGATGGGCCTTGGCCGCGGACGCCAGCGAGAGGCCGTATCCGATGGCATCGGAGGGCTCCTCCTCCTGATCTTCCTGCGTCAGGGCGACGAGGATGTCCGATATGTTCGGCGGCGCGGACATGGATGCCTCCAGCAGGTCTGGAGCGGCATGCCGCCCTCGGCCCTCCGCGTCCTTGATCCAGCGCAAGGCACCGCCTCGGCTCCCGTGCCCCTATGCCGCTCGCGTGCGGTCGAACCCGTGCATCCTTCGCCGTCGACGTGAGCGGTCCTTCGAAGAAAGCGAGCCCCGGCATGCCGGTCCCGGCGATGACGGTCTCCGATCAGGACGCCCCGCAAGCGGCGTCGGCCAAACCCGCGCCGCTCGGCACGGCCGGTCCCGCCATCGACCGTACGGGCCGGCTCCGGATCGGCCTGGTCGTCGTGACCCTCGCGGGCCTTTGCACCGGGCTCGCGGCACAGGCGATGGGTGCGGACTGGGCGGCGTGGATCTGGAACGCGGCGACGGCGCTGGTGCTCGTGGTGCTGATCGGCCAGATCGTCACCAGCCTCCTGCACGGCGACGTCGGCCTCGACGTGGTGGCGGCCCTGTCGATGGGCGGCGCCCTGGCGCTCGGGCAGTCGCTCGCCGCGGTCGTCGTGGCCCTGATGTATGCCGGGGGACAATCGCTTGAGGTCTATGCGGCGGGCCGCGCGCAGCGCGAGATGTCGGCGCTCCTCGCCCGTCAGCCGCACGCCGCCCTCAAGCAGTTCGCCGACGGTCTCAGGGACGTACCGATCGCGGACCTGGTTCCCGGCGACCGCCTGTTGATCCGGACCGGCGACGTCGTTCCCGTCGACGGTTTCGTGGATACCGGGCGCGCAGTCCTGGACCAGGCCTCGCTCACCGGCGAGGCGCGCCCGGTCACCGTCGCGGCGAGGGCCGCCGCCCTCAGCGGCGCCATCAACGTCGGCCCGGCCTTCACGCTCGTCGCCGAGCGAGCCGCGGCCGAGAGCACCTATGCCGGCATCGTCCGCCTCGTGGAGGCGGCCCAGGCCGAGAAGGCGCCGATGGCGCGCATGGCGGACCGCTACGGGCTCGGCTTCCTCGCGCTGACACTGGCCATCGCGGGGGGAGCCTGGTTGCTCACCGGCGATCCGCTGCGGGCGCTGGCCGTGGTCGTCATCGCCACCCCGTGCCCGCTGATCCTCGCGGTGCCCGTGGCCCTGGTCTCGGGCATGTCCCGGACCGCCAGGATCGGCGTGCTGGTCAAGGGCGGCTCCGCCCTGGAGACCCTGGCCAAGATCACCACGCTGGTCATCGACAAGACCGGAACCCTCACCCTCGGCACCGCGAAGCTCCAGACGATCCGGGCCCTCTCCGGTGACGACGGCAACGCCGTCGTGCAGGCCGCCGCCTCCCTCGACCAGGCCTCCGTGCATCCCACGGCCCGCGCCCTGGTGCGGGCGGCGCGCGGGCGGTCCCTGATCCTCGTGCCGCCGACCGAGGTGGTGGAAACGCCCGGGGAGGGCATCCTGGGGCGGGTCGGCCCGCGACAGGTCCTCGTCGGCGGCGCGCGCTTCATGCGCGAGCATGGCCTCGACTTTCCGGTCACGGCCCTGCCGGCCTCGGAGCCGGGCGCACCGGCCGCGACCGCGATCGTGCTCGTGGCGATCGACGGCGCACCCGCCGGCATCCTGGGGTTCGCCGATCCGCTCCGGCGGGAAGGTGGCGCGGCGCTCGATGCCCTGCGGGCCACCGGCATCCGCCGCATCGTCCTCGCCACGGGGGACCGCAAGGCCATCGCCGACGGGCTGGTCCAGGGCTTGCCCATCGATGCCTTGGCGGCGGACCTCGACCCGGGCGGCAAGACCGCCCTCGTCACGGCGGAGCGGAAGACGGGCGTGGTGATGATGGTCGGGGATGGCGTCAACGACGCCCCCGCCCTTGCCGCGGCCGATCTCGGGGTGGCGCTGGGCGCACGCGGCGCCGCCGCGGCCGCGGAGGCCGCGGACGTCGTCCTGCTCGTCGACCGCATCGACGGTCTGGCACGGGCGATCCGCATCGCCCAGCGGGCCCGGGCGATCGCCCTGCAATGCGTCTTCGCCGGCATCGGGCTGTCCATCCTCGGGATGGTGGCCGCGGCCTTCGGCTACTTGTCGCCCCTGCAGGGCGCCCTGATCCAGGAGGTCATCGACGTCGCCGTCGTCCTCAACGCCATGCGCGTGCTCGGCGGGGCTCCATGACGCGCACCATCGCACCGACGATGCGGCTCGATGCCTGGATCTTCGACGTCGACGGGGTCCTGCTCGATTCCCCCCACGAGCGCGCGTGGCGCGAGGCCCTCGCCGGCATCGCCGACCCGGCCCGCTTCACCAGCGCCCTGTATCAGGCCCATGTCGCCGGCCGATCGCGGCTGGACGGAGCCCGGGCCGCCCTGGTGGCTTTGGGCGTGCCGGACGCCGCGCACCGCGCCGAGACCTACGCGGCCGCCAAGCAGCGATGTCTGGAGGGCTTCATCGCGACCGAGGGCGTCGTCGCCTTTCCGGACGCGCTCCGTTTCGTCCGCGGGCTCCAGGCGGACGGCTGGTCCCTCGCCGCCGCATCCTCGTCCAGGAATGCGGACGGCATGATGCGTAGGGTCGACCTCGGCCCTCAAGGGACCCTCTTCGACGCGTTCTCGGTCACGGTCTGCGGCCGCGACCTCCGACGCGGCAAGCCCGACCCGGAGATCTTCCTCCTGGCCGCCCTGGAACTGGGGGTCGACCCGACCCGCTGCATCGTGGTCGAGGACGCGCCGGCCGGCATACAGGCCGCCGTGGCCGGCGGAATGGCATCTCTGGGCGTCGCGAGGCGCCTCGACGCCGAAGGCCTCCGCGCCACCGGTGCCGCGATCGTGGTGACCAGCCTCGACGAGATCCGCGTCCCCGAGCGGTCGGCATTCACCCCGCGATCGGCTCGGGCATGAACGGACATCGCCCCCTGCGTCAGGCCCTGCTCCCGACCCCCGATCCGGCCTGGCTCCTCAGTGAGATCGGCTACGACCCGCTGCGCGAGAGCAGCTTCGAGACCCGCTTCGCGGTCAGCAACGGCTTCCTCGGCCTGCGCGGCGGCCTCGCGACGGATCTCGGCGCATGTCGGACCCTTCCCCCGCGCACCTACGTCGCCGGGTTGTTCGAGACGCCGCTCGTCGGCGCCCCGATCCCCGAACGCATTCCGGCCCCCGACTGGCTCCAGCTTCGCATCGGGCTGCCTGATGGCCCCTTCCTGAGTTGCCCGGACCCGTCGTCCCGCGACGTGACGCTGGACATGAGGCGCGGGGCTCTCATCACCCAGGTCCGGCAGGCGCCGGGAGCGGCCCTGGGCGTTCGCCTGTCCACGCTGCGCCTGGTCTCGCTCGATATGCGCGGCCTGGTCCTGCAAGTGATCGAACTCGCCATCGTGCATGGCAACGGCGCGATCACGCTCGACGTGACCTGCGGGGAGGCATCCCCCCTCCTGATCCCGGATCGGGCGGATATCGACTGCGGCACCTGGCGGACGCGGCAATCCGGAAAGACCCTCGCCATCGCCATGGACGTCGCGGCCACGGTCGACGGACGGGCGAATCCCCCGACCTTCGAGACCGTCGGGCATCGGTCCTGGAGCCTGTCCGTCCGGGCCGGCCAGACAGTGAGCTTCCAACGCATCCTCGCCGTCACGCGGGACGACGGCCCCGTGGCTGATCCAGGCGGCCGCGCCCGCGCGGATCTGGCCATCGCGTCCAGCCTCGGCTGGCGCGGGCTCCTCGAACGGCACGAGGCCGCCTGGAGCACGCGATGGAATGACAGCGACGTCGTCATCGAAGGCGACCCGGCGGCCCAGACGGCCCTGCGGTTCGCCCTCCACCATCTCAACGGCGCGGCCAACCCCGGCGACGAACGCGTGTCCATCGGTGCGCGCGCCCTGACGGGTGACGACTATCTCGGCCACGTCTTCTGGGACACCGAGATCTTCCTGCTGCCCTTCTACGCGATGACGTGGCCGCAGGCCGCCCGCGCCCTGCTGATGTACCGTTACCGCACCCTGGACGCCGCCCGGGCCAAGGCGGGACGGATGGGTTGGCGCGGCGCGCTCTACGCTTGGGAATCGGCCGAATCCGGCGACGAGGCGACGCCGGCCCAAGTGGTCGGCCCCGACCGCAGGATCGTCGACATCCTGTGCGGCACCCAGGAGCAGCACGTCAGTGCCGATATCGCCTATGCCGTCTGGCAGTATTGGCAGGCGACGGATGACGCGCCGTTCCTCCTGGAGGCCGGCGCCGAGATCATCCTGGAGACCGCGCGTTTCTGGTGGAGCCGGGCACAACTCGAAGCCGATGGCCTGCGCCACATCCGCGGGGTGATCGGACCGGACGAGTACCACGAGACCATCGACGACAACGCCTTCACCAACGTCATGGCGCGCTGGAACCTGTCTCGCGGGTTGGATGTCGCGGCGCTGTTGAGCGAGCGCTGGCCGGAGCGGTGGGCGGACCTCTCGGCTCGCCTCGTCCTCGGTGCCGACGAACGCGACGGCTGGCGCACGACCGCCGCGACGCTGGCGACCGGGCTCGATCCGGAGACCGGCCTGTACGAGCAGTTCGAGGGCTATTCGACCCTGGAACCCATCGACCTGTCGGCCTATGCCGGACGCTCGGTGCCGATGGACGTCGTCCTCGGGCGCGAACGCACCCAGACCGCGCAGGTGATCAAGCAGGCCGATGTCGTCGCGCTGCTGGCCCTGCTGCCGGAGGCGTTCCCGGGGGCCGCGGGCGCGGTCAACTTCGACCATTACGCCCCGCGATGCGGCCACGGTAGTTCCCTCAGCCGCGCCCTCCACGGCATCGCCGCCGCCCGCTTGGGGAGGTCGGAGGCGGCGCTCGCCTATCTTCGCGAGACCTCGGCGATCGACCTCGGGGACAGCCACGTGTCCATTGCCGGCGGCGTCCATATCGCGGCCCTGGGCGGGATTTGGCTCATGGCGGTGTTCGGCTTCGCAGGCCTCGCCATCCGGGACGACGGTCTCGCCTTCGCGCCGCAGCTCCCCGCGGAGTGGGACAGCCTCGCATTCCGCCTGCAATGGCGGGGACGTCGGCTCGCAGTGCGGATCGAACGACCGTCCATGACGCTGACGGCCCGTCTGGAAGGGCGGGAAACGATGACGATCCACGTCGGTGGCCGACCCTACGAGCTCGGCGACCAGGAGGACCTTCACGTCGCAATCGGTCAGTCGTTCGTGCCGCTGCCGCCTTCCGTCTGAGCCGTCACTCACCGATCCTTGTCCTGAATCAAGGATCGCACCGGCGTTTGGGGCAGACTGCGCGCTGCGTGGAAGACGAGAGGCGAGCCTGAATCATGCCGATCCACAGGGGCGATGAAGGGTCCCGCCCCGATGCGGCGGGTAGGGCCGTATCGCGGGCACGCGATGGCCGGTCCGGCGATCCTTCGAGAGGTATCCGCCGGCCGCCGATCCGATGAGCGGTGACCTCCTGCCAGCGCCTCGCCTTGCGCCTGCGCGTCTCGTCCCCGCTCTCGCCCCGAGACATGGGACCAAGATCGCAGTCCGGGACCTGGATTTCTATTACGGAACGACCCAGGCGCTCAAATCCGTGTCGCTCGATATCCTCGACCTTGAGGTGACCGGCCTGATCGGGCCGTCCGGTTGCGGGAAATCGACCTTGCTGCGGGTGCTCAACCGCCTCTACGACCTCTATCCGGACCAGCGCGCCACCGGCGCGGTGCGGCTGGACGGCGAGGACATCCTGAGCCCCGAGGTCGATCTCGGAAGGCTGCGCCGCCGCATCGGCATGGTGTTCCAGGAATCGACGCCGCTTCCGATGTCGATCCAGGACAACGTCGCATTCGGCATCAGGCTGCACCATAGGCTCCGGCGGCGGGATCTCGACGACCGCGTCGCGCACGCCCTGACCCGTGCGGCCCTATGGCCGGAGGTGAAGGACCGGCTCGCCGAGGCGCCCTGCAGCCTGTCCATCGGCCAGCAGCAGCGTCTCTGCATCGCCCGGGCGCTGGCGACGGAGCCCGAGGTGCTGCTCCTCGACGAGCCGACGAGCGCCCTCGATCCTCGCAGCCTCGGTCAGATCGAGGCGTTGATCGGCGACCTGAAGGGATCGATGACCCTGGTGATCGTCACCCACAACATGGAGCAGGCACGACGCTGCGCCGACCGGGTCGCCGTCTTCTACCTCGGCGAGGTCATCGAGGTCGGTTCCGCCGAAGACATCTTCGGCGCCCCCCGACAGCGCCGGACCCAGGATTATGTCGCCGGCCGGTTCGGTTAGGGGGCGCCGCGATGAAGAGGCGATCTCTGCTCGCCGGAGCCGGCGCCCTGACGCTCACCGCGGCCGGTGGCGCCTGCTTGGCCAAGCGCCGGTTCGGCTCGATGGAGGCGTACGGACAGGCCGTCGCCACGATGCGCGCGATCCCGGCGGCATCGCCGACGCTCCATGATCTCCTGCGATATGCCGTCCTCGCCGCCAGCGGGCACAATGCCCAGCCGTGGACGTTCCGGATCGGCGAGGGGCGGATCGACATCCTTCCGGACCTGTCCCGGAGGACGCCGGTGGTCGATCCCGACGACCACCACCTGTTCGTCAGCCTGGGATGCGCCGCCGAGAATCTCGCGCTGGCCGGGGCGGCGCTCGGGCATCCGGGCGAGGTTGCGTTCGATCCGGCGCACGACGGGGCCCTTGTCTTCACCCATGCGAGCGGGCCGGCGCGGCGTTCGGCGCTCTTCGACGCCATTCCCGCCCGCCAGTGCACCCGGGCCGCGTACGACGGCCGACCCGTCGCCGCCGCCGACCTGAAGACGATGGCCGACGCGGCGTCCGTCCCCGGCGTCGATCTCGTCCTGATCACCGACCGCCCGCGCATGGATCGTATTGGCGCGCTCGTCCTGTCCGGCAATCGGTCCCAGATGGCCGACCCAGAGTTCGTGCGCGAGCTCAGGGCATGGCTCCGGTTCAGCCCGGCACAGGCGCTGCAGACCGGTGACGGTTTGTTCGCCGCATCGAGCGGAAGTCCGGCCGTGCCCGCCTGGCTCGGTCCGACCCTGTTCGATGCCATGGTCACGGCCGCGTCGGAGAACGACCGGTACGCTGCGCAGATCGCGTCCTCCGCCGGCATCGCCGTGTTCGTCGCCGAGCGGGCGGACCACGATCACTGGGTCCGTGTGGGACGGGCATGCCAGCGCTTCGCGCTCCAGGCGACGGCTCTGGGGCTGAGGCACGCCTTCCTCAATCAGCCGGTCGAGGTTGCGAACCTGCGCCCGGACCTGGCCTCAGCCGTGGGGATGCCCGGCCGTCGCCCCGATCTCGTCATGCGTTTCGGTCATGGCTCCGACCTCCCGTTCTCGGCGCGCCGTCCCCCCGTCATCGTCGGGCCGAACCCCGGATGACGCATGCCGAGCTCGGCTGCACCCCGCCTCTTGTCCTGGATCAAGGACGGACGCGGTGGTCGCGACGACACCTGGGCATTCGCCCTGCAGGCCTATCTCGGAGCATGACAATGGACGACATCCTTCTCCGTCAACAGATCCTCGACGAGATCGATTTCGATCCGAGCGTCGGATCGGCGCATGTCGGCGTCACTGTCGAGGAGGGCGTCGTCACGCTCGTCGGTCACGTCGAGACCTATGCCGAGAAGATCGCCGCCGAGAAGGCCGTCCAGCGGGTCCGTGGCGTGCGCGCCATCGCCGGGGAGCTCGAAGTCCGTAGCCCGGACACGGGGAAGATCGGTGACGTCGCGATCGCCGACCGCGTGCTGAACGTCCTCGCCTTGGATTCGCGCATCCAGACGCACGAGATCCAGGTCAAGGTCGAGAAGGGTTGCGTCACGCTGAGTGGCACGGTCCCGCACCACTTCCAGAGCCTCGCCGCCGCGACCGACATCACGAGGCTTTCCGGCGTGACGAGCGTCCTGAACCAGTTGACCATACGTCCCCCCGCCGAGGCGGTGGACGTCAAGGCCAAGATCCTGGCGGCCCTGAAGCGCAATGCCAAGCTGGACGGCGACGCGATCCGGGTCACCGTCGACGGCGAACAGGTCATCCTCGAAGGCTTCGTGAACGCCTGGCACGAGCGTGAGGTGGCCGAGCGGGCGGCCTGGTCCGCACCCGGCGTGCGCGCGGTCATCGACCGGTTGATGCTGGCATGACGGGGCGAGCGATATCGGAAGCCCAGGGCATCGTTGGGCCGACGGCTTCGACGGTGCCGCTGACACCTGCACCTTTCCGCTGTCGACGTCGCCGTATTCGGGAAAATCCCGCCCACGGTGCGCTTGACCGCGGCTGATTGCGGCGTCGTCGGGCTGGGTAATTTCGGACCGTCTGTCGTGATCGCGCGGATCAAGCTCGGGCAAGACCGGTGCCGCGCCACGGCCCGGAAACGACGCCACGTCAATCGTGCCCTTCTGACGCCACGCGTTTCGTCAGCAATCTCGCGCTCCTCGTCGGCCGGGATCATGCGGAGCGGGATCGCCGCGCCGGTCCGGTCAATGCTGGAACAGCTTCGGTCGTTGGATCCCTGGTCGAGGCCGAGGAACGCGAGCCTCCCGCAGATATCGGCCCGGCTGGCCGCCGCGTTCTTGCCGATGCCACCCGTGACCACGCAGGCATCGAGGCCGCCCCGGGGCGGCGACAAAAAAGCTCTTCTTGCGCACGACGCGGTGGGCGCGAACAGGTCGAGCGCCTCGCGGGCCTCCGGGGCCCGGCGCACCGCGCGTATCCGAACGTCGTCTCTGATGCCCGAGACCCCGAGCAGGCCCGAGCACCGTGGCCGACGAGGTCGGCGACGCCGCCGCGCCCCTTCGCGCGGTCGCCGATCCACCGCGGCAGCACCCCGGCGATGTGGGCGAATGACAGGCCGTGGACGCCGGAGCGCAGGTGGCCGCGCGCGGTCGGATTTGGCAGGATCGCTTCGCTTCGCGCGAGACGGCCCCGAGGCCGGTGGAAGGCGGTGTCGAAGCAGGCGAGCCCCTGCGGCGGGTTGCGCGGGGCGAACGGCACCAGCACCTCCAGTTCGGCGATCAGGTTCTCGTCGAGGCCGGCCGGGCCGGTATGACGGACCCCCCCGTGGACGATGCGATGGCCGTCTCCCCGGAGATTGAGGTCCGGCCTGCGTCGCGGCCGCGGCCCGGCCGAGTCTTGTGCGGCCGAAATCATCGTCCGTTCCGGGGTGTCCGTTATGTCCCGGACCAGAGGGCTCTGTTTTCCCTCAGGAAATTGGCTGGGGCGCCAGGATTCGAACCTGGGAATGGCGGTACCAAAAACCGCTGCCTTACCACTTGGCGACGCCCCAAGGCAGGCGGAGGCTGTCTAGACGGCGCGGTCCGGCCTGGCAAGCCGTCCGGGGGGTGCCTCAGCGGCGTTCGGGGACGCCATCGATCCGCCGGGGCAGGCCCAGGGGATTCGCGGCCCGGAGCGCCGGCGGCAGCAGGGCGTCCGGGACGTCCTGATAGCTCACCGGGCGCAGGAAGCGGTCGATGGCGAGGCTGCCCACCGAGGTCGTGCGCCCGTCCGAGGTCGCCGGGTAGGGGCCGCCGTGGACCATGGCGTGCGCTACCTCGACCCCGGTCCCGAAGCCGTCCACGAGGATGCGCCCGACCCGCCGCTCCAGGAGCGGCAGCAGGTCGCGCGCGGCCGCATGGTCCCCGGGGGCGAGGTGGAGCGAGGCCGTGAGCTGGCCCTCCAGATGCGCCAGAACCGCGCGCATCGCCGCGAGGTCCGGGCAGCGGACGACCAGCGCCGCGGCGCCGAACATCTCCGCCTGAAGGCCCGGATCCGCCAGGAAGGCATCCGAATCGGTGGCGAACAGGGCGGGCCGGCCCTGCATCGCCGTGCCGTCCGGTCCCTCGGCGAGGCGCGTGACCGCCGCGTGCCCGGACACGCGCGCGACGCCCTCGCGATAGGCGCGCTGGATGCCCGGGGTCAGCATGGTCGCGGCCGGGCTCTCCCGCAGGGCCGCCCCGGCCGCCTCCAGGAAGGCGTAGAGGCCCGGCCCCGGCAGCGCCAGGACCAGGCCCGGATTGGTGCAGAACTGCCCGGCGCCCAGCGTCAGCGAGGCCGCGAAGGCCCGCCCGATCGCCGCTCCGCGCTCCGCCAGCGCCCCCGGGAACAGCAGCACCGGGTTGATGCTGCTCATCTCGGCATAGACCGGGACCGGTGTCGAGCGCCCGGCCGCGATGGCCATCAGGGCCGTGCCGCCCCGGCGCGACCCGGTGAAGCCCACGGCGGCGATCCGGGGATCGGCCACCAGCGCCTGCCCGATCGACTGGCCGGCATCGAACAGCAGCGAGAACGTCCCCTCCGGCAGGCCGCAGGACGAGACCGCGGCCTGGATCGCCCGGCCGACCAGTTCCGAGGTGCCGGGATGGGCCGGATGCGCCTTCACGATCACCGGGCAGCCCGCCGCCAGGGCCGAGGCGGTGTCGCCGCCGGCCACCGAGAAG
>CAXTCV010000110.1:0-11922 GCA_964242725.1 uncultured Methylobacterium sp.
AGCCCGGCGAGACCGTGGAGCTGAAGCCCGGCGGCTATCACCTGATGTTCGAGGGTCTCACCGGCGCGCCGAAGGCCGGGGAGAGCGTGTCCGGGACGCTCTCCTTCCAGCGGGCCGGCACGGTGCCGGTGACCTTCTCGGTGGCGCCGATCGGGGCGGCCGCGCCCGGCGGCCAGCACCCGCATCAGCACTAGCGGTCCGGCCGGAGCAACGCGCCGCGAACGAACAGTCCCGAGCGCCCGATGGCGTGCGCCCGATCCTCCGACACCCGGACCGGAACCCCGAAGCGGCGAGCCCGGCTGATCCCGGCCGGGCGCCCCCTCGTGGCGATCCTCGTCCTGTACGCGCTCGCGCTCCAGAGCATCCTCGGCGGTCTGGCGATGGCCGCCGCGGCGGGGCCGGAGCATGTCCTGTGCCTGGCCGGCGGCGCCGGCGACGGGTCGGGGCCGGACGATCCGCACGTCCCGGCCCCTGAGCCGATGGCCTGCTGCGTCGCGTGCCACGTCGCCAGCCCGGCCGCCCTGCCCGCCCCCGCGCCGGCCGAAGCCGTGCCGGCCCTGTATCCGGTCGCGCTCATCCGGTCGCGGCCGGCGCACAGCGCCCCGCCGCGGGCGCCTCCCGAGGCGGGTCCCCGTGCCCGGGCCCCGCCCTCCGTCGTCTGACCCGATCGCCCCTCCCCGATCCTCAGACACGGACACGATTCCATGCCCCGCCTCATCCGGGCCGGCCGCCGCGCCGCCCTGTCGCTCCTCGCCTGCGCCACGCCGTCAGCGGCCCGGGCCCAGGCCTCCGCCGTCGCCCTCCCCGAACTCAGCGTCGTCGGCAGCGCCACGCCCACCGGGCCGTTGCCGGGGGAAGCCCGCGGCTCGCTCTCGGTCCCGAGCGTCGATCGCCAGCGCGCATCGCTCTACCAGACCGTGGGATCCGTCGCCTTCGTGGACGCCGCGACGCTCCAGGACCGCTACGCCAACACGATCCGCGACGTGCTCAAGGACGTGCCCGGCGTCTACGTGCAGGAGCGCTACGGCCAGGAGCTGCGCCTGTCCGTGCGCGGCTCCGGGATCGCGCGGGGCTATCACCTGCGCGGCATCGAGCTGCTGCAGGACGGCATCCCGTTCAACCTCGCGGATGGCAGCGGCGACTTCTACCAGATCGACCCGCTCGCCCTGCGCTCGGCCGAAGTCTACAAGGGCGGCAACGCCCTCACCTTCGGGGCGACGACGCTCGGCGGCGCGATCAACTTCGTCACGCCCACCGCCTACACGGCGCTCGCGCCCAACATCCTGCGCCTCGACGGCGGCAGCTTCGGCACGATCCGCGAGCAGGCGCAGATGTCCCGCATCGACGGGCCGCTCGACGTGCTCGTCAACGCGACGCTGACGAATTCCGACGGCTTCCGTGCCCACGAGGCGCAGGCCACGCGGAACTTCAATGCCAATGTCGGCTACCGGATCGCGCCCGATATCGAGACGCGATTCTACCTCGGCACCTACATCACCGACCAGAAGCTGCCGGGCAGCATCACGCTGGGCCAGAGCCTCACCACGCCGACCCTGGCCAATCCCACCGCGATCACCGGCAACCAGTCGCGCAAGGTCGAGACCGAGCGGATCGCCAACCGCACCTCGTTCCTGCTCGACGTCGGCAAGCTCGACGTCGACACCTGGGCGATCCACAAGAGCCTGTACCACCCGATCTTCCAGGCGATCGATCAGGACGGCTGGACCTACGGGATCAGCCCCCACTGGGCCGGGACCTTCGATCTCGGCGGTTTTCGCGACGACGTGGTGCTGGGTCTGCGCGCCTTCGCGGGCCAGAATTCGGCGCTGCAATTCGTCAACATCCAGGGCCAGCGGGGCACGCAGACGCTGAATTCGCTCCAGAGCGCCTCGAGCTACGAGGCCTATGGGGAGAACCGGTTCTGGTTCCTGCCGGACGTGGCGCTGATGACCGGCGCCAAGGCGTTCTCGTCGAACCGCACCTACAGCGACAAGGGCGGCCTTCCCGGGGACGTGACCCCGCGCTTCGCCGACGCGACCTATGCCGGGATCAACCCGAAGATCGGCCTGCTCTGGCAGCCGCTGCCCGACCTGCAGGTCTTCGGCGACGTGACCCGGTCCCGGGACGTGCCGGATTTCGGCGACCTCGTTCAGCAGAACCTCCTGAACACCACCTTCGTGCCGCTCCGGGCGCAGCGCGCCTGGACCTACGAGGCGGGCGCCCGCGGCCGGGTCGACCGGCTCGCCTTCGACGTGACGCTCTACCGGGCGGACCTGCGCGACGAGCTGATCAACTTCTCGACCAATCCCGCCCTCAACATCCCGGCCGCGACCTTCAACACGCCGCGCTCGATCCACCAGGGCGTCGAGGCGGCCGTGACCCTCGATCTCGCCCGCAACCTCATCGGCCCCGACGACGCCCTGAGCCTGACGCAGGTCTGGACCCACAACGACTTCCGATTCGTCCGCGACCCGGTCTTCGGCAACGACCGGATCGCCGGCATCCCGACGGACGTGCTGCGCAGCGTCCTGACCTATCGCCACCCGAGCGGCCTGCACATCGCGCCGGCCGTCGACTGGGTGCCCCAGGGCGCCTTCGCGGACCATGCCAACACCCTGCGGGTGCCGGGCTACGCGCTCCTCGGCGTCGAGGCCGGGATCGACTTCGCCAACGGCGTCGCCCTGTTCGTCGACGCGCGCAATCTCACGGATGCGCGCTACGTTTCGGACATCGCCGTCGTGGCCAATGCCAGGACGGCCGGGGGCGTGGGCGGCTTGGCCGCATTTTATCCGGGCAGCGGCCGGAGTGTATTCAGCGGCCTACGCGCGGCGTTCTGAGCGCTGGTATCCGATCAGGACGAACATATCTGACGGTTCGGCCATCCGTTAAGGTTAAGAAAGGATGAACCCTGATGCCACTCGCCGATCGGCGCTAGGATTGCAGCGTCGTCGGACAGCTTGGGACGGTGCGTCCCACATCCGGACGGACAGGGCCGTCGGACGGCACAGGAGAGGCAGGATGAACGGCTTCGATGTCACGTTCCGGGACGATCAGGACTGGGTCGATTTCGGCAAGTCCTACGTCAACTCGGAAGCGTTCAAGGCCCTCTTCCGCGAGGGGATGAAGCTGGTCGAGGAGACGGCGGCCTATCTCGATGGCGAGGGGCGGGACGAATCGCGCCTCGTCTCGCGCGACGCGACGCTGAGCTATGCGGCGGAGAGCATGCGGCTCACGACGCTGCTGATGCAGATCGCGTCCTGGCTGCTGGTGCAGCGCGCCGTCGCCGAGGGCGAGATGACGCCGGCCGAGGCCCTCCACGAGAAGCACCGGGTCAAACTCGGCAGCAGCGAGCCGCCGAAGCCCCAGGATTTCAACCTCCTGCCGATGCGCCTTCAGCAGCTGATCGTGCGGGCGCGCCGCCTGCACAGCCGCATCCTGCACCTGGACGTGCTGATCACGGAGGATCGGCCGACGCCGGTCGCCGTCGAGAGCCCTGTGGCCCAGCAGCATGGCCTGCTGCGGATGGCGTTCCGCATGCGCGAGGGCTGAGCGCCAAAACCCCGGCGCCCGGCAGGCCCGGATCCAGGGTCTCGACACTGGGAGGTTCGGCCCGGATCCGAGGACCCCGGTCGCTACGGTTCAGAAGGCCGGCCATTGCCCCGGCAAGGTGTCCCGGATGAGCGTCCGGACACCGTCGTTCTGGAACGCGTGGACGAGCGTGAGCACCCAGGGGGCGTCCTTGTCCGTCTCCCGCACGGCGATGACGTTGCTGTAGGGATTGCCGGCCGCCGCTTCGATCGCGATGGCATCCCTGTTCGGCGTCAAGCCGACCTCGACGGCGTAATTCGTGTTGATGACGGCGGCGTCGAGATCCTCGAGGCTGCGCGGAAGCTGGGCCGCGTCGAGCTCGATGAACCGAAGCCGCTTCGGGTTGTCGACCACATCCTGCACGGTGGGCAGCAGGCCGACGCCATCCTTGAGGCGGATCACCTTCTGTGCTGCCAGCAGCAAGAGGGCACGCCCGCCGTTGTAGGGATCGTTCGGGATGCCGACCAGAGCGCCGTCCTTCAGCGCGCCGAGGGCTTTCACCCGGCTGGAATAGAGGCCGATCGGCGACACGATCGTCGCGGCGACGGGAGCGATCCTGTAACCCTTGGCGGCGATCTGATGATCGAGGAAAGGCTTGTGCTGGAAGGCGTCGGCATCGAGGTCGCCCGCATCGAGCGCGGCGTTCGGGAGGAGATAATCGGAGAAGACGACGAGCTCGATGTCGAGCCCGTCCTTGGCGGGGATGTCCTTGACGGTGCTCCAGACGGGCTCGAAATCGCTCATGATGCCGACCTTGATCCTGTCTCTGGCGAAGACCGGGGCCGTGAAGGCCAGCAGGACGGCGAGAGCGGAAAACAGCCGGCGTTTCATGGAAGACGATCCCGCAAGCGTCGCGTGCAGTCCGCCCGCGACGACGATGGCAGATCCGGACGTGGCGATTTACGAAGTCGATGCGGTGATGTTCTCAGTAGAGACACATCACGACGGAGCCGGAAAACGCCCATCCCGATCGCTTCGACACAACCGCGTGTCCAGGGCCGAATGGATCTTCGGCGGGAAGCGAGGATACGGCGGTCCGGACCGGCCGCAAACCTGTCCTGCGGATCAGGTCTGCGTGGAAGCGCGGTCGATATCCATCGTTACGGGACGATCTTTTCTTCGGCGCCGGCCGGACAGATCGAACGCGTCGATCGCGTGGGAAATTTGCGACAGGATTCTACTGGAAAATCGGCGCGGCACCGTACGGGGCCGCGGCATGCGGCAAACGGAAACGGGCGGCCCCGCGCGGGGCCGCCCGTTTCGATTCGTCCCGACGCGATCCGGACGGGATCAGCGCTTGCCGAGGTTGCCGAACCGCGAGTTGAAGCGCGAGACACGGCCGCCGCGGTCGAGCATCTTCTGCTCGCCGCCGGTCCAGGCCGGGTGGGTGAGCGGATCGATGTCGAGGTTGAGGGTGTCGCCCTCCTTGCCGTAGGTCGAACGGGTCTTGTACTCGGTCCCGTCCGTCATCACGACCTTGATGAAGTGGTAGTCGGGGTGCTCGGTCCCCTTGGCCTTTGCGGCCGCGTCCTTCGCCATGACCTGTCGTCCCTGATCTGGCACGCCGGCGGGAAGCGCAGGAGGCGCCGCCCGGCCCGGAATGCGGAAGATGTCACCGGTTGCACCGAACCGTGGGTTCGTGGCAACGGCACGTCCAAGCCGACCGTGGTGGCGGCCCGCGGCCATTGAACACACGCAATCGGATGAGCGGCGGCGTATACCGCAGGCTCTCCCCGGTCACAAGCGCCGCGGACCGGAGATAAGACACAAGAGGCGTGATGGCCCGTAAGACCAAGGCGGCCGCCGAGAGCCGTCCCAAAGCCCCGCTGAGCGCGCTCACGCCGCTGGTCCCGTTCGCGCTGCGCTACCGCGGCCGAATCGTCGCCGGTCTCGTCGCCTTGATGTGCGCGTCGGCCTCGACGCTGGTCGTGCCCGTGGCCATGCGCCGGGTGATCGACCACGGCTTCACGGCGGACGGCTCGGGCGTCATCGACGCCTATTTCCTGGCGCTGCTCGGCGTCGTGGCGGCCTTCGCCCTGTCGAGCGCCGCGCGGGTCTACACGGTGGTGACGCTGGGCGAGCGCGTCGTGGCGGACCTGCGCAGCGCCGTCTTCGCCCGGCTCACGATCCTCGATCCCGCCTTCTTCGACCGCGCGCAATCGGGCGAGATCGTCTCCCGGCTCACCGCGGACGCCACGCAGATCAAGTCCGCCTTCGGGGTCTCGGTGTCGATCCTGCTGCGCAACCTGTTCCTGTTCGTGGGCGCCACCGCCATGATGGTGATCACGAGCCCGCGCCTGTCCGTGATGGTGCTCGCCGCCATTCCGATCATCGTCTTCCCGCTGATCCTGTCGGGCCGGGGCGTGCGCCGGCGCTCGCGGGCCGCCCAGGACCGGCTCGCCGAGGCCTCGGCCTACGCCGCGGAGGCGGTCGGGGCGGTGCGGACCATGCAGGCGTTCGGCCGGTCCGGCACCACGGCGGCCCGGTTCGCGACCGCCTCCGAGGAGGCCTACGGGGCAGCCCGCGACTCGATCCAGGCGCGGGCGCTTCTCACCGGCGTGGCGATCTTCCTCATCTCCGCCTCGGTGGTGGGGGTGATGTGGTACGGCGCGCAGGGCGTGCTCGCCCGCACCATGACCGGGGGCGAACTCTCGCAGTTCGTCCTCTACGCGGTGTTCGGCGCCGGGGCCCTGGGCCAGCTTTCCGAGGTTTATGGCGACCTCGCCATGTCGGCCGGGGCGGCCGAGCGCCTCACCGAGATCCTGGCCACGGAACCCGCGATCCGCGCGCCGGTCCCCGCGCTGCCGCTGCCCGAGCCCGCGCGCGGGGCCGTGGCCTTCGAGGCCGTCCGCTTCGCCTATCCGACGCGTGTTGGCCACACCGCTCTGGACGGCCTGACCTTCGCGGCGGCTCCCGGCGAGCGGATCGCCATCGTGGGACCGTCCGGGGCCGGCAAGTCGACGGTGCTGCAGCTGCTCCTGCGCTTCTACGATCCGCAGGGGGGCCGGATCCTGGTCGACGGCGCCGACATCGTGCAGGTCGATCCCGAGGACCTGCGCGCCCGCATCGCCCTGGTGCCGCAGGACCCGGTGGTGTTCTCCGGCACCGTCACGGAGAACATCCGCTACGGCCGCCCGGAAGCCGGGGAGGCGGAGATCCGGCACGCCGCCGAACTCGCCAACGCGCACGGCTTCATCACGGCCTTGCCGCAGGGCTACGCCACCCAGGTCGGCGAGCGCGGCGTGACCCTGTCGGGGGGCCAGCGGCAGCGCATCGCCATCGCCCGGGCGATCCTCAAGGACGCGCCGATCCTGCTCCTCGACGAGGCGACCTCGGCGCTCGACGCGGAATCCGAGCGGGCCGTCCAGGCCGCCCTGGACACCCTGATGCGCGGGCGCACCACCCTGGTCATCGCCCACCGGCTCGCCACGATCCGCGCCGCCGACCGCATCCTCGTCCTCGACGACGGGCGCATCGTCGAGACCGGGACCCACGAGAGCCTGCTGGCCCAGGGCGCGCTCTACGCCCAGCTCGCCAACCTGCAATTCACCGACGCCCTCGACGAGACAGCCCGGGGCAAGGAGCCCCGCCCCCGCGGGGAGCGGCTGCCGGCGGCCGAATGAGCCTGCGACCCCGGGACAGGGATCGCGTCCCGGTATAGACAGGCCGTCATGCCGACGCTCGACCTCGCCCGCTTCCCGCGCCTGCCGCTGCTGGCGCTCCCGACGCCGATCGAGCCCCTGGACGGGCTGGCGGCCCATCTCGGGGATGCCCTCAACGGCGTCCGGATCTTCGTGAAGCGCGACGACGTGGCGGGGATCGGGCTCGGCGGCAACAAGCTGCGCAAGCTGGAATACCTGCTCGGCGCCGCCCGGGCGGCGGGCGCCGACACGGCGATCACGGTGGGCGCCATCCAGTCGAACCACGCACGGCTGACGGCGGCCGCCGCGGCGCGGGCGGGCCTCGCCTGCGAGCTGTTCCTGACCCGCAGCGTGCCGCGCCAGGATCCGGATTACACCGGCAACGGCAATCGCCTGCTCGACGACGTGTTCGGCGCCACCGTCCACGAATTGCCGGGCGAGGCCGATTCCCTCGCGGCCGCCGAGGCGCGGGCGACGGAGCTGCGGGCCGAAGGCCGCGCGGTCTACACGTTTCCCTCCGGCGGCTCGAGCCCGACCGGCTGCCTCGGCTACGCCAACTGCGCCGCCGAGATCCTGGCGCAGGCGGACGATCTGGGCCTGAGCTTCGCGCAGATCGTCACCGCCAACGGCAGCGCCGGCACGCATGCGGGTCTCGTGGCGGGGCTCGCCGCGATGGACCTCGATCCGCGCCGGGCGAAATCCTACGCGGTGCTCGCCGAGGAAGGGCGCGCCCAAGCGGACGTGCTGGAGAAGGCCAATGCCACGCTGGCGCTGATCGGCGCGGCGCGGCGCGTGACGGCGCAGGAGATCGATCTCGACGGGCGCCATCGCGGCCCCGGCTATGGCATCCCCACCGCCGGCATGCTGGAGGCCGTCCGGCTGGTGGCGCGGACCGAGGGCAAGCTCCTCGATCCGGTCTATAGCGGCAAGGCCTTCGCGGGCCTGCTGCACGATGTCCGGGGCGGACTCTACCCGCCGGGTTCGTCGGTGCTGTTCCTGATGACCGGCGGCACGCCCGGGATCTTCGCCTACAAGGACGCGCTGGCGGGCTGAGCGGGACGCTCCCGCAGCCCGGACCGAGACGCCGCGCTACCGCTCGGTGAGCTTCATCTCGATCCGGCGGTTCCGGGCATAGGCGTCTTCGGTGGTGCCGGCATCCAGGGGCTGGAACTCGCCGAAGGCCCCGGCCAGGAGGTGCTGCGGGGCGATCCCCTTGCCGGCCAGATACTGCACCACCGCGATGGCGCGGGCCGCCGAGAGCGCCCAGTTCGACGGGAATTGCGGCGTGCTGATCGGCCGGGCATCCGTGTGGCCGTCGACCCGCAGCACCCAGGGCAGGTCCGCCGGGATCTGCCTGGCGAGGTCCGAGATCGCCCCGGCGATCCGGTCGATCTCGGGGCCCGCCTCGGGCTTGAGGGTCGCCGACCCCGCCGGGAACAGCACCTCCGATTGCAGCACGAAGCGGTCGCCGACCACCCGGATGTCCGGCCGGTTGCCGAGGATCTGGCGCAGGCGCCCGAAGAAGTCCGAGCGGTAGCGGGCCAGTTCCTGGACCTTCTGCGCCAGCGCGACGTTCAGCCGGCTGCCGAGTTCGGCGATGCGGACCTGGGATTCCCGGTCGCGGCTCTCGGAGGCCGCGAGCGCGTCTTCGAGGGCGGCGAGCTGGCGGCGCATGGCGCTGATCTGCTCGTTCAGCAGGTCGATCTGGGACAGGGCCCGCTTGGTCGCGCCGCGCTCGGCGTCGAGCTGCTTGTCGAGGGCGCCCGCCGCGCCCTGGCTGACGGTGGCCGCCTCGGCCTGCGACTTCGCCTGGTCGCGCTCGGCCTCGACGCCCGCCAGCGTCGTGCGCAGGTTGCGGACCTCGTCCTCCTGGGTGCGGCGGCTCGAACGCTCCAGGGCGAGGAGGTCGGTCAGGTCGGAGATCTGCCGATTGAGCTTGGCCAGGGTCTCGTCCCGCCCGGTCAGCTCCTGCGACAGGAAGAACTGCCCGACCACGAACACCGTGAGCAGGAACACCACCGCCAGCAGCAGCGTCGCCAGCGCGTCGACGTAGCCCGGCCAGACGTTGAGGGTGCGCCGGGACCGCGCCGCCGTGGACGCCATCAGACCCGCTCCCGGCCGAGCCGGTCGAGCACCTGCTTCAGCTCGCGCTCGCGGCTCGCCTGCGCCTCGACCCAGTCGCGGATCATCTGCTGCTCGGCGCGCATGTGCTGCACGAGGCCCTGGATGCCCTCGGCGAGGTTGGTCATGGCGAGCGTCGCGGCGCGGCTGCCCCCGCCCTCGGCCACCAGCGCCGTCAGCCGCTCGATCGCCTCCTTCAGGTCCTGCGTTCCGGCCCCCGACCGGACCGGCGCGGCCGCGCCGGCCACCGTCTCGCCGGACATCAGCCAATCCTGCAATTCGTTGTGGAAACGGGCATGCGCCTGGCCCGCCTGCAACTCCAGGAAGCCGGTGATCAGCGAGGAGGCGAGGCCGAAGAGCGAGGCCGAGAAGGCGAGCCCGATCCCCGACAGCGGCACCGCCAGGCCCGATTTCAGCTCGTCGAACATCACCCCGGCATCGCCGCCGCCGCGCATCCCCTTGATCACGCCGCCCACCGCCGAGAGCGTGTCGATCAGGCCCCAGAAGGTGCCGAGCAGGCCGAGCAGGATCAGGATCCCGGCGATGTAGCGCAGGATCTCGCGCCCCTCGTCGAGGCGGGCCGCGATGGTGTCGAGATAGCCGGCGGTGCCCGGCAGCGTCGTCCCGGCGACGCGGGCCGCGATCATCGGCGCCATCGGGGCCAGCAGGGCGGGCGGACGCTTCGCCCGGTCGCCCCGCGCCGCGGCGTTGACGGCGGCGACCTCCCGGAACAGCCGGACGACCTGCCCGAAGGCGATCACGACGGCGATGAGCAGCACGCCCAGGATGAGCCCGTTCAGCCCCGGATTGGCCAGGAAGGCCGGCGTGATCTGCTTGAACAGAATGAAGGCCAGGAAGCCGACGAGGATCAGAAAGACCACCATCCGCCCGAGATAGATCCCGGGCCGGGTCAGCGGGTCCCTGTTGATTTCGCCGGTCTCGCGGGCGGCCATCAATCGCTCTAGCCTGATCTCAGGGATGCGGCCGCCGGCGGCGCCCGTCCAAATCACTGTGGGGGCAGGCCCGCACGCGATCAAGTCGTGCGAACGGCCCTCTCCCGCGCCGAACACGTCTCCATCTCGCTGACGCGCGCTAATCCCAGAAGTGCGGACGGCTCTCCTCGAGATGCGGACCCAGGCGGAGCGCCGCGAGCCGGGTGGCGAGCCCCCGCGCATCGGTCTCCACGGCGATGCCGCTGAGCGTGCCGTCGCCGGTGGCGACCTCCCAGCGGGAGCCCGGCGTCTTCTGGATCATGCGGCGGATCGGCTCGTCCTTCTGCATGCCGATGACCGAATCGTAATCGCCGCACATTCCGGCATCCGACATGTAGGCGGTGCCGCCCGGCAGGATCCGATGATCGGCGGTGGGGGTGTGGGTGTGGGTCCCGACGACGAGGCTCGCCCGGCCGTCGAGGTAATGGCCGAGGGCCTGCTTCTCGCTGGTCGCCTCCGCGTGCACGTCGACGACCACGGCGTCGGCCGCCGCCCCGAGGGGGCAGGCCGTGATCTCGCGCTCCACGGCGGTGAAGGGATCGTCCATCGGGTCGAGGAAGACGCGGCCCATGATGTTGACCACGAGGACGCGGGCGCCCCCTTGCGTCTCGACCACCGTGGCGCCGCGGCCGGGGGTGCCGGGCGGGTAGTTGGCCGGGCGCACCAGGCGGGGCTGGCGGGCGATGAACACCAGTGCCTCCCGCTGGTCGAAGCTGTGGTTGCCGAGCGTCACCGCGTCGGCGCCGGCCTGGATCAGTTCGTCACAGATCGCCTCCGAGATGCCGAAGCCGCCGGCCGCGTTCTCGCCGTTGACCACCACGCAGTCGAGCCGCCACCGCTCCCGCAGCCGGGGCAGGTGCTCGCAGACCGCAACGCGGCCTGAGCGGCCGACGACGTCGCCGAGGAAGAGCAGCCGCATCGGTCAGAACGTCCCGTCGAAGCGGACCAGGCCTGCCTCGGTGATCACGCAGTGGAGGGGCCGGTCGTGCGGCTCGGCGGGCACGCGCTCCACCTCCTGCACGGCGAAGCCGATGCCGACGGTGAAGAGCGGGCGGGTGCGGGACAGGCGCGTGATCGCGCCGTCGTAATAGCCGCGGCCGTAGCCGATCCGCTGGCCGGTCCGGTCGAAGGCGGCCAGCGGCACGATCAGCGCGTCGGGCTCCACGGGCGGTAGCGCGGGGTCCGGCTCGCTCAGGCCGAAGCGGCCGGCGACCAGCGCGTCCCCGGCGCGCCAGTCCCGGAAGACGAGGCCGTCCGGCGTGACCTGCGGGAGCGCCACGCCCTGGCCGCGGGCCAGGAGGCCCTCTGCGGCCGGGCGCGGATCGACCTCGGTGCGGATCGGCCAGAAGGCCCCGACGCGGCGCGCCGCGGCGAGTTCGGGCAGGGCGAGGAGCGCACGGGCGATCGCCGCCGAGGCGGACAGTCGCTTCTCCGCGCCGAGCGCGTCGCGGGCCGCCAGGGCCGCGCGCCGGAGTTCCGCCTTGCGCGCCACGTCCGTGCTGGACGCGCCGGTATCGGGAAGGGTCGAGTGCGGAGCCACGTGAGCCGTTGGAGGATCGATCCCGGGAAACCTACAGCGT
>CAXTCV010000111.1:0-11916 GCA_964242725.1 uncultured Methylobacterium sp.
ATCGGCGACGAGATCATCGAGAGCCCGATGTGCTGGCGCTCGCGCTACTTCGAGGGCGACGCCTACCGGTCGCTGTTCAAGGAATACTTTCGCAACGGGGCCCGCTGGACGTCGGCGCCGCGGCCGCAGCTCACGGACGAGCTCTACAACTACGATTACCGGGTGCCGAACCTGAAGGCCGGCGAGCCCATGCAGTTCACCGTCAACGAGTTCGAGCCGGTCTTCGACGCCGCCGACTTCGTCCGCTGCGGCCGCGACCTGTTCGTGACCCGCTCGAACGTGACCAACCTGATGGGCATCGAGTGGCTGCGCCGCCATCTCGGGCCGGGCTTCCGCATCCACGAGATCGAGAGCCGGTGCCCGCAGCCGATGCACATCGACTCGTCGTTCATGCCGCTCGCCCCCGGCAAGGTGCTGGTCAATCCGGACTATGTCGACGTCGAGAAGCTGCCCGCGGTGCTCAAGACGTGGGACGTGCTGATCGCCCCGCGCCCCGACCCGGTGGCGGGCTTCATGAGCAAGATCTCCATGTGCTCGCCCTGGACCTCGATCAACGTCCTGGCGATCACCGAGAAGAAGATCGTCGTCGATCAGAGCCAGCCGACGCTGATCAAGGCGCTCAAGGACTGGGGCTTCGACCCGATCCCGGCGCCGTTCCTCAGCTACGGACCGTTCGGCGGCTCATTCCACTGCGCGACGCTCGACGTCCGCCGCCGCGGCGTGCTGAAGTCGTATTTCTAGGACCTTTCGTCATCGCTCCCCGCTGCGTTCGCGGGGATGCTCTCACCGGGCCGCGATCCCCTCGATCAGTGCCCGGTTGAAGCCTTCCGGGTCGGACATCTGCGGCGCATGGCCGAGATCCGGAAACTCCACGAGGCGCGCCCCCGGAATTGCCCGGGCGGCCGCCTTGCCGAGTTCGGGGTAATGGCCGAGCTGCCCCCGCACCTCCGCCGGGGCGAGATCCTTGCCGATGGCCGTGTTGTCCTTCTGGCCGATCATCAGCAGGGTCGGCACCGCGATCTGCGGGAACCGGTACACCACCGGTTCGGTGACGATCATGTCGTAGATCAGCGCCGAGTCCCAGGCGACCGCCTCCTTGCCGGGGCCGGCATTGAGGCCGGCGAGCATCGTCACCCAGGGCGCGTAGCGGGGGTCCCACCGGCCGGCATAGTAGGTCGCGGTCTCGTAGGCGCGGATCGAATCCGCGCTGGTCTTCAGCTCGCGCTGGTACCATTGCTCCAAGGAGATCGGCGGGAGGCCCTTGGCGCTCCAATCCTCCAGGCCGACCGGGTTGACCAGGACGAGCTGGGCGACCTCCGTCGGGTAGAGCAGGGCGTAGTGGGCCGCGAGCATGCCGCCCGTCGAGTGGCCGATCAGGATCGGGCGCTCGATCCCCAACGAGGCCAGCAGCGCGTGGGTGTTGTCGGCGAGCTGGCGGAAGGTGAACTGATAGGCCGCCGGCTTGCTCGCTTTGCAGAAGCCGACCTGATCCGGGGCGATCACCCGGTAGCCGGCCGCGCTCAGCGCCCGGATCTGGCTCTCCCACGTCGCGGCGCAGAAGTTCTTGCCGTGGAGCAGCACCGCGGTCCGGCCGTTCGGCGTTTCGGCCGGCACGTCGAGATAGCCCATCTGGAGCGGCTGGCGCTGGGACGCGAACACGAAGCGCCGCACGGGCCACGGATAGTCGAAGCCTTCGAGTTCCGGGCCGAAGGCCGGCGCGGCGATGGGGTTCGCCGTCGCCGCGGCGAAGATCATCGGCACGAGGACGAGGGCGGCGAGAAGGGGTCGGAGCATGGGCGGCATCGATGTCTGTGTGCGGGCGGCGCGAGACACGGCGCCGCCCGCACAGATCGGGCATCCGAGCGGACCTGTCTACGCACAGAGCCCGGAGCGGTCACCGCCCCGGCTCGATCGCGCCGGCCGGCGGGAAGGGGACCGCGCCTCCCTCACCGCCGTTCCACCTCACGCCGACGCCTGCCGCGACGCCTCGGCCCTATCGCCCTTGATGTACCAGTCTTCGGAGACTGAAAACGTCTTGAATTTACGCTCGTATCCGTTGCGCGCCATCAGTGCGGCCAGCTCTTCACGCTGCTTTGCGTCATCGCTCGCCACGCTCACCATCGTGATGGAGCGCTCGGCCAGATCGAACCCGCTCAGAACCTCGAGTGTATCCTCCTCGGCGTTGATGCTCATGTAATCGATCGTGCCCGGCGCTTCCGCGGCCTGCAGGAAGCTGCGCAGCGTGGCGGTCTCGACCTCGTACCGTCGGCCGCCACGCCGTGTGCCGGTCGGCACACCGGCTCCCGGCGATCCGGCGCCTGACGGCTCCTCCGAATGGTCGGGACGTTGAACAGCATCTTCAAGCCATCGTCGGTGTAGATGAACTTGTTCGTCACGTAGCAATTCCGGCTGGCACGCAGCTTGTCGTACCGGCTCCGAGCGGGCTCCGCGATCGCGCCCTGCCAGCCGTAGAGCGTTTCCAACAACAGCGTGGTGCTGACTGCCGGACCGCCCGCGGCACCGAACTCGACGAAATATCCGTTCCGCTTCTCTCCGAGCTCGAACAGCACCCAGAGATCTTGCAGCAGCGGAGCGCTCGAAAGCGGCGTTCTGCGAGCCGCGAACGTCAGGAACTCGATCGGCTCCGCATAAGCCTCATGGCCCTGACCGACGAGGCTCTTGATCTCCGCGATCGATCCTTCCAGCGTATCTCTTATTTCCAGAACCGATCTGAAGATGACCCCGAGTTCATCTTCCATGACCTGACTCCCCCGTGCGATGTTCTGCCATGACCGCGCGCCGGACTTGTGTGACCGGCCGCTTGAGACGCGGCTGTCTCTGCCCTGCGTCGTCCCCCCTGAGCGATCGTCGCTCCCAACTCGAACCGGCGCGCCTGCGCGGCGACAGCGCGGGCGCGCCCGGTCGAGCGCCGCCCATCAGGCCGGATCCTCCTTCGGCAATCGGCCGCCGCGGGATGCCCCGGGAACCTTTTCGGCCGACGATCATAGATCGGCGCGACCTTCTGCTTCCCGGCGGGCACGTTCCCATGCCCGTGGATGGAGGCGGGAGATCCAGAGACGGGAGGCGCGCCAGCCCGGACCGTCCGGCCGGCAATCGATCAGGATTCATTCGTCCATCGGCTGACGTTATCGTTTCTATCCGCTGGCTCCGCTCAACCCGTCAGACACTCTGCCTCGGAGATTTATCGGGACTTTTCTATTTTCATCACAGCGCTGATATACATATCAATATTCACGTTGTGGAACGCCATATTCAAAGCAAAATCGGGTCCAATTCTTGAAAACTCAAACTGAAAAACACTTCCTAATCAATAGTCTTCCTTCGTCGAACGGTGAGCTGCGATCGACCTCTTGCAGAGGATTAGGAGCGAGTCAATGATACGCCGGTTCGAGACAATGTTAACTTTGATGATCCTGGCCGGCCTCGCATCCGGACGGGTCCACGCCGCCGATGCGTGCGACGCGCTCACGGCCCGGGTGATCCGCGACACCGGCGCCTCGCTCGCCGGTCGGGCCGGCTCCTACGCGGTGTTCCGCGCCGAGGACGCCGAGCGGATGAG
Source organism: uncultured Methylobacterium sp. (assembly GCA_964242725.1). Classification (GTDB taxonomy): domain Bacteria; phylum Pseudomonadota; class Alphaproteobacteria; order Rhizobiales; family Beijerinckiaceae; genus Methylobacterium. The sequence goes on from CAXTCV010000111.1 coordinate 3,581, forward strand.
CCTGGATTGCCGGACACCCGCACGGATCACCGTCGCCTCGCGCGATCGGGAACCGCCACAGGCCTACTTCATCCTGGTCGGACGCGCGGCCCGAGCACTCGCCGGGGCGGATGCCGCCGCGGCCGAGGTGCTGGCACTCAACCTCCATCAGGCCAGCCTGCTCGCTCAGGCCCCCCGGCGCGGCGGCTCCGGCCCGGCCTTGATGCTCTGCGAGACCGGGTCGCGGACCGACGCGCTCCGGGACGATCTCACGGTCTGCCGGGTCGCGCCCCGGGCCAAGTCCTCGCGGGCCCACGGCGCGGGCTAGCGTGCTGTCCGCCGACGTAGATGCCGGTTCGGTGCCAGACAGCGCGTTCCAGCACGGAGCCGGGGCCGTTCCGAGATCGAAATCGGGCCCCGATTGCAACGCGGTCGGGAACGGCGCTAGACCGGCCGCATGTCGAATCCCGAAACATCCGGCCCCGTGGTCCAGGTCGGCGGCGCGCGCTTCGCCAACCACCTGCCGCTCACGCTGATCGCCGGCCCGTGCCAGCTCGAGGGGCGCGGTCACGCCCTGGAGATCGCCTCAGCGCTCAAGGCGATGGCGGCGGATCTCGGGATCGGGCTGGTGTTCAAGGCATCCTTCGACAAGGCCAACCGCACCTCGGGCCGCGCGGCCCGGGGCGTCGGCCTCGACGAGGCGCTGCCGGTCTTCGCGGAGATCCGCGAGAGCCTCGGCCTGCCGGTGCTGACCGACGTGCACGCCGCCGAGCAGTGCCCCCGAGCCGCCGACGCGGTGGACGTGCTCCAGATCCCGGCCTTCCTGTGCCGCCAGACCGACCTGCTTCTGGCGGCCGCCGCGACGGGCCGGGCGGTCAACATCAAGAAGGGCCAGTTTCTCGCGCCCTGGGACATGAAGCACGTGGCCGCCAAGGTCACCGAGGCCGGCAATCCGAATGTCATCGTCACCGAGCGGGGCGCCTCCTTCGGCTACAACACCCTGGTCTCGGACATGCGCAGCCTGCCGATCATGGCGCAGGTCACGGGCGGCGCGCCGGTCGTGTTCGACGCGACCCATTCGGTCCAGCAGCCCGGCGGCCAGGGCGCCAGTTCCGGCGGCCAGCGGGAATTCGTCGCCGTGCTGGCCCGGGCCGCGGTGGCGGTGGGCGTGGCCGGCGTGTTCATCGAGACCCATCCCGATCCCGATCGAGCGCCCTCCGACGGCCCGAACATGGTGGCGCTGAAGGACCTGCCGGCGCTCCTCGCGGAGCTCCTGGCGTTCGACCGGCTCGCCAAAGCCCGCATCGCCTGATCGAGGGTTTCCAAAGGGCTCGCCCTTTCGAAACCCGGGTCAGGCCGGCTCCAGCACGTGGATCCGGAGGGGCTGGACGAGGTCGTAGCACCCGTCCGCCACCGGCTCGGCCGCCCGCGCGAACGCCGCCTCCACGATGGGCCGCCGCGCCGCGATCGCCGCCGCACGGGCGGGGTCCACCGCGCAGACCCGCGCCAGGAAGGCGTCGCGGGAGGCGAAGCGCTCCCGCCGTTCGATCGTGACCTCGCGGCGGCATGCGAGGGTGCCCCGGGCCAGGGCGGCCGCGATGGCTTCCTGCGCGGCCGCCCGGACCGCGGTCTCGTCCTCGATGGGCCGGAGGGCGTCGAAGAAGCTTCCCACAGCCAGGGGTTCCACCACGACGAGGCGACCGCCCGGCACGAGCACGCGCGCCGCCTCGACGAGGGCGGCCGCGGGGTCGGGGACGTGATGCAGGGCGTTGAGCAGGACGGCGCCGTCGAAGCTGGCATCGGCGAAGGGCAGGGCCTCCCCCGTCGCGGCTTCGAACCGTGCGGCCGGCACCGCGGCCCGGGCCGCGGCGAGGGCCGCGGCGCCGGGATCGATGCCGGTCACCGCCGCGCCGTCGTCGGTGAGCCGCTTGGCGAGGGCCCCTCCGCCGCAGCCGATATCGAGGATCCGCTTGTTCGAGAGCGGCGCGAAGGTCTCGCGGACCAGGGTCAGGGCATCCATCGATCACTCCTCCACCGAATCCCTCTTACGGCCAGCGCAGGGCGAAGGCGACGTGCGGCCGGCTGGATCCGCCGCTCGTCCCCCCACCGGATCGGGCAACGCCGGAGCGGACCGGCAACCCCGGTCCCAAAACACTTCGCAAGGTTTCGGATCCCGCGCCGGTTCAGGCGGCCCGGCCGGCGGGGCAGCCCCGCGGGGCGTTAAGGATGAACCGGCATTCAGGAATCCGCCTGTGTGCGGATCCGCACGCCAAGACATGCGAGAACTTGGAACTGAAGCGGGGTGGCTACGTTATTGGGCATGTTCGATCGAGGATCGAGAAGGAACATTATGCGCAAGATCGGTATCATCGCCACCGCCGCCGCCCTGGCTCTCGGCAGCGTCGCCGCCACCACCGGCGCCGAGGCGCGTCCCTACGGCTTCCACGGCGGGTACGGCGGCTACGGCCACGGCTACGCCCGCGGCGGCCGTCGCGGCATCGGCACCGGTGCCGCCATCGGTCTCGGCATCGCCGGCCTCGCCGCTGGTGCGATCGCTGCCGGCGCGGCTCGGGACTCCTACTACGGCGGTGGCTACGGCTACGCCCCGGTCTATGGTGGCTACGCCGCTCCGGCTTATGGCTACGCTGCACCGGGCTACGCTGCACCGGGCTACGGCTACTACGGCTACGGCTACTGAGAGACGCGATCCTGACGGGATCCGAGGGCGACCGGCGCGAGCCGGTCGCCCCTTTTTTTGTCCGTTCGCGTGAAGCGGCCGCGGCAGGCCCCGGCGGCGGCGTCTCGCACGGATTCTTCTGTCAGCGGCCCCGATAGGGCGGCACGCCGGGATCGGGCAGCCAGACCGACTTGGGCGGTTCGCCCGTCTGCCAGAACACGTCGATCGGAATGCCCCCGCGCGGATACCAGTATCCACCGATCCGCAGGTAGCGCGGCTCCAGGAGGTCGCGCAGCCGCTTCCCGATGGCCACCGTGCAATCCTCGTGGAACGCGCCGTGGTTGCGGAACGAGCCGAGATAGAGCTTGAGCGACTTCGACTCCACCAGCCAGTCACCCGGCACGTAATCGATCACCAGGATGGCGAAGTCGGGCTGGCCGGTGACCGGGCAGAGCGAGGTGAATTCGGGCGCGGTGAAGCGGGCGAGATAGTCGGTATCCGCGTGCGGGTTCGGGACCCGGTCGAGGCGTGCCGCGTCCGGGGACGTCGGAAGCGGCGCCGGCTGGCCGAGCTGGAGGTGTTCGCGCGTCGTCATGGGACGCGTATAGAACGCCGCAGCGCCCGGCGCATCCCTCGCCGCCGCGGCGATTGCTCCGGGCCGCCGAGCGGATGGCGGCCGCAGCGCCGCGGTCGCACAGGAATGGACCGACCCACAGGCCGACCGACCACCGGCGCTTGCCGCCGAACGCGGCTTGACGGATAAGCCGCCGCGATGCGCCGCAGGCCCGATCTGCGCGCGCGCCGACCCGCGGCCCCGCAAGAGGACGTTCCATGACCGCGATCACCAATATCAGCGCCCGCGAGATCCTCGACAGCCGCGGCAACCCGACGGTCGAGGTCGACGTCATCCTGGAAGACGGGTCCTTCGGCCGCGCCGCCGTGCCGTCGGGCGCCTCCACGGGTGCCCACGAGGCGGTGGAGCTGCGCGACGGCGACATGAACCGCTTCCTCGGCAAGGGCGTGCTGAAGGCGGTCGAGGCGGCGCAGACGGAGATCCTCGACGCGGTCGGCGGCATGGAGGCCGAAGACCAGGTCGCGGTCGACGAGGCGATGATCGAGCTCGACGGCACCCCCAACAAGGCGCGGCTGGGCGCCAACGCCATCCTGGGCGTGTCGCTGGCGGTGGCGAAGGCCGCGGCCGAGGCCTCGGGCCTGCCGCTCTACCGCTACGTCGGCGGTGTCCAGGGCCGGGTGCTGCCGGTACCGATGATGAACATCATCAACGGCGGGGCGCATGCCGACAACCCGATCGACTTCCAGGAATTCATGATCCTGCCGGTGGGGGCGGATTCCCTCGCCGAGGCCGTGCGGATGGGCTCGGAGGTGTTCCACACCCTCAAGGGCAAGCTGAAGAAGGCCGGTCACAACACCAATGTCGGCGACGAGGGCGGCTTCGCCCCGAACCTGCCCTCGGCCGAGGCCGCCCTCGACTTCGTGATGGACGCGATCAGCGCCGCCGGATTCAAGCCGGGCCAGGACATCGCCCTGGCGCTGGACTGCGCCGCGACCGAATTCTTCAAGGACGGTTCTTACGCCTACGAGGGCGAGGGCACGACCCGCGCCATCGAGGCGCAGGTCGACTACCTTGCCCAGCTCGTCGCCACCTACCCGATCGTCTCCATCGAGGACGGCATGTCGGAGGACGACTGGGCTGGCTGGAAACTCCTGACCGACAAGATCGGCGATCGCTGCCAGCTCGTGGGCGACGACCTGTTCGTCACCAATGTCGAGCGCCTGTCCCGCGGCATCGCGGAGGGCACCGCCAACTCGATCCTGATCAAGGTCAACCAGATCGGCACGCTCACCGAGACCCTGGCGGCGGTCGATATGGCCCAGCGCGCCGGCTACACCGCGGTGATGTCGCACCGCTCCGGCGAGACCGAGGATTCGACCATCGCGGACCTCGCGGTCGCCACGAATTGCGGGCAGATCAAGACCGGCTCGCTGGCCCGCTCGGACAGACTGGCCAAGTACAACCAGCTGATCCGGATCGAGGAGGGCCTGGGCCCGCAGGCGCTCTATGCCGGCGCAGCGGCACTCAAGCAGCTCGCCCGCCGCTGATCCGGGGGGCGCCCGGCCTCAATCCGGGAGCGTCCAGACCCGCTGGGGCCGCGACAGGCCACGCAGCTCGATCGTCCCCACGGGCTGGAGCGGCCGGGCGCAGCGCTCGGCGAAGGAATCCGATACGAGGAGCGCGTGGCCGAGCGCCGCGCACTGGCTCTCGATCCGGCTCGCCTCGTTGACCGCTCGCCCGATGATGGTGAAGTCGAGCCGGCGCTCGGTCCCGACATTGCCGTAGATCACCGTCCCGAAATGCACGACGCATTCGGCTGCGAGTTCCGGCAGCCCCGCGGCGCGGCGGCGGGTGTTGAGCGCCGCGTTGGCGGCGAGCGCATCGGTCGCGGCCTCGAGGGCGGCGCCGCAGACCGGGCAGGGGAGGGTGCCGGCGTCTGGAACCGGAAAGATCGCCAGGAACCCGTCGCCGAGGAACTTCAGGATCTCGCCGCCGTGTCGCTCCACCGGATCGCCGAGGGCGTCGAAATGCTCGTTGAGCCACGTGACCATGTCGGCGGGATCGGCCCGGTCGGACAGGGCCGTGAAGCCGCGCAGGTCGGTGAGCAGGATGGCGGCCGGCACGGCGCGGCCCTCGCCCCGCCGGATCTGTCCGTCGAGGACCCGTTCGGCGGTGGAGCGACCGAGATAGGTGGCCGACACTTCCCGCAGCGTGTGCGCCAGGCCGATCTTGGCGATCGCCAGCGTCAGGAACGGCAGCACACCGGTGATGGTCGACAGGTGCGCATCCGTGAAGCCGGCGGGCAGGCGGGTGCAGAACGAGATCGCGATGCCACGCAACGCGGTTCCGGGCGCGAACTCGACGATGTGGAGTGCGTAATCGACCCCACCCTGTGACCCGAGGGCCCGCAGGACCGGAAAATCGAGTTCCAGCTCGGGGGCGTCGAGGCGCCATCGGCCGAAGGTCTCGCCCTTCTCCACCAGGGCGTAGACGGGACTCAGGAGCCAGTCGCTCTCCTCGACGGCGCCGTGCGGACTGGCCACGAAGGACATCCCCTCGCCGGCATGCCAGTTCAGGCTGACGCCGCGCAGCGTCGGGTCGAGGGCCGGCGCCATGACGCTGACGCGCCAGAGGGGAATGCCCGCGCCGACCAGCGCTTCGCAGAACCGGGCCAGCAGCGCGTCGTGGTCGTCGGTCGCCGTGGCGTGCTCGGCGAGCCAGCGGCGCAGATCCGTCATGTCCATGCGTTCGGCTCGCCCTTCGCTCCCGTCCGCCGCGCCACGCCCCGGTTCATAGCCGACCGTGGCGCTCCGCAGAGACGATCCATTAACCTTTCCGCGCCAGGGTCGCGCCATGGTCGTGCGCCGCCGCGTCAGAATGGTCGTGTTGCCGCTGGGTCTCTGGACCCTGTCGGCGCTCGTCGTCGGTTATTTCGTGTGGCAGGCCGAGAGCGGCAACCGCGGCCTGGAGGCGAAGAAGGTCCTCAAGATCCGGGCCTACGGCCTCAACCAGGACCTGGCGGCCGTGAAGGCCGAGCGCGCCACCTGGGAGCGCCGGGTCGCCCTCCTCAAGAGCGACCAGATCGACCGCGACCTCCTGGAGGAGCGCGCGCGGATCGTCCTCGGCCGGGTCCACGCCAACGACGTGGTCGTCATCACGCCCTGATCGCCGGCCCGCCGCCTGCGCGGGCCGCGAAAACCCTCTGACAAGAGAGGCTTCCTGTCAGAGCGGCAGCCCTCGCTTTCCATCCGACGCTGTCCTACACCCCCACGCAGTCGCGTGGAATCACGGGGAGAGCGCCGATGGACGCCGCCAAGGAGCCTGCCAGGGACGCTTCGTCCGCGCACCCGGAGGCCGCGAGCCCGCAGGCCGCCGAGGCGCACAAGCCGGCGCCGAACATGCCGCAATTCACCCGGGAGGAAGACCTCCACGCCTATCACGAGATGCTGCTGATCCGGCGCTTCGAGGAGAAGGCCGGCCAGCTCTACGGCATGGGCCTGATCGGCGGCTTCTGCCATCTCTATATCGGCCAGGAGGCCGTGGTGATCGGCATGCAGATGGCCTCGGTCGACGGCGACCAGGTCATCACCGGCTACCGCGACCACGGCCACATGCTCGCCTGCGGCATGGATCCGAAGGGCGTCATGGCCGAGCTGACCGGGCGCCGGGGCGGCTACAGCCGCGGCAAGGGCGGCTCGATGCACATGTTCAGCCGCGAGAAGCAGTTCTTCGGCGGCCACGGCATCGTCGGCGCGCAGGTCTCGCTCGGCACCGGCCTCGCCTTCGCGGACCATTACCGGGAGAACGGCAAGGTCAGCCTGACCTACATGGGCGACGGCGCGGCCAACCAGGGGCAGGTCTACGAGAGCTTCAACATGGCGGCCCTCTGGAAGCTGCCGGTCGTCTACGTGATCGAGAACAACCGCTACGCCATGGGCACCTCGGTGGCCCGGGCCTCGGCGCAGACCGACTTCTCGAAGCGCGGCCTCTCCTTCGGCATCCCGGGCGAGCAGGTCGACGGCATGGACGTGCGCACCGTCCGCGAGGCCGCCACGCGGGCGATCGAGCACGCCCGCACCGGCCAGGGTCCCTACATCCTGGAGATGCAGACCTACCGCTATCGCGGCCATTCCATGTCCGATCCGGCGAAGTACCGGACCAAGGACGAGGTCTCGAAGATGCGCGACGAGCACGACCCGATCGAGATGGTGCGCAAGCGCCTGCTCGAACTGCACGGGGTGCCGGAGACGGATCTCAAGGCCACGGACGCGAAGGTGCGCGAGGTCGTCAACGCCTCGGCCGAGTTCGCCACCAACGACCCCGAGCCCGATCCCGCCGAGCTCTGGACCGACATCCTGCTGGACGCGCACGCCTGAGCGCGTCGCCGACGACGCTGGCCGCCCCTTCACGAGACGACGACCGCAGAGCTGAGCATGGCGACCGACATCCTGATGCCCGCCCTCTCGCCCACCATGGAGGAGGGCAAGCTCGCCAAGTGGCTGAAGAAGGAGGGCGATCCGATCAAGTCCGGCGACGTGCTGGCGGAGATCGAGACCGACAAGGCCACCATGGAGGTGGAGGCCATCGACGAGGGCGTGCTCGCCAAGATCCTGATCGCCGAGGGCACCGAGGGCGTCGCGGTGAACACGCCGATCGCCGTGATCGCGGGTGAGGGCGAGGATCCGGCGAGCGTCCAGGTCGGCGGCGGGGCGAAGCCCAACGGCGCCGGCGGCCATCCGGCCCCGACGCCGGACATGCAGGCCGAGGGCATGGCCGAGACGCCCGCGCCCACCGCGAAGACCGGCGACGACGCCCCGAAGGCGCCGGCCGCGCCGGCCGTCATCACCACCAAGGCTCAGGAGCCGGTGATGGCGGAGTTCCCGGCCGATACGCCGATGGTCACCCAGACCGTCCGCGAGGCCCTGCGCGACGCCATGGCCGAGGAGATGCGCCGGGACGGCGACGTCTTCGTCATGGGCGAGGAGGTCGCCGAGTACCAGGGCGCCTACAAGGTCACGCAGAACCTCCTGCAGGAATTCGGGCCGAAGCGCGTGGTCGACACCCCGATCACCGAGCACGGCTTCGCCGGCATCGGCGTGGGCGCGG
>CAXTCV010000112.1:0-11884 GCA_964242725.1 uncultured Methylobacterium sp.
TGGCTGTCGCGCGGGCCGGGCGAGGCCTCCGGGTGGTGCTGCACCGAGAAGGCCGGGCGGTCGGTGAGCGTCAGCCCGCAATTCGATCCGTCGAACAGCGAGACGTGAGTCTCGACGGCGGTCTCCGGCAGGCTCGCCGGGTCGACCGCGAAGCCGTGGTTCATGGAGACGATCTCGACCCTGCCGGTGGTCTTGTCCTTCACCGGATGGTTCGCGCCGTGGTGGCCCTGGCCCATCTTCACGGTCCGGCCGCCGAGCGCGAGGCCCATGAGCTGGTGCCCGAGGCAGATCCCGAAGGTCGGCACCTTTTCGTCGAGCAGCTTGCGGATCACCGGCACCGCGTAGGTGCCGGTGGCGGCCGGATCGCCGGGGCCGTTCGACAGGAACACGCCGTCCGGCTTCATCGCCAGGATCGCCTCGGCACTGGTGGTGGCCGGCACCACCGTGACGTCGCAGCCAGCCTCGGCCAGCAGCCGCAGGATGTTGCGCTTCACCCCGTAATCGATGGCCACGACCTTCAGGCCCTGACCCGGCGCGCGCGTGCCGTAGCCGTTGCCGAGCGCCCACACGGTCTCCGACCATTCCGAAGACGTGCGGCTCGTCACCGGCGGCACGAGGTCGAGCCCCTCCATCGGCGCCAGTGCCGCCGCCCGGGCCTTCAGGGCCTCCCGGTCGAACCGGCCCTCCGGATCGTTGGCGATCACGGCGTTGGGCATGCCGCGGTCGCGGATGCGGGCGGTGAGCGCCCGGGTGTCGACACCGGTGATGCCCACGATGCCGCGGGCCTTGAGCCAGCCGTCGAGATGCGAGGACGAGCGCCAGCTCGACGGTTTCGTCACCGCCGAGGCGATGACGGTGCCGCGCACGCCCGAGGCCGGCGCCGCTTCGAGGCTCTCCAGATCCTCGTCGTTGGTGCCGACATTGCCGATATGCGGGAAGGTGAAGGTGACGATCTGCCCGGCATAGGACGGATCGGTCAGGATCTCCTGGTAGCCGGTCATCGCCGTGTTGAAGCAGACCTCGCCGTCGGCGATCCCGGTCTGCCCGATGCCGAAGCCTTCGAGAACGGTCCCGTCGGCGAGGACCAGCAGAGCCGTGGCGACGGGCTCCGACCAGGGCTCGGGGGCCCGGGACCCGGGGGCATGCGCGGCGGCGTCTTGCAGCATGGGCTGAGTCTCGCTTATGTCCGACCGAAGGCGGGCGCCGCAACGCGACGCTCTCGGCTTGCGGCATGATCGTGTGCGGCGCTCTTAGCGAGCGGCCGGCGATGGGGTCAATGTGGCCTTGCGGCCCTCAGGGCTCAACACCGACGAGCCGACGGACCCGCAAACCGCAGGCCAGCCCGCCGTTTTTCCGTTGGAAGGTTTTTCGACATGCTGCGCGCCCGATTCACCAGCGAGATGAAGGAGGCCATGAAGGCCGGCGAAAAGGACAAGCTCGCCACCGTGCGGATGATTCAGGCCGCCCTCAAGGACAAGGACATCGAGGCCCGCGGCAATGGCAAGGAGCCGATCGCCGATGGGGAGATCCTGTCGCTCCTCCAGAAGATGATCAAGCAGCGCACCGAATCGGCCGCCGTCTACGAGCAGGGCGGCCGCCCGGAACTCGCCGCCAACGAGCGCGCCGAGATCGCCATCATCGAGGGCTTCCTGCCCAAGCAGATGGACGAGACCGAGATGAAGGCGGCCGTCGAGGCGGCGATCCTGGAGACCGGCGCCGCCGGCCCGAAGGACATGGGCCGGGTGATCGGCGCCCTGAAGGGCACCTTCGCGGGGCGGATGGATTTCGGCAAGGCGAGCGGCTTGGTGAAGGACGCGCTCGCCGCGAAGGGCTGAAGCCGTCCCCATAATCCCCGGCCGAACGCACCCTGGGTTGGCTTGCGGGACTCCGCCGCGCCCGCCGCGTATACTCGGCGGTCCCGAACCCCACCCCAGGGCCCCGTGCGCTATCCGCCCCACATCCTGGAAGAGATCCGTGCCCGGCTGCCGGCCTCCTCGGTGGTCGGACGGCGGGTTCAGCTCAAGAAGGCCGGCCGGGAGTGGCGCGGCCTGTCGCCGTTCAACGCCGAAAAGACTCCGTCCTTCTACGTGAACGACCAGAAGCAGTTTTACCACTGCTTCTCGTCCTCCAAGCACGGGGACATTTTCACATTCCTGATGGAGACGGAGGGCCTGAGCTTCCCGGAGGCGGTCGAACGGCTGGCCGGGGAGGCGGGCGTCAGCCTGCCCGCGCCCACCGAGGACAACCGCGCCGCCGAAACCAAGCGCGCCGGCGCTATCGAGGTGATGGAGATGGCCGCCCGCTGGTTCGAGGAGCGGCTGCTCTCGAACCAGGGCAGCGAGGCCCGCGCCTATCTCGAACGGCGCGCCCTCGGCCGCGAGACCCAGCAGGCTTTCCGCCTGGGCTACGCGCCGAACGACCGCTATGCCCTGCGCGATCATCTGGCCGGGCAGGGCGTCGACAAGGCGCTGATGATCGAGATGGGGCTGCTGGCGACCGGGGAAGGCGTCTCGGTCCCGTACGACTATTTCCGCGATCGGGTGATGTTCCCGATCACCGACACGCGCGGCCGGGTCGTGGCCTTCGGCGGCCGGGCGCTGTCCAAGGAGGTGCGCGCCAAGTACTTGAACTCCCCCGAGACGCCGCTCTTCCACAAGGGCCGGACGCTCTACAACCTGCACGGCGCCCGGAAGGCTGCGCACGAGCGCGGCTCGATCATCGCGGTCGAGGGCTATGTCGACGTCATCGCCATGACGCTCGCGGGCCACCCCGAGACGGTGGCGCCGCTGGGCACCGCGCTCACCGAGGATCAGCTCGCCCTGCTCTGGCGCCACGCCGACGAGCCGATCCTGTGCTTCGACGGCGACAAGGCCGGCCAGCGGGCGGCGTTCCGGGCACTCGACATCGCACTGCCGCTCCTCGAGCCGGGCCGCTCGCTCCGGATCGCGCTGCTGCCCGGTGGCCAGGATCCGGACGACCTGCTGCGTTCGGGCGGCCCGGGGGCGATCGACCAGGTGCTGAAGGCGGCGCTGCCCCTCTCCGAGCTGCTCTGGCGGCGCACCCTGGAATCCGGGCCCGTCGACACGCCCGAGCGGCGCGCGGGGCTGACCCAGACGCTGCGCGCGACCGTGGCGACCATCCGCGACGAGACCGTGCGGCGCTACTACCGCGACGACATCGAGGAGCGGCTCCGCAGCCTGTCGCCCCGCGGGGCACGGGTCGCCGCCGGAGCGGGTGCCCGCGGCCGTCCGCGGTTCGTGCGGCCGGGCGAACCGGTCTCCCCCCGGATCACCGGCAGTCCGAGCCCGTCGATGACGGCCTCGGCGGGCTTCACCGGCGCCGCCCCGGTCCGGGAGGCGGTCATCGTCGGCACCGTGCTGGCGCATCCCGAGATGATCGGTGAATTCGGCGAGGCGATCGGCGATCTGGACTTCGAGGACCCGGATGCGCGGGCGCTGCTGTCGGTCCTCCTGGACTGTGCGGCCGAAGGTGAGCGCACCGATCCGGACGTGTTGCAGAGGCGCATCACCCGTGCCGGACTCACGGCCGCCGCAGAGAGGATCCTGGCGCTTGCGCGCTCGCGGGACCGTTCGACCATGGCTCCGCACGCGGATCCGGCGCACCGTATGGACGCCCTTCGGCAGGCCATGATCTTGCACCGGCAGGCAGGCGCGCTACATAGCGAACTTCGCGAAGCACGGCAGGCGTTTGAGAACGATCCGACGGATGCCGGGTGGGCATGGCTCTGCGAAGTGAAGGCGAGACTGGAAACCGTCATCGCCGCCGAGGCGGAGGCCGACTTGCCGGTGTCGAGCGACTCGACGGCTGCGTGACGGCTGTGTCATGGCGGGGGCGGCGGCGGCAGCCCGCCATAGTTAACAATCGGTCAAGCCTCAGGCTTGCATACAGAAACCGACGCAGGCGACCGAAGCGATTCGGCGCCGTTCTCTTACAGCGGCGCCAACCGCGTAGACCGGCCCAGCCAGGGCCTCCGCAACGCGCCACGTGCGAAACAATAGGCTGAACATGGCGACGAAGGCAACGGAACGGGACGAGACGGACGCTGCCCCCGAGCAGCAGACCGACGGGCCGCTCCTCGACCTGACGGATGCTTCGGTCAAGCGGATGGTCAAGCTCGCCAAGAAGCGCGGCTACGTGACCTACGAGGAGGTCAACGAGGTCCTGCCCGAGGGCCAGTCAGACCCGGATCAGCTCGAGGACGTGCTGTCGCAGCTGTCCGAGATGGGCATCAACGTGGTCGAGGCCGAGGAGACCGACGAGGCCGCCGGCGAGAAGCCCGCCGAGAGCGACGAGGAGGAGCCCGAGGGCGGCGAGGTCGCCGAAGTCGCCCCCGCGCGCGCGGTCACGGTCGCGACCACCACCAAGGAGCCCACCGACCGCACCGACGATCCGGTGCGGATGTACCTGCGCGAGATGGGCTCGGTGGAGCTGCTGTCGCGCGAGGGCGAGATCGCGATCGCCAAGCGCATCGAGGCCGGCCGCGAGGCGATGATCGCCGGCCTGTGCGAGAGCCCGCTGACCTTCCAGGCGATCATCATCTGGCGGGACGAGCTCGTGGAGGGCAAGGTCCTCCTGCGCGACATCATCGATCTCGAAGCGACCTATGCCGGCCCGGACGGCAAGAACGCGCCGCAGATCGCCGAGGGCGAGGAGAGTGCCGAGGACGGCGAGCCGCCGGCCCCGCCGGAGGGCGGCGACGACGACGACGACCTGGAGAACAACGTCTCGCTCGCCGCGATGGAAGCCGAGATCAAGCCGCGGGTGCTCGAGACCTTCGACGCGATCGCCGCGAATTACCGCAAGCTGCGCAAGTCCCAGACCGAGGGCACCGAGCGCAAGGCCGCGGGCGAGAAGAACACCCCGGCCCAGACCCAGAAGCAGGGCGAGCTGAAGGACACCGTCGTCGGCGACGTGAAGTCCCTGTCGCTGAACAACAACCGCATCGAGGCCCTGGTCGGCCAGCTCTACTCGATCAACAAGCAGCTGATCGGCCACGAGGGCCGCCTGATGCGTTTCGCCGAGAGCCACGGCGTGGCCCGCGACGAGTTCCTGCGTCACTACCAGGGCTACGAGCTCGATCCGAATTGGATGGAGCGCGTCGGCACGCTGGGCGGCAAGGGCTGGAAGAACCTGGTCGAGAAGGGCTCGCGGCAGGTCACCGAGCTGCGCGCCCAGATCCTCGACCTCGCCTCCGAGACCGGGCTGGAGATCGGCGAGTACCGCCGCATCGTCAACATGGTCCAGAAGGGCGAGCGCGAGGCCCGTCAGGCCAAGAAGGAGATGATCGAGGCGAACCTGCGTCTCGTGATCTCGATCGCCAAAAAGTACACGAACCGCGGCCTGCAGTTCCTGGACCTGATCCAGGAGGGCAATATCGGCCTGATGAAGGCCGTGGACAAGTTCGAGTACCGGCGCGGCTACAAGTTCTCGACCTACGCCACGTGGTGGATCCGGCAGGCGATCACCCGCTCGATCGCCGACCAGGCCCGCACGATCCGCATCCCGGTGCACATGATCGAGACGATCAACAAGATCGTCCGTACGTCGCGCCAGATGCTTCACGAGATCGGCCGCGAGCCGACTCCGGAAGAGCTGGCCGAGAAGCTGGCCATGCCTCTGGAGAAGGTCCGTAAGGTCCTGAAGATCGCCAAGGAGCCGATCTCCCTCGAGACGCCCATCGGCGACGAGGAGGACAGCCACCTCGGCGACTTCATCGAGGACAAGAACGTCGTCCTGCCGATCGACGCGGCGATCCAGTCGAACCTGCGCGAGACCACGACGCGGGTGCTCGCCTCGCTCACGCCGCGCGAGGAGCGTGTGCTGCGCATGCGCTTCGGCATCGGCATGAACACCGACCACACCCTCGAGGAGGTCGGCCAGCAATTCTCGGTGACCCGCGAGCGCATCCGTCAGATCGAGGCGAAGGCCCTGCGCAAGCTGAAACACCCGTCGCGCAGCCGGAAGCTCCGGAGCTTCCTGGACAATTGAGCCCCCGCCGCGGCCGCCGCCGCGGCGCTTTCCCGTCATCCGCGCCGCCACGACGCCGCGCGGCATTCGATCTGGCGCCATGCTCGAACGCCGCCCGCCAACGCCCGGAGTGCCGACGGCCTTCGCGGACGGCACCGAGGCCGACGATGTCCCGTTCGGGGCCATCCAGCCCTCCGTGGGCATCCGCGACTGGCTGCTGGGTGAAGGCGCTCGTCTGCAGAACGCCGACGACATGCTGTCCGGCCTGGCCGAGCGGCTGATCGCCATCGGCGTGCCGGTGGACCGGGCTTCCACGGCCATCGACACCCTGCACTCGGAATATGCCGGCGTCGGCCGGATCTGGACCCGGGACGGCGGCACCACGGTCCGGTTGTTCCCGCACGGTGCCCGCTCGACCGACGCGTATCTCAACAGCCCGTTCCACACGGTCCATGAGACCGGGGAGTGGCTGATCCTGGACATTGGCGCGACGCCCGACGACGCCTTTGCGATCGTCCCGGACCTGAAGGCCGGGGGCTACACCCACTATGTCGTAGCGCCGCTGTTCTTCACCAACGGAACCAAGAACGGCATCACCTTCGCGACCCGGTCGCCCGAGGGGTTCGGGGACGACGACATCGCGATCCTGCGCTTCGTCATGCCGGCACTGGCCGCCGTCATGGAGATGCGCGTCCTCAACAAACAGCTCGACCACGTGCTGCGGCTCTATGTCGGCGACGAGCCGCACCGGGCTATTCTGGCGGGCGACATACGCCGCGGTCAGGTCACGCGGATCCGCTCGGCGATCCTGTTCGCCGACATGCGCGACTACACCCGGACCTCCGCCGACATGAGTCCCGAGGAGGTGGTGGGCCTGCTCAACGTGTTCTTCGACTGCCTGGTACCGCCGATCGAGCGCGAGGGCGGCGAGGTGCTGAAATATCTCGGCGACGGCCTGCTGGCGATCTTTCGCGAGTCGGGCGACGATCTCGGCGGCGCCGCCAAGGGCGCGCTCACGGCGGCGCAGCACGCCCTGGCGGCTCTGGACGAGGCCAACGCCCTGCGCCAGTTCCCGGTGCCGGTGGCCGCCGGGATCGCCCTGCATCACGGCGAGGCGGCCTACGGGAATGTCGGCTCGGGCTCCCGGCTCGACTTCACGGTGATCGGCCGGGACGTGAACCTCGCCAGCCGCCTCGCACAGCTCAACCGCATCCTCGGCGAACCGCTGCTGATGTCGAAACCGTTCGTGGATTTCCTCTGGGGCGATCCGATCCCGCTGGGCGAGCACGTGCTCGACGGGTTCCGGGAGCCGATGGCCGTGTTCAAGCCGAAATTCCTGCGCCCCCGCAAACCGGGCTGAGCCCGCACCGCGACGGGGTCGTCCGCGGCCGCTGAGCGGTGGGGCCGTGCAGGGCTCCGGGACCAAGACCGCCGCGCCGACGAAGCCCCCCGGTTAGAATTGCCAGGCCGGGGCGAATGTCGAACTGTAGGCCGACTGCCGGCATCCCCAGACGGGATCGATCATCTTCGCAAGCGCGCGCCGTGCCAAGACGCAGGACCGCGTCAGGACTTCGTTCGGGATCTCCGATTTTTTCAGAATCTCGAGACAGGCATGGAGGCAAACATTGTATTGGCCGATATGGTAGGCGTTAATTGAATATTCTTCCAGCATTCCGTATTCGTAGACCCAGGGGTTCAGCGATATGCCCTCCCTCGGCAAGGTCAGGGCCAAGCCCGCCTCTGCATAGCGGAACCCCTCCGGAAACCGGTCCTTGCTCCTGCAATACCGGCTGGCCCCGTGGCGTGCTTCTGCCCGCGCCGGGCGGACCAGGATCGCCCGATCGTACAGATGCAGCACCGTCTCTTCGGGCTTCTCGACGCGTTCCGCGTTCACGGCAGCCATCAGCAGGCTGAAATAGACTTCTTCGTCCCATTGACACAGATCCGCGCTCTTCAGATAACAATCAAGCGCCCTTCGATAATCGGTAGCGGCATCGTACGTACCGCCCAGAGACATCGTATACCGTGCGATCAGGGACGGGTCTTTTTCGACCGCCAGCGCCTGCTCCAGGACGGCGATGTCGCGCGCATCCGCCGTCGCGTCGTGGTGGCGCGCCCCGTCTTCGCCCCGGCGCATCGCGAGGGGGAGGATCGGCGTGTCCGGATCCCCCGGGCATTCGAGAAACTCGTGCAGAACGCCGCGGTAACGCCAGTTTTTCTTGTTGCTGACCAACTGTTTACGCCAGTACCGCGTGTGGGCGTCGACGATCTCGAACCTGTATCCGGCCGCATGAAGCTTCGGCATCACGAAGCCCGACGGGATGATCAGTTCATCATCGGCGTCGATGATCAGCGCGTACTGCGCGTGCGGGCGGGCGAGCGTCAGAGCCTCGTTCCGATTGAACGCAAAATCGACCCAGGGCCGCTCGACGAGCCTGCCAGGCATGTCCGCCATCGCGGCTCGAATGACATCCTGTGTCCCGTCCGTCGAACCGGTGTCGACGATGATCCAATGATCGATGATCGGCCGGACGGAAGCGAGGCATCTCCGGATGACATGCGCCTCGTTCTTGACGATCATCGACAGGCAGATGGTCTGACCGGATATTTTCATGCCAGCATCGTCCGAACATGGGCGCGTGATCCACGCACGCGATCCTGTCAGGCCATAGCTCAGCTTCCCCCCTGTCACAAACGACAACGATTTCTAAGCCGCTTTGACGATAGGGTCCAAATACAAATGCTTCCCATCGAGCTGATGTCGTAGAATACATGCTATGAGTTTGATCAATAGGACCTGAAAAATTCAGATATGACTTTGCATCGGTAATGGCGCAGGGCATTTGCATGAAAATGACCCGCCTTGTCAGACACGGTTCCTGCCCGCCAATGTCGGAGAGGATCCACCCGCGGCATTCAGAGGACCGCAAACGCTCATCCCGAGGCGCCGCAGAGGCGCTTCGGGAGCAGGGCATGGGTTGGGGCCGGCCGCCCCCCGCAACGGGCTGCCCGCGCAGCGCTTCGGGCTGTGTCGGCGCGCGCGAGGGGACGGCCCACCGGGTGGATCTCTGACGGCGGCGCCAAGCCGACGGGATCACCGGCTGTGCCCCTCCGACGCGGTCTCCAACTGATCAGCCCCGCAGCGTCATCGTCGCGCCGGCAACGCTGAAGTCGCGCAAGCGCCGCAGGAACGACATGCCCAGCAGGCTGGTGCTCAGGCGGCCGCGCGGGATCACCACCGCCTCCACGTCGCGCACCGTGATCGAGCCGACCTGCATCAACGCGATCCGGATCGGCGCGACCCGGACCATCCCGTTCGCCGTGTTCCAGACGCGGGTGAAGTCGGAGGGACCGACCCGGATCCCGATCCGCGCGGCGTCCTCTTCGGAGAAGGCGCAGGCGCTCGCGCCGGTATCCACCATCATCGGCAGCGTGCGGCCATCCAGCAGGACGGTGACGAAGAAATGGCCGTTGCGACCGGCTTGCAGGGCCACGCCCGCAGGCGTCCCGGCATCGATTGCCGGTTCCACGGCCGGGGCGAGGACCAGGGCGGCCGGCTCGGTCCGGGTCCGCTCACGCAGCTTCTGGACGGCGGTGGCGGCTAGGAAGCCGAACGTGCAGACGAGCAGGATGGTGCGCACGCAAGTCCGTTTCTGTGCGTCGGTGCCGGCGCCCGGGATGCGACCCGAGGTGCTGTCGAGGAGACCTCGAACCCATGAAGGGATCGTGCGCGCGGGCTGCAGATGTCGCCGGCGGAGAGCCGATTCCGTTCGGCTTGGTGTCCAGTCGGTGACCGCGAGTCCCGATTGTCGGCGCGCCGGACCAGGCCGGCCCGGCGGCGGGGTTGACCGGCACAGCCCGGGGCGCCACATCTCCACCTGTTCCAGGGAGATCCCCGGCAAGGGGCTGAGAAACCGCTGGCACGTCCGTCAGGACCTGCGGCGCGGAAATCCTTCGAACCTGATCCGGCTCATACCGGCGTAGGGATTGGACCGCGGCCGCCTGACAGGCAGGCCACAGCTTCTCATCGAAGCACAGGGCCAGTTCTCCGCGCCGGCACCCTGTGGAGAGATGCGTGTCCCTGGACCGCCCCCCGTCACCGATCGGACGCCGCCGCGGCGCGGCCGGCCCCTCAGCGGAGGCCGGCCTTCCGGCGCGCGCCGACATCGCAATCGTCGGCGGCGGCCTGATCGGCCTGTCCATCGCCTGGCGGCTGGCCCGTGCGGGCCGGTCCGTGCTCGTGCTGGAGCGCGAGACGATCGGCGCCGGGGCGAGCCTCGCAGCCACCGGCATGCTGGCGCCGGCGGCCGAGCATGAGCCCGGCTCCGACCCGCTGCTGCCGCTCGCCCTCGACTCGCTGCGGCGCTGGCCGGGGTTTCGCGACGCCCTGGAGGCCGATTCGGGCCGGTCGATCGATTACCGGCCCGATGGAACCCTGGTGCTGGCCGTCGGGCGCGACGAGGTCGAGCGCCTGCGCTTCCGCCACGATCTGCAGCGCCGGGCCGGCCTCGACGCGACGTGGCTGCCCGGCGGCGAGGTCCGGCGGCTGGAGCCGGGCCTGCGCCCCTCCGTCACCGCCGGCCTTCACTGCCCGCTGGATCATCAGGTCGATCCCCGACTCGTCATGACGGCCCTGGCGGAGGCCTGTCGCCTGGCCGGGGTCGTCGTGGTCGAGCACGCCTCCGTGACCGCCCTCGACTGGTCGGGGGGCCGTGTCACGGGCCTGCGCGTCGGCGAGAGCGGCGTCGCGGCCGGGACCGTGATCCTGGCATCCGGCGCCTGGAGCGGGGAGGGCGGGTTGCTCCCGGCGACGCTCGGGCTTCCGGTGCGCCCGCTCAAAGGCCAAGCCCTGGCCCTGCGCACCACCGCGCGCACGGGCACCCTCGGCCGGATGGTCTGGACCGAACAGGTTCACATGGCCCCCAAGAGCGACGGCCAACTCATCGTCGGCGCCACCGTGGAGGATTGCGGCTTCCGCCCGGGCGTGACCGCCGGCGGCCTCTATGCGCTGCTCGAAGGCGCGCGCCGGGTGCTGCCCGGGATCGAGGAGATGGAGGTCGAGGCCGTGTGGAGCGGCTACCGTCCCACCTCCGACGACGACGCGCCGATCATCGATACGCTGGCACCGGGCCTCGTCGCCGCCACGGGCCATCACCGCAACGGCTACCTGCTCGCCCCCGTCACCGCCGATGCCGTGGCCGAACTGGTGATGGGCGGCGCCCTTCCGGAGGTCGCCCGCCCGTTCACCCGGGCGCGGTTCGCGCAGCCGGAGCCCCGGAGGGCCTCGGCATGAGGCTGCTCGTCAACGGCGAGCCGCGCGACTGCGCCGCCGAGACCCTCGATGCCCTGTTTCGCGTCGCGGCGGAGGAGACCGGCATCGAGAATCCGCAGGGCGTCGCCATCGCGCTGAACGGTCGCGTCGTGCGCCGCCGGGACTGGGGCGAGACCCCGGTCAGCGAGGGCGACCGCGTCGAGATCGTCCGCGCCATGCAGGGAGGTTGAGCATGGACCCCACCGTCACACCGCTGCACCCCGAGACCGGGGTGGACAGCTTTACCATCGCCGGGGTGGCGTTGTCGTCCCGGCTGTTCATCGGCACCGCCGGCTATCCGACCCAGGCGATCATGCGCGACGCCGTCGCGGCGAGTGGCGCCGAGGTGGTGACCGCTTCGATCCGCCGGGTCTCGCTCCAGGGACACGGCTCGGACACGGTGACCATCCTGAAGGGCCGGCGTTTCCTGCCGAACACCGCCGGCTGCGAGACCGCCCGCGACGCCATCATGACCGCCGAACTCGCCCGCGAGGCCCTCGACACGAACTGGATCAAGGTCGAGGTGATCGGCGACCGCGAGACCCTCTACCCGGACGTGACCGAGCTGATCGAGGCCTGCCGCCA
>CAXTCV010000113.1:0-11706 GCA_964242725.1 uncultured Methylobacterium sp.
GCTTCGGCGAGGGCACCGACTGGCTGGAGATCCTGGGCTGCGGGATGGTGCACCCGAACGTGCTGCGCAATTGCGGCCTCGACCCGGACGCGGTGCAGGGCTTCGCCTTCGGAGTCGGCCTCGACCGCATCGCCATGCTCAAATACGGCATGCCGGACCTGCGCCCGTTCTTCGACGCGGATGTCCGCTGGCTCGACCATTACGGTTTCAGGCCGCTGGACGTGCCGAGTTTGGTCGGCGGGCTGACGGGGTAAGCCACACGACACGCTCCGGTCCAGGAGACAACCGATGCTGAAGGACACCGACGTCCGGTCCGTCGCTAACGAGATCTTCTCGCGCGCCCGCGGGCCGGACCGCTTCGATCACCTCGATGTCGAAGGCGGCTCCGCCCATTACGGTGACGCGTCTTTGTTCGTGGCGCTGTACTTCCGCGCTGGCGTCGATCCGCGCGACGTCACCGACATATCGAATGCGCATGCTGATCTGCGACGGCGCCGTCTTGATCTCAACGAAGAGCGCTTTCCCGCTCGGCGCAAACATTTCGCCACCGACGAGATCCTCGGAGATGACGGGCTGGAAGCGATCTGATGGCGCGTTCAGGGAACACGCCGGCAGCGGATCTGCTCGAAGTCGCCGCTATGCTGGCCGCTCAGAAGGGTCGGCAGAATCTGCGCAAGGCTGCGATGCGCCGACCGGTGAGCAGTGCCTATTATGCGGCGTTTCACGAACTTTGCGATGTCGGCGCGGATCAGATCGGCGTGCGGGCCAAGGGGCACGATCTACGCGAGCCGGTCTATCGTATGCTTGACCATGGGATCGCGCGCGCGCGCCTGACGGGCAGGGAAGCAGCTGCGATCTCGCCCGACATCCTTCGGATCGGTACGCTCTGCAAGGATCTTCAGGAAGCGCGACCCAGCGCCGACTACACATCTTCTGCCATGACGGTCAGCAAGGACTGGACGCTCACGCAGATCGCGGAGGCCCGGCGGATCGTCGAGCTTATCGAAACGCTCACGCCGGAAGACCGACTGAAACTTGCGATCCTTCCCAGCGTGAAGGCGCGCTGACGCATGCAACAAGAACAGACACCATGAAATTCACCCTCTCCTGGCTCAAGGATCACCTCGACACCGAGGCGTCCCTCGACACCATCGCCGAGACGCTGACGCGCATCGGGCTCGAGGTGGAGGGCCTCGACGACAAGGCGGCCGCGCTGAAGCCCTACGTCGTGGCGAAGGTCCTCACGGCCGAGCAGCACCCCAACGCCGACCGGCTGCGGGTCTGCACCGTGGATACGGGCGCCGCCGCTCCGGTGCAGGTGGTCTGCGGCGCGCCGAACGCCCGTGCCGGCCTCGTCTCGGTCTTCGCGCCGCCGGGCACCTACGTGCCGGGCAAGAACATCACCCTGTCGGTGGGCACGATCCGCGGCGTCGAGAGCCACGGCATGCTCTGCTCGGGGGCCGAACTCGGGCTGGGCGAGGACCATGACGGCATCCTCGAATTGTCTGCCGACGCGCCGGTGGGCCAGGGTTACGCCCTCTATGCCGGCCTGGACGATCCGGTGATCGAGATCAACCTGACGCCGAACCGGCCGGACTGCACCTCGGTCCACGGCATCGCCCGGGACCTCGCCGCCGCGGGGATCGGCACGCTCAAACGCGAGACCCTCCCCAGCGTCCGCGGCGAAGCCCCCTGCCCGGTCGCAGTCGAATTGGCCTTCGAGCCGGCGGACCGGCACCTGTGCCCGCTCTTCGCCCTGCGGCTGGTGCGCGGCGTGAAGAACGGGCCCTCGCCCGCCTGGATGCAGGCGCGGCTGCGGGCGATCGGGCTGCGCCCGATCAACGCGCTCGTCGACATCACCAACTACATCACCTTCGACCGGGGCCGGCCGCTGCACGTGTTCGACGCCGCCAAGGTGGCCGGCGCACTCACGGTGCGCCGTGCCCGGGACGGGGAGAGTTTGCTCGCCCTCGACGGCCGCACCCATGCGCTCACCGGCGAGACCGTGGTGATCGCCGACGAGAACGGTGTCGAATCCATCGCCGGCATCATGGGCGGCCAGCAATCGGGCTGCGACGAGACCACGACGGACGTGCTGATCGAATCGGCCCTATGGGATCCGGCCAACATCGCGCAATCGGGCCGCCGCCTCGGCATCATCACCGATGCCCGCTACCGGTTCGAGCGCGGCGTCGATCCGACCTTCACCCTGCCCGGGCTCGATCTGGCCACCCGCCTCGTGGTGGATCTCTGCGGCGGCACGCCGAGCCAGGCGCGGATCACCGGCGAACCGCCCGACTCCGAACGGATCATCGATTTTCCCTGGACCGAGGTCCGCCGCCTCGCCGGCCTCGACGTGCCGCGCATCGAGACCAAGCTGATCCTCGAGACGCTGGGCTTCCACGTCTCCGGCACCGGCGACCGGGTGAAGGTTCTCACCCCGTCCTGGCGTCCGGACGTGGAGGGCAAGGCGGATCTCGTCGAGGAGATCGTGCGGATCGCCGGGCTCGACCGGATCGTGCCGAAGCCCCTGCCGCGTCTCGCCGGGGTCGGCGGATCGCTGCTCACCGTGATGCAGAAGCGCACGCGGACCGCCAAGCGCGCCCTGGCGAGCCGCGGCTTGATGGAGGCCGTGACCTGGTCCTTCGTCCCGCACACCGATGCCGTGCTGTTCGGCGGCGGCGGCGCCGATCTGGCGCTGGCCAATCCCATCGCCTCGGAACTATCGGACATGCGGCCCAGCCTGCTGCCCGGCCTGCTGCGTGCGGCGCAGCGCAACGCCGACCGCGGCTACCCGGATGCCGCCCTGTTCGAGGTCGGCCAGTGCTTCGCCTCCGACGAGCCGGCGGGTCAGATGATGCGCGCCGCGGCGGTCCGCCGGGGCAGTGCCGCCCTGTCGGGCGCCGGGCGCCACTGGGACGGCTCGGCGAAGGCGGTGGACGCCTTCGACGCCAAGGCCGATGCCCTGGCGCTCCTCGGCAGCCTCGGCGTGCCCACGGGCGGACTCCAGGTCACCGCCGGGGGGCCGTCCTGGCTGCATCCCGGCCGCTCCGGGACGCTCCGCTTCGGCCCCAAGACCGAGATCGGCTGGTTCGGCGAGGCGCATCCGCGGACGCTGCAAGAGCTCGGACTCAAGGGCAGCCTCGTGGTCTTCGAGATCGTCCTCGACGCGCTGCCCCTGCCCAAGCACAGGCCGACCAAGACGAAGCCGTCTCTGGTGCTGTCCGAGCTGCAGCCCCTGTCGCGGGACTTCGCCTTCGTGGTCGGCCGCGACGTGCCGGCCGGCGACATCGTCAAGGCCGCCCAGGGCGCGGAGCGCAAGCTGGTCACCGGGGTCGACGTGTTCGACCTCTACGAGGGCCCGGGCATCCCGGAGGGCTCGAAATCCGTGGCCCTCGCGGTGCGTCTGCAACCCGTGGAACGCACGCTGACCGATGCCGAGATCGAGGCGGTGAGCGCGAAGATCGTGGCCGAGGTCGCGCGCCGGACCGGCGCCACGCTCCGGACCTGAGGAGCGCCGGATGGATCGGATCGCCCTGCTCATCGCGGATCTCGCGGCGGCCGAACACCGGCCGACCGCGGCGCTGCGCGAGGCCCTGAAGCATCCGGACGCGGTCGCCGCAGCGACCCTGCCGCTGCTCGAGGCGGCGGCCGATGAACGCGAACTCACCCCGCAGGAGACCAACCTCGTTTTCTGGGGCCTGCATGTCATGGCCCAGGCCCGGGACGTGCGCGCCCTCGCGCCCCTTCTGCGCCTGCTGCGCCAGGACGAAGAAAGCCTCGACGCGGTGCTGGGCGACGCCCTCACGGCGACCCTGGCGAAGGTCCTGGCAAGCGTGTTCGATGGCGATCCCGCGCCGCTGTTCCGCCTGATCCTCGACAGCACCGTCGACGATTACGCCCGCATGGCGCTCCTCTCGGCCTGCACCTTCCTGACCCTGGAGGGCCGCATCGACCGCACCGCGATACACAACCTCCTCGTCCGCTTCGACGACGCGCAGGCGGCCGTCGAGGCGGCGCCGGTCTGGGTCGGCTGGGAGGAGACGATCGCGCATCTCGGCTTCCGGGACCTTGCCCCCCGGGTCGCGGCGGCCCGGGCCGACGGACGTATCACCGATGAAGTCAGTGACGCCGACTGGTTCAAGGAGGCCCTGCGCAAGGCCGAGACAAAGCCCCAGGACCGGGACCGGCTCGGCCCTTACCAGTACGGCTATCTGGACGACGCGGTCGACGCCCTCGACTGGACCGTCGAGGGGGCCGGAGAACCGCAGCGCAACCCGTTCAAGGACGTCGGGCGCAACGATCCGTGCCCCTGCGGCTCGGGCAAGAAGTTCAAGAAATGCTGCCTCGGCAAGGAGCAGGCCGAAGGGCCCTGGGTGCCGCCGGGACCGTTATTCGGCTGAGCGCCTCGTGCCGCTGAGCGGATTGTCCGGATCCCAGCCGTAACGCAGGGTCTCGAAGCGCATGGAGCGGGCATCGACCATCAGCAGACGCCCGACCAGGGGCTCGCCGAAGCCCGCCACGGCCCGGATCACCTCCATGGCCATCAGCGAACCCAGGACCCCAGCGAGGGCCCCCAGCACCCCGGCTTCGGCGCAGGCGGGCACGCTGCCGGGGGGTGGCGGGTTTGGAAACAGGCAGCGATAGGTCGGGTTCGGTGTCCCGTCGGGGCCGGTCTCGTGTGCCCGGATGGTGGTGAGGGTGCCGTCGAACCGGCCGAGCGCCGCCGTGACGAGCGGGCGCCGCGCGTGGAAGCAGGCATCCGAGACGGCGTAGCGGGTGGCGAAATTGTCGGACCCGTCGGCGACGAGGTCGTAGCCCCCGATCAGCTCGACGGCGTTGTCCGGCCCGATGCGGAGCGGATGCGGGACGACCGTCACGTGCGGGTTGAGCCGCGCCACCGCGTCGGCGGCGCTCGCGACCTTGGCCCGGCCGAGATCCGGCGTGCCGTGGATCACCTGTCGCTGGAGGTTCGAGAGCGAGACGGTGTCGTCGTCGACGACCCCGATCGTGCCGATGCCGGCGGCGGCCAAATACTGGATCAGCGGCGCCCCGAGCCCTCCGGCTCCGACGACCAGCACCCGGGCCGCCTTCAGGCGCCCCTGGCCGGGGCCGCCGACCTCGGCCAGGACGAGGTGGCGGGCGTAGCGTTCGATTTCGTCAGGAGCCAGGGCCATGGGCAGGAGATAGGCGGTCGCGCCGTCCCGCGGAAGCGCCGCACGAAAACGCCGCCCCGGTCAGGAGGCGGCGCTGGGCATCGGGATTCGTGAACGACTCAGCGCGGCGCCAGGATCATGATCATCTGGCGGCCTTCGAGCATCGGCTCGCTCTCGACCTTGGCGATCTCGGCGGTCTCGTTCTTGACGCGCTCGAGGAGGCGCAGACCGATATCCTGGTGCGCCATCTCGCGGCCACGGAAGCGCAGGGTCACCTTGACCTTGTCGCCCTCCTCGAAGAAGCGGTGCACCGACTTCATCTTGGTGTCGTAATCGTGCTTGTCGATGCCGGGGCGGAGCTTGATCTCCTTGACCTCGACCGTCTTCTGCCGCTTGCGCGCCTCGTTCTGCTTCTTCTGCTCGTTGAAGCGGAAGCGCCCGTAATCGAGCAGCTTGCAGACGGGCGGCACGGAGTTCGGCGCGATCTCCACGAGATCGAGGCCTGCCTCCTCGGCGAGCGTCAGGGCATCGAAGAAGGCGACGACGCCACGGTTCTGCCCGGTATCGTCGATCAGCTGCACTTCCCGCACCCCGCGGATATCGCGGTTGGCGCGCGGCCCGTCCTTCTGCGGGGCCGGCATGGCTCTCATCGGTCTACGAATGGCTTCGGTCTCCTGCTGCAACGACGAAATGGCGGACCGGACGACCCAATCCGAGGATCTCCCATCCGCCAGCCGCTCCGGTCCCGCCCGGACATACTACGTTTGCGGAAGGACGGCCAGAGTCAACGGCCGACCGACGCGGCGGTCGAAATAATTGGCCCGGTGCCGGTTCGATCCGGCGGGAGGCCACCCTTGCAGTTGGAGCGCGCGCGAAGCGGTCCCTGGCTTGGCGTCGTGGCGAGAACAGGCGTTCATGGAGATCGGTGATCTCGCGAGGCGGTCCGGCACCGGATCGGCGCGTTCCAGGCCTGCCTTCTCGTCCTCGACACCAAGTCCGCCGGATATGCCGGACCGACAGGGAGACGCGGGATGACGCACCCCCAACCCTCCCCCGACGAGAGCCGCTACGACCGCGGGCAGCGGGCCCTCGCCCGGATTGACGGACAGGCCGGCGCGCAGGTCGTCGCGTCGCTCGCCGCCATCGCCCCGGATTTCGCCCGCTACCGGATCGAGTTCCCGTTCGGCGACATCTACTCCCGCCCCGGGCTCGATCTCCGCGGCCGCGAGATCGCCACCATCGCGGCACTGGCTGCCCTCGGCACCGCGGCGCCGCAGCTCAAGGTGCATATCGCGGCCGGCCTCAAGGTCGGGCTGACCCCAGGCCGAGATCGTCGAGATCCCGATGCAGATGGCGGTCTATGCCGGCGTCCCGGCGGCCCTCAACGGACTGTCCGCCGCCCGGGAGGTTTTCGCGGCCCATACGGAGCCCGCCGAGGCGCCGGGATGACCTCCGCCGCTCAATCCGTGCGGCCGAGCAGCGCGGCGTAGACCGCCAGCGTGTCGCCGACCATGCGCTCCAGCGAGAAATGCGCTTCGACATGGGCGCGGCCCCGGCGCGCCAGAGCGTCCCGGGCGCTGGCGCCGAGCGACAGCGCCTCGGTGAGCGCCCCGGCGAGTGCGGAGGCGTCCCCCGGCGGGACGCGCCACCCGGTGCGCTGGCCGGCGGGAACGTCCGGCGGCGCCAGGACGGTCTCCGGTACGGCGCCGAGGTCCGAGACCACCACCGGCGTGCCGAGCGCCTGCGCTTCGACGGCGGAGCGCCCGAAGGCCTCCGGTTCGACGGAGGGTACCGCTACGACAGACGCGGCCCGGAAGGCGGCGGGCATGTCCGTGCAGTGGCCGACCCGACGCACGATGGCGCCGAGGCCCCGGGCGGCGATCAGCGCGTCGAGCTCGCGCTCGTAGGCGGCTCGCCCCTGGGGATCGCCGGCCAGGACCACCGCGAGATCCGGGACGCCCCGGTCGCGCATCTGCGCGGCCGCCTCGATCAGCACGCGCTGCCCCTTCCAGGCCGTGAGACGGGCCGCGAGGAGGATCACGCGCTCATGGGGCGCCACGGTCCAGGCCCGGCGCAGGGCCTCGACCCGGCCCGCTCCGACGGCGACCGGATTGAACACCGCGAGGTCGGTGCCGCGGTGGATCACCCGCACCCGGTCCGCGGCCTGCTCGGCATGCATCCTGTGGATCAGATCGGCGGTGTAGCGCGAATTGGCGATCACCACGTCGCCCCGGGCCATCACCGAATTGTACAGCACCTTCACGCCGGTCCGGCCTGAATAGCTGCCGTGATAGGTCGTCACGAACGGCAGGCCGAGGCGGCGCGCGGCCCCGAGCGCCACCCAGGCGGGGGCGCGGGAGCGCGCATGGATGACCTGCACGCCCTCGCGGCGGCAGAGCGCCATGAGCCGCAGGACGTTGACCGCCATCGCGGCCGGATTCTTCGAAGCCGCCGGGAAGCGGAGCCAGTGGCCGCCCTTGGCCTGCAGTTCACCGACCAGGCGTCCGCCCTCCGTCGCCACGAGGGCGCGCGCGCCGACCGCCGCCAGGGCGCCGGCGACATCGACCGTCGTGCGCTCGGCGCCTCCGGCCTCGAGCTCGGGGATGATCTGAAGGATCCGCGCCCCCGCCAGCACCCCGGTCTCGCCGGGGAATCCCGACAGGCCGTGCGGGCCGTGACCCGCCCGCGGACCGTCGGCAAGGACGCGCAGGCCCCCGGCCGGTATCTGCCAAATGCTCGTTGCCATTGCTTGAGCATCGCCGCCGCGCTTTACGGTCCGGTAAACGGAGTTTGAAGCGGACCGGCTCACGGACCGCGCTCTTCCGTAGGTCCACAGGGATAGTGGAGATCAGCATGGCCGATCCGGAGCTCAGCTACCTCACGGTCGGTGCGGGCGCCGCCGCGCGCCGCATCGCGGTGCGCGTGCGCCCCGGCTCGGGCCCGCCGGTGGTCTGGCTCGGCGGCTTCCGGTCGGACATGAAGGCCACGAAGGCGACGGCCCTGGATGATTGGGCGGCTCAGGCCGGGCGCAGGTTCGTCCGGTTCGACTACGCGGCCCATGGCGAGTCCGGAGGCACGTTCACGGATTGCACCATCACATCGTGGCTGGAAGACACGCAGGCCGTGCTCGCCGCCCATGTCGATGCG
Organism: uncultured Methylobacterium sp.; assembly: GCA_964242725.1. Lineage (GTDB taxonomy): Bacteria > Pseudomonadota > Alphaproteobacteria > Rhizobiales > Beijerinckiaceae > Methylobacterium. The sequence continues at coordinate 8,304 of CAXTCV010000113.1, forward strand.
GCGCCGATCCTGGTCGGCTCCTCGATGGGGGGCTGGATCGCCTGCCTGGCGGCCCGAGACCGGGCGGCGCGGGGCGAAACGGCCGCGGGCCTCGTGCTGATCGCGCCGGCCCTGGACTTCACGGAGGATCTGATCTGGACCCGTCTCGCCGAGCCGGCCCGTTCGGCACTGGTCCGAGACGGACTCCTCAAGCGACCGAGCGACTACGCGCCGGAGCCGGACCCGATCACACTGACGCTGATCGAGGATGGCCGCAGGAACTGCCTCCTCGGCAACCCGCTCGATCCCGCCTGCCCCATCCATATCCTGCAGGGGATGCGCGATGCGGACGTGCCGTATACCCACGCCTTGAAGATCCTCGGGCGTCTTCCCGCCGAGGGGACCGTGCTCACCCTGATCGCAGACGGCGACCACCGCCTGTCACGGCCGCAGGATATCGCGCGGCTCGTGGCGGCGGTGGCCGGGATGGTCTGACGGGTCCATCCCCGGCAGGCTCAGTGCAGGCTGACCGGCTGCAGGTCGTTCGCGACGGCATTGGCCAAAACCACATCGCGGGAATCGGCGAGCATGATCGGCGCGCCGCTCGCCGAGAGCAGCGCGAACAGATCGAGGCCCGGCGTCAGCTCGGGGGCCTGCGGGAAGAAGCGGCGCACCTCGTCGGACCGGATCGGCCGGACATAGGCGATATGCCCCTCACCGAGTGCCGCGAGATCGGCCGGCTGGAAATCGGCCGGATCGAGGTCGGCGGGCGTGAAGGGAGACGGGTTCAAAGCAGTCATCAAAGCCCTCCTGGGGTGGCAGAGCGTTCTCCACCAGTCCCGTAGGCTCCGGTGGCACTGCGGTGATGTGGGGATTACCGGCGTCCGATCAATCCGGCTCAACCGCGCGCGCCGATATCGATCTTGCGCACGATCCGATCCGGCTCCGGCCTGACGAGGTCGATCGACAGCAGGCCGTTGGCGAGATCGGCGCCCAGAACCTCCATGCCGTCGGCCAGCAGGAAGGTCCGCTGGAACTGGCGCGCCGCAATGCCGCGGTGGAGGAAATGCCGCTCGCGCTCCTCCATCTGCCGGCCGCGCACGACGAGCTGGCTCTCCTCCAGCATCACGTCGAGCTGCTCGCGGGTGAAGCCGGCGACAGCGAGCGTTATGCGCAGCCGTTCCGGCTCGCTCTCGGTGCGGGGCAGGCGCTCGATGTTGTAGGGCGGATAGCCGTCGTTGGCGGCTTTGGAGACCCGATCGAGGGCCTGCTCGATCTCGTCGAATCCGAGCAGGAACGGGTGCCCGAAGGGCGAGTTGCGCGTCATCGCGGCCGTCATCCAGAACGCGAAGCCTCCGACCCCAGGGCTTGCCGCCGCCCCGGGATGCCTGAGCACTTCGTTGACAGGGAGCCCGCCGGGGCAGCGCTCCGCCGGACGCGACGACGCCGGCACCGGGAGGATATGGCCACGGTCCAGGGGCCATCAAGAGAGGCGATGGGTTTCCTTCGCCGGACGAGGGCAAGAACAGATATCCGGGCCACGACCAGGGTAGGGAGAATTCGGCAATCTGAACCAGGAAACTATGGCACGTTCGGGAAAGGTCACGCTCGCACCTAACAATTTGGAACTGCTCTGATTTTCGCACCGGGCCTTGATCCGGGGGCTATGGGTGGCTTACTGCGCCAACTGGCGATCGACCCGCCCGCAAGGACGATCGCTTTGGATCTCGCCTGCGACCCGAGGCACCGGAGCCTATGAACGCCCCCCAGATCCCGGCTCACGGTGCGGCGTTGCGGCGCGTGGCCGATGTGTGTGGCGACGAGGCCGAGATCCTCGCGCTGTCGGTGGCCCGTTTCGTCGCGGCCGGATACATGACCAGCGACGTGGCCTGCTGGAACGCCGCCTTTGACGGGGCCGAGCAATTGCTAGGGCCCGCGGAAGGCTGCCGCTTCGTGGCCTGCGTCGTGGCGATCATCCGGGCCCTGCGCGCCGAGCGGGACGCCGATTGGTCGTTCATGCCGGCAAGCTGCTGCCGTGTCACCGGCCACGAATGTGCGCTGGTCAACCTGATCAACCGGGGCCTCCGCCGGCTCTGGGCGGATCTCGAGGAGGCGGCGGCGGAGATCACCGGGCGCGCTGCGGCGCCGCGTCTCGTGGAGGCGGTCCGCGCGGCCGTCGAGCCGCTGGAGGCGGCGGCGGCGCGTCTGGCGCCGCCGGCCTTCCGCGGCGGCGTGGTGCTTCATTGATCCTCCGGGGATCGGTCATACCGGCAGGCGCCGCGTCGCCCGACCGGATAGGAAAGGACGACGGTTCGGTGATTGCCCTGCGTGTACCCCTGTACCGTCGCCGGATCGGGCGCCTCGCCCTGGACACCGCGGCCTGCGTCGCGATCTCGGCGCTCCTGATCGCCTCCGCTCTCGCTCAGGACGGGGCCGAGAAGGCAGCGCCGCTGAAGCTGCAGCTCAACAAGGTGGAGACCGCCGGCGAGGCCTGTCGGATCACGATGGTGATCGACAACCCCAAGGGGGCGGGCCTCAAATCCTACAAGGTCGATCTCTTCGCCTTCGACACGGACGGCGTGGCGCAGAAGCGCGTGGCCGTCGAGCTCGGTCCGCTTCCGCCGCGGAAGACGGTGGTGAAAATCTTCGATTTCCCCGGGATCGCCTGCAACAAGGTCGGGCGGGTCCTCTTGAACGACGTTCTGTCCTGCGACGGCGGCGACGCGGCCCGCGAGGCCTGTCTCGAACGGACCGAGACCGAAACCAAAGCCGGGTTGCCGTTCGACCGGTGATCGGACCGGTCCGACCGACGACGCGACGAAACCGTCCGACGGCGCGGATCGCCGGGCGGTGAGCGGCACGCGCCGCACCCGATACGGCGGCGGCGCAGGGCCGTGTGAGATCTAGGACGCCAGGAGCCCGCGATGGACCCGACACAAGCCCCGATCGAGGCGGCCCACGACTTCTCGTTCCTCGGCCTGTTCCTGCAGGCCGACCCGATCGTGAAGGGCGTGATGATCCTCCTGGTCGTCGCCTCCATCGCCTGCTGGACGGTGGTCTTCGAGAAGATCATCCGCCTCATCGCCGCCCGGCGTCAGGCGAAGGAGTTCGCGACGCTGGTTCAGTCGGGCGGGAATCTCGACGGCGAACTCGACGGCATCGCCGGCCACGTGGTTCGCGCCGCCATCGACGCCTGGCGCGATCAGGACGCCTCAGAAACGCGGTCGGAGCGCCGGGATCGGATCGAGCGGGCGATGAAGGGCGCCCTCACCCTGGAGATGAAGCGCCTGCGCACCGGCCTGTCCCTGCTGGCGACGTCCGGCTCGACCGCCCCGTTCGTCGGGCTGTTCGGCACGGTCTGGGGCATCATGAACTCGTTCTCGTCGATCGCGCGGAGCCAGGACACGTCGCTCGCCGTCGTGGC
>CAXTCV010000114.1:0-5042 GCA_964242725.1 uncultured Methylobacterium sp.
AGTACACAGACAGTCGAGCCATCCGCCCAAACTCGCACATCTCCGAGTACCCGTGACTCTTCCCTTGGCGTCAGAGCAATAGCCTGCGATCCGGCAAAAGGCGTCAATCGCGAACGTGGCGTCGGCGAAGCCACCACATCTCGCGATGCGTTTCCAGCGCGAAACCGAGACCTCCGCAGCAGCCTGCTAAGCGTCCCAATGCTTGTCGACGATGTCCTTGACCGCGTCGGAAATGGCGACGTCGAAGACCAGCATCTCGTCCACCGCCCGGATGGCGCGCAGGTTCTGCGCCAAGTCGCGCACGGCAGCGGATGGTTCCGGGAGCGTCGGGAGCGGCTCGTCGAGGCCGAGCTGGTCGAAGAGCGTCCGGGCGAAAGCGGGAAAGCGGGCCTTGTGCCCGACGATCCCGACCCGCGACAGGACTTCGATCGCCGCGATCGAATTGCCCGGATGCAGCCGGTCCTCCGGCATGCGGGTCCCGAGCTGGCGGGTCAGCGGGTTATAGAGCAGCCGGTAGGCCGACTCCGGCAGCATGCGGAAGAAGCGCTTCAGGCTCTTCGGGTCGGTGAGATCGTATGCGTTCGTGAAGGCCGCGGCCTCGGCCAACGTCCCCAGCCGCCAGCCGCCTACCGGGTCGACCGCGTCGTCGGCGCGCGCCTTCAGCCAATGCATGCGCGTCGCCATCTCGACGTAGGGATCCTGGACCAGGAGCGCCGTGAGCATCAGGTCCGGCGTCATGAAGTTCTCGTAGCGCGGGATCACCACGGCACCCGACAGGAGGACCGAGCGCGCCGCGTTCAAGAAGAGGCTGCTCAGGATCTCGTCCGACATCCGGTGCAGGCCGAAATAGCTGCGCTCGAAATGCGGAAAGAGGCTGTTCTGAAGCGCCGTCTCGGGATCGATCCCGGTGTTGATCAGGCATATGCGGCGTTGAAGCAGCGAGTCCACGGGGATGCGCCGATGCACCAGGACGTTGGTGTCGGCATCGTACAGTTCCAGCCGCTCTAAAGCAGGGAGGCCCGGCACCTCCGCTTCGCTCACGACGAAGATGCACTGGCCGGTCGCGTGCCAGCCGTTGTTCTTGAACGTCGGATCGATGAGGCTCGCGGCGACCTCGGCGACGCGGCGCCCCTCGACGGAGACGAACACGCGGCTGATCGCGAGCTGATTGTCGGGCACGATCCAGCCGCGGATCGAATGGCCGTCATCGTGGTCAATGAAGAAGCGCACAGTCGGGCTCTGATCGTCTCTCGCGTCGCGGGCGATGGGGCGGGCGACGTGGCATGATTTGCCGGTTCGGGCGTAGCGCCGTTCCCGATCGCGACGCAACCTGGGGCGTGCCGGACCAGGCGGTCGGCGCTGTGCCGGGTGGGGTTCAGGCGCGATGGGCCTGGGGGGAAGCGGCGTTCAGTTCGGCCCCGTAGCGCCGTTGCGCATAGCTCTCCAGGTCCCAGGTATCGTCCGCGGGCCGGAAGACGAAGCGCTCGGACATCTCCGTCAGGACGAGGTCGGGACGCACGCGCTCGATGTAACCGTAATCGAGCTGCGTGCTCCAGATGAAGTGCAACTCCCGGAACGTCTCGGCGAGCATGATCGTGAGCCCGATCGGCATGAAGTTGGCGTAGCTATCGCCGAACAGGACCACGCACCGGGGATCGGTGGCCCGCGCGTTCCGATAAATGACGTGGGCGCCCGTGTGGAGCGTTCCCTCCAGACCGCATTGCTCCATGTGCGCGACGATCGGACTGGCATATACGCGGACCGCGTCGCGCTGGACATGGTGCAGCGTGGTTCCCTCGTAACGGGGCGGGGCGAAGGCCATGCCCAGATCCCCGGCCCAGCCGGCGTGATACTGGGTCGGCCGCTCCCAGAAATCCCGGACCGGCTCGGCGCCGATCGCGCGGCAGATCTCGCGATAGGCCAGGATCCGGCCGGCAAACGACAGGTGGCTGTCGGTCCGGTAGAACAGGTCCTGCTCACCCCTCCGCCGCCGCATCGGTTCGATCAGATCGATCAGTGTGGCGCGCCATCGGGCCCGGCGCCGCAGGTATTGATCGATCCGGAGCCGGCGGAGGGGGAACCAGTTGTAATATTCATCCTTGTGATACAATCTGTACCCCGGCGACAATTGCCAATCTAAATCAAAATTGCTCAGAAGATTATCATAGATCGTGATCTTCTCCGGCATGAGCACGTGCCGGTAGGGTATGCCCAGACCACGCAGACGCCTGTCCCGCTCAGAGATGACGACGCGCCAATGGATCAGGAAGAACTGTGCCTCGGGCGACCTGACATACTGCGAGCTGACATTGTTCGAGCCCTGGAGCAGGAACAGGAAATCATCTTTTCCGACATGGACTTCATCAGAAGCGGCCATCACGTAATCCGGCCTGACGACGGACCACGCGGACGCGCCGCCGAAGCGTGGTCGCCCTCATGATGCCGCAAGGCGGTTCGGCCCACGAGAGTGGCAGACCCGCCATACGCACCAAGGCGTGCGGCACGAACGCAGCGTTCAATGGACGCACGCCGGCGCATCACAATCCCCGCCTCGCGCCGCGGAGCAAGGCGCGGTTCGTGGCGAGGCCGCGGTCCGCGAATGTGGGCCGCATCCACACAAAGCGCCTCCCGAGCGGGGAGGGGATCGGACGGGAGCATCCGCATGGCGGCGGCAAACGATGTGCCGACGGTTCGGATGACCATTCTCCGTTGGTTCGGCGCATCGCAGCGCCGCCGGCGGCGCTGCGAGCCCCCTCGGGCCGCCGCCATGACCTGCCGATATCGCACCAACGCAGTTTCGCCCATCTTTTCAGCGATGCCCGGTTCGAATCGAGGATTGGTCCCATGTCCGTCTCTCCGCAGGCTCAAGCACCGAGGAGCCCGCTCGAATCGTATCTGCACGTCCTGTACGCGCTGATCCTGCGCGACATGCGCACCCGATTCGGAGCCTCGATCTGGGGCTATGGTGTGGTGGTCCTGTGGCCCTGCGTCCACATCTTCATGCTCATCGCCATCTACACTTTCCAGAAGATACCGGCGCCGCTCGGGGACGAGAGGGCGCTGTTCTTCGCGACCGGGGCAGTTCCAGTTCTGGTGTTTCAATACATCTCTCGCGAAGTCATGAAGTCGGTCATAATGAACCGGCCACTGACTTACTATCCTCAGGTCAAGCTGTTCGATCTGATATTTTCCCGCATCCTCGTCGAGATCGTGACGGGATTTCTCGCTCTCATTCTCGTCAGCTCGGTACTCCTCGCGATCGGGGTGAGTCCAGTTCCCTCACAACCGCTCACTGCCGTCGGCGGCTACGTGGCCGCCATCATCCTCGGGATCGGCGTTGGGACCATCAACGTGGCCATCATCGGCTTTTTTCCTGGCTGGATGATCGGCTACGCCCTTTTCAGCATCGTTTTGTACGTCTCCAGCGGCGTCATGTTCATGCCAAGCTTTCTCCCGGAGCAAGCATATTACTGGATGAAATTCAATCCGGCGTTACAAGCCGCCGAATGGGTGCGTTCTGCATACTACCCGTATGCCGGGCTGCAAATCGATTATCTCTACGTTCTTATGTTTGGCATCACGGCGACAGCTATTGGGCTGTTCCTGCTCAAGCATGTGGTAAGCAAGATGCAGGGCTAGGCCATCGCGGCACCGCGCGCGGCGCCAAGCCGTCGCGCATCGCGGCGACCGACGTGGTTCGGCCATGCCCTGTCGGTCTCCGGCTCGGCCTTACGGGCTCGAAGCAGGAGGCCGATGACGGAGGCCGATGACGGAGCGCGGCAGCCCTCTTCTCCCGTAGGACCTAGCGGCTTGATGGGTCGGGTTCGCAGACGTCGTCCGGTTGTCGGGAATGACAAGGCCGGGCTGCATATCCTTTCACGTTGTCGGCGAACCGGATCGCTGGAGGCCGGACGGAGGCACGGGCGTCGAACCCGTCGGCAACAGTTGCGTACGCGAGTCGCCGCGCCTCAGTCCCGCCACCTTCCCGGAGCCAACCGTCCACGCTTTCTGAACCGAAGGGGCGCCGGTGGCTTTCTTGCACGATCTGCCGATCACCGACCTGATCGCGCATTATGGCTATCTCGCCATCTTCATCATCATCACGCTGGAGAGCGCCGGGCTGCCCCTGCCGGGCGAGACGGTTCTGCTGACCTCGGCGGCCTATGCCGGCAGCACCGGCAACATCAACATCGCCGTCGTGGTGGCGATCGCGGCGACCGCCGCCATCCTGGGGGACAATGCCGGCTACTGGGTCGGCCGCCGCTGGGGCCTGCCGCTGCTGCTCCGGAAAGGCCACCTCATCGGCCTCGACCACGGACGGCTCAAGCTCGGCCAGTATCTCTTCCGCCGGCACGGGGGGAAGATCGTGTTCTTCGGCCGCTTCACGGCGATGCTACGCGCCTATGCGGCGGTGCTGGCCGGAGTGAACAAGCTCGATGCGCGCCGCTTCATGGCGTTCAACGCGCTGGGCGGCGTGGCCTGGGCCGCGATCATGGGCTTCGGCGCCTACCTGTGCGGGCGGTCGATCGAGAACGTCATGGGGCCGGTGGGCCTCGGCCTGCTGGCCTTCGTCCTGCTCGGGGCGGTGGCGCTGTGGCTGTTCATGCGCCGGCACGAGGCCCGCCTGATGGTCGCCGCCGAGGCCGCGATCCCGGGCCCGCTCACGGAGGGGGCGACGCCGGCGGCCGCGGCGCCCCCGGGCGGTCGGGATGAGACGTCGGCGACGCCGTTGCAGCGAAGTTATTCGGCGCAGCAGGACTTCGAGGACCAGATGGCGATGCTCCTGGGCCAGGAGACGGCCATTCCCGCTGCGGGCGCTCCGGCCGCCGAGCCGAGCCTCGCCAAGGCTGTCCCGTGGTGGTTCAAGGCCCCCCTCTGTCTCCTTCTGGCGACCGTCGGCATGGCGGTGGCGTCGTGGCGCGACGGCGTGACGGGCGGTCTCTACGGGCACCTCGCCGGCCAGATCGGCATCCTCGGCGTCGGGCTCATCCTGGCCGTGCCCGCTCTCCTCCTGCTGTTGCTCCGCCAGCGCCTGCGACGTC
>CAXTCV010000114.1:5142-11699 GCA_964242725.1 uncultured Methylobacterium sp.
ACCGTCAGCGGGGCGTGGACCGTGCCCGATAGTCGGGACGAGGCCCTAGCTCTCGTCCGACGCGTCGTCGGTCGGGGCGTCTTCGTCCGACCGGGGGGCCGGCGTGGCGACGACGTAGAAGTCGCCCCTGCGCACCGCCTCGCCCCCGGTGACCATCATGCTGAGATACGTGTTCAGCGTGTTGGCCGCCACGTCGGGCAGGCGCCGCTCGATCTCGGCGTGCGACAGGCCCTGCGCCCCCGTCTCTTCCAGGAGCGCCTTCAAGCGCCCCTTCGCGGAGTTCGTCCGCGGCCCGCGGCTGCCGCGGCCGGTGGCACGTCGGGGGCGACCGGGGGCCTCGTCCGAGGGTTCGGGACCGGAAAAGGCGTCCATCTCCTCCGGCACGGCGCCCTCGACGATCACCGCCAGGGATCGCTCCGCCGTCCGGAGCTTGTTCAACTCGCTCTGGATGCGCTCGTAATCGGCCTGGAGATCAGCCCGCCGCTGACGCACATCGGCCAGGGCTTTCGCCAGCGTGTCGTCTCCTGCCATCGTCCCGTTCTCGAAAAGCTGTCGCGGAGAAGGGCTTGGCCATAAGCCGTTCGCAACGTCAATCGGTCTGCGCGAGGACGGGCAACAATCGGGCGGCGGCCGCGCCGCCGGAACCGCCTCTCACCGTCCCGCACTGGAGTCCGGGGTGGCGACCCGTACGGCCTCCGCGGCCCGCAGCGGTTCGAGCGCGGCCGCGTAGCCCGGAAGCGCGTGGAACGCGTCATGCGCCGCTCACTCCCGGAGACGACGGTGAAGACGTGCGTGAAGCCCTGCGCCCGGACCTGCGGGTCCGCATCCGGACCGAACGCGATCGAGTCCACCTCCCCGACTTGGTCGCAGAGCGCGATCAGCGCCAGGAGGCCGGCATCGCGCTCGGGCGGCGACGTTCGGTGGTCGAACCGCAAAAGGAGTGTGGCGGATCATCGGGCCGCCCCGGTATCGACGCCGGCCGAGGCCGATATCCCGGGCCGGGCGGGCCCACTTCGATCCTGTTGGCGGCGGACGCATTCCCCCTGTCGCCGAGGCCGAACCGAGGGCGTCGAACCGCGACCGTTCCTCACAAAATTTCGCGATGCGATTGTGCGGAGGCCGGACAATGCCCGTAGCAGTCCCGAACGTCCTTAAAGCGCGCGCCGCCGGCGTGGCAACCGGCTCGGCGGAGGCGCGTGCGTCCGACGGCCCGGCGCCGCGCGTCAGTGCCGCCAGCAGATGCCCGCGCGCACGACCCGGGCCGGGTTGCCGACGATCAGGCTGTTGGGCCCGAAGCTGCCGGTGACGATCGAGCCGGTGCCGACGATGGGGTCGCGGCCGATGCTCGCGCCCTTCAGCACCATCGCCCGGGCCCCGACCCAGACGTGCTCGTCGACCTGGATATCCCGGGCCGAATTGATGCGCCCGCCGATGGCGACGTCGTAGATCCCGTGAAAATCCGAGCCGCTGAAGACCGTATCGCCGGCGAGGAGGCTGCGCGCGCGGATCCTGATCCGGCCGCCCTCGTGCGTGCCGAGGTTCACGACGCCGACAAAGCCGACCTCGCGTCCGATGTCGATCCGTGCGCCCGCGCTGAACGCGTTCAGGCTGAGCCGACCGATGACGCAGTCCGGACCGATCGTGACCGTCGCGTGCGAGCCGATGGCGAGGGCGATGTCGCCGCTGGTCACCGGCCCGTCGATCTCGACGCGGGCCCCCTCGCCGGTGAACAGGATGCGGCCTGTGGAGTAGCGCCGGAATTTCTCGGACAGCACGAGGGTGTTGGCGCTGAGGTTGGCTTGGATCTCGACCGTCATGCCGACCTGTTCCGGGCGCGGGGATTGGTCTAGGGCCCTGTCGGTCCATGGGGCAATGATATGTCTGCCCGGTCGAGGCCGCGCCGCAGCGGATCGGCCATTGTGATTGGGGGTGATTCGCGGCATCAGTCGTGGAAGATCATCTCCGTCCGGGCCGTTGGTATCGCCGTGAGCAGTCTGAAATTCGGAACCAGTGGCCTGCGCGGGCTCGTGACGGATCTCGTCGGCGGGCCGAGCTACGCCTATGCCCGCGCGTTCCTCCGATCCGTCCCGGCGGAGGGCGGCCGTCGAGAGGTCGTGATCGGACGCGACCTGCGCGACAGCAGCCCGGGCATCGCCGCGACGGTGGCGGCCGCCGCGACCGCGGCCGGCTTCACGGCGATCGATTGCGGCGCGCTGCCGACGCCGGCGCTCGCCCTCGAGGCGATGCGGCGCGGCGCCTGCGCGGTCATGGTCACGGGCAGCCACATCCCGGAGGACCGCAACGGCCTCAAATTCTACCGGCCCGACGGCGAGATCACCAAGGCCGACGAGGCGGCCATCCTGGCGGCCCTCGGGGACGTCGCAGCCGTCGGCGCGGTGCCGGACTCCCCCCCGGCCGCGCCCGAACCCGGCGCCGTCGCGCGCTACCGCCAGCGCTACGGCGCGGCCTTCGCGCCCGATATCCTGGAGGGCCTGCGCATCGCGGTCTACCAGCAGAGTTCGGTCGCCCGCGATCTGCTGACCGACCTGCTCGCCGGGTTCGGGGCGCGGGTGACGCCGATCGGCCGGTCCGACACCTTCGTGCCGATCGACACCGAGGCGCATCGCCCGGAGGACATCGCCTTCATCGCCGCGGTCATGGCGGCCGGCGCCTACGACGCCCTCGTGACCACCGACGGCGACGCCGACCGGCCGCTGATCGCGGACGGCGCGGGGCGGATCCTGCGGGGCGACGTCCTCGGGCTGATCACGGCGCGGTTCCTCGGTGCCGACGCGGTCGTGGTGCCGGTGACCGCCGGCTCGGCCCTCGAGCGGTCGGGGGGCTTCCGGCAGGTCGTGCGCACCCGGGTGGGGTCGCCTTACGTCATCGCCGGCATGGGGCAGGCGAAGGTCGCCGGGGCGGGGACCGTTGTCGGGTTCGAGGCGAATGGCGGCTTCCTGCTGGGGTCGGACATCGCCCGCGACGGTCGGGTCCTGCCCGCCCTGCCGACCCGGGACGCCATGCTCCCGATCCTGGCGACCCTCGCCGCGGCGCGCGCGGTCGGCACGTCGCTGGCCGATCTCGTGGCGTCGCTCGATGCGGGGGAGATGGCCAGCGACCGGCTGCCCGACACGCCCTCGGAGCGGAGCGGCGCCTTCCTCGAACGGCTCCGCGAGGCCGCCTTCCGGACCGATTTCCTGCGGCCGGTCGGTGTGCCGCAGGATGTCGATCAGCAGGACGGGATCCGGATAGGGCTGGACGGGGGACGGACCATCCATTTCCGCGCCTCGGGCAACGCCCCCGAACTGCGCTGCTACGCGGAGGCCAGGACGGCCCGGGACGCTCAAGAACTCGTGCGGTGGGGGCTCGGGGCCGCCGCCGCCGCGATGGCCGATCAGGCCGGGCGGACGTGATGGACGCAAGCGGTCTGGTCCGGGGCATGGCCGCAGATGCGGTCCCCGTCTCGCCGCCGGCTTGAGCCCGCGCTCTACGATCCGGCCCGCTTCGCGGGCTGCACCGGCAGGGATTCGATCGCGCGGTCGATGTCGTCGCGCCCGCCATGGCCCCTCCCGCCGGTGCCGCATGAGGGCCGGTCGGGCCGGTCCCGACCCTGTGCCCGAACGGGATCGAACGCGGGTTGCGGGGCGGTGCGAAGAGGATCGGAGCGGCGCCGATACCATGCCTGGCGCATGCTCCGAGGCCGTTGCGCCGCCGCGACACACAGATTGTGTCTTCCGGCGCAGGCTCATGATTTCGCATCGACAGATCGTGCGCAGTCCCCGATCATCAGACTGACGCGCGGAGTGCAGTCCCTCGAATCGCGAGGAGCTCTCCCGCGACGATATCCGAGGTCTACGGCGCCGGAGTCGCCTGTATGGTGCGCCGAGGAGACCAGATCGAGGGGTTGAGGCCCTGATCCCTTGCCCGCGGGCCCCGTGAGCGACGGCCGGGACCGGCTAACACGAGCTGCCTATGTCCGATCTTCTCCTCAGCATCTGTCTGCCGACCTACAACCGGGCAGATTTCCTCACGTATCTGCTCAGCCAAGCCGCCGAGACCTGGAGGTTCAGCTTTCCCTACGAGATCCTCATCGCCGACAACGCCTCGACCGACGATACCGAGGCGGTCGTGCGCAGGCACGCCGGTCTCGGGCTCCCGATCCGCTACTATCGTCAAACCGAGAACAAGGGTGGCGGCCCGAACCTGCTCACCGCCTTTCATCGCGCCGGCGGTCGCTACGTCCTGTACCTCGCAGACGACGACCTCCTGGACCCGGCCGCCGTCGAGGAGGCTATGGCCTTCCTGACGGCCCATCCGGACGTTCGGGCCGCCTATGCCCCGTGGCAGCTCTACGACGATGTCGCCAAGCGGCCCGTCAGCGACTTCTTCACCATAGACAGGGACGTCATCTATGGACCTGGCCAGGAAGGTGAACTCCTCAACCTGATCATCGACCGCCATATCTTTCCGGAGATCGTCATCTACCGTGCCGACGCCGTACGCCGCATCATGACCTGGCCGCGTTTCTGTTTCTGGGCGTTCGTGTTCCTTGCCGGCACGATCGGACAGGGACAGATCGCCTTCCTGAGGGCGCCCTACTATCGCTCGGTAATCAACACGTCGGTCCGGGCGAACCGGAACCAAGCCGGTATCGAGGAGGTGATGACCGGATGGGACACCTATCGCGGCGGCCTCGAATATTTTGTCTACACGATACTCCAGCGCAACGGCGTGTCGCTCGCGGATGAGAACCGGAAAGCCGTTCAGGAGATGATCGATCGGTTCATCGCCGAACGGATGAGGGTCGCCTTGCGACTCTGGCTGGACCGCGGCGACTACATGAACGCGTATGACATCGCCTGCCGCCTGGGCTATCGCGATCCTGACTTGGTGCGCAACATACCCGGCATGGAGCGCCTGCCCCTGATGCTCGTCATGCAGAAGCTGGCACGCTTTGCCAACGCGATCGGCGGGGTCGAGCGCCTGGAACTCGTCGGGGTCGACGCGGCCGCTCACCTCATCCCGCTCCTGCGCCAGGTCGGTCTCGAAGATCGCATCGCCCTGAACGCCGGCGCCAGCCCGCCGGAGGATGGCCCGCCCGAGAGCACCATCGTCTTCCTGGCCCGGGAATCGGACCGGCAGACCTGCCTGGATCGGGGCTACGCGCCGAACCTCGTGATCAGCGAGCCCGAACTCTTGACGGGGCTGTACCCGCCGACCTGAGATGCGGCGGGCATCCAGCCGGCGAGGCTGGGATCGGCCGGAAAACAGGCGCGAAAATGCGCGAGGCTGCCCTTGGCGGCAGCCAGCGAGGCCACGAGCCGCACGGCCCCCTCGCTCATCAGTTCGGCGACCGAGGACTCGAACCAGGCCCGCGCGTGGAGACCGAGAATCTCATGAAACGGGCGGCTGCGTTTCATGCCCGACAGAGCGACCCGGTAGGCATCCGCCAGGGCACGCGCGGTGGCCACCGGGCTGTGGCGCCGGGCCGCCTCGATCCGGGCCGCAGCGCTCAACCGCGCGAGGCGGGCGGGTGCGGCCGACAACTCGGCTATCGTCGCGACGAAATCCTCGCCCGACCGGACGACGCGGCCGGTCTCGCCGTCTGAGACGATCGCCGCCTCGGCCGGATTGCCCCAGACGATCGGGACGGCACCTGCCGACAGGGCCTCGACGAGGGCGTTCTCGCCGGTGCCGTAATGCCCCGGCGCGAGGAGGTAGACGAACAGGTCGAGGTCAGCCAGCACACGGGCTGGTCTGTCGGCATAGCCTTCGAAACGCACGCGGCCCGGTCGGCGCATCGCGGCCGCCCTGGCGGCGACGGGCCCCTGCGGATCGTGCTCCCCCCACAGGCCGACGCTGATCGGGCTCTCGACCGCGTCGAGGAAATCGAAGAGCCGCGGATGCAACTTCACGAAGTCGAGGGTCCCGATATAGCCGCAGCGCAGCGGCGTTCCGGGCGCACGGTCCGCCCGCACGATGCCGTCGAAGCCGAAGCCGCTGTTGGCGACGCCGAATACGCCGGGTCTCGCCCGGATCTCGCCCTTCAGGTTCGGCGCGTCGAGGGAGCAGGGCGACGTGAACAGCACGTGGTCCGCGGTCTCGACGAGACGTCTGGGGATGAGCGGTGCGGCGAGCCCGGAGATGTGTGTCCAGAGCACGAGCCGCAGCGCCGGCAGAACCTCGGAGGCGAGCAGACCATAGAGACGCGGATGGTTCCACCACTCGATCTGGACGATGTCCGCCTCGGCGGCGAGCGCGGCGATCTCGGCCGGATCCGGCGACACGTGGAGCACGCAGCCGCTCGCTCGGACCCGCTCGGCATAGGTCGTGTCGCGCGGCGCCTCCAGGAGGACGTAGCTGCGCCGGATCGAAGAACCGTCCCGCCGCTCCGCCTCCGTGACGGTCGCGTGCGCCTTGCCGACGCCGCCGCCGAGATGGGGCGCGATGTGGAGGATCTTCACGCGGCGATCACAGGCGGCGGGCCCGACACGGCCAGCGCAGCGCGGAACCGTTCGAGGATCTGGGGCCGATGCGCGTCGATGTTGTCGGGCAGG
>CAXTCV010000115.1:0-11676 GCA_964242725.1 uncultured Methylobacterium sp.
CGTGGCCGGCACCGAGCCGGATCTCAACCAGACCGTTCTGATCCTGTTCGGCATGCTGGCCCTGGCGGTGGGCGCCTTCCAGTGGTCGGCGAGCCCCTGGTACGTCGCGGCCAAGCAATGGGCCGCCACCTGGCTCATCGACCGGGGGGACACCTGGCCGCTGGAAACCTCCGCGCCGTGGTTCGTGCTGACGAACTATCCCGACCGCAGCGACGTCATGACGCTCCTCGATGGCGGGCTGCTCCTGGCCTATATCGGGGCCGCTACGGTGATCCTCGGGCTGGCCCTGTCGGGGATCGTGGCGCTAGCGACCCTGGCCCTCGGGGGCTGGTCGACCCGGCGCTTTCACCACCTGACGCAGACGCTGATCCCGGTGGCGGGCTGCGGCGTCTTCCTGGGCCTGTCGGCGCTCACCGTCACGTTCCTGCGGGGCGACGGCATCGTGATCCCCTGCGTGGCGGAGATGCGCGTCGGCCTGCTGGCCGGGGCGAGCCTGTGGAGCGTCTGGCTCGCCTGGCGCGTCGCCGGCCTCAGCGCCGGCGGCCTCCGGCAGGCCGGGGCCGCGGCCTGCATCGCCGGGGCGGCCGCCCTGTCGGTGGTCAACTGGGTGCTCATGTTCTGGATCTGGTAGCGCGGTCCGCGCGCCGCACTGCAACTGTCCGCAACCTTGGGAGACCGCCATGATCGGCGCCTTCGTCATCGCCTTCCGCGAAGTCATCGAGGCCGGCCTCATCATCTCGATCGTGCTGGCGGCGACCCGCGGCATTCCCGGCCGCATGCGCTGGGTCCTGCTCGGTGTCGCCGGGGGGCTGGCGGGGGCCGGTCTCGTCGCCCTGTTCGCGGAGCGGATCTCCAACGCCTTCGAGGGCAGCGGGCAGGACATCCTGAACGCGGCGGTGCTGATCGTCGCCGTGCTGCTGCTGATCTGGCACAACACCTGGATGAGCAAGCACGGGAAGGAACTCGCCGGCGAATTGCGCGCGGCCGGCGCGGCGGTGCGCTCGGGCGAGCGCGAGGCCGCGGCCCTGTCGATCGTGATCGGCGCAGCGATCCTGCGCGAGGGCGCCGAGCTGGTGCTGTTCCTCTACGGCCTCGTCGCCTCGGGTACGTCGGGGGCCGACATCCAGTTCGGCGCGTTCGCCGGCATCGGGGCGGGAATCCTCCTCTCGGCGGTGACCTATCTCGGCCTCGCCTCGATCCCGAGCCGCTACGTGTTCTCGGTGACCAGCGTGCTGATCGTCTTCCTCGCGGCCGGGCTCGCCGCGCAGGCCGCCCAGTTCCTCGCCAATGCCGGCGTGGTCGACATCCTCGGCCACACCCTCTGGAACAGCTCCGGGCTGATCGCCGAGACGTCCTGGCCGGGGCGCATCCTGCATGCGCTCGTCGGTTACACCGACCGGCCGACCGCCCTGCAGGGGCTCGTCTACGTCGCGACGATCATCGTCATGGTTGGGCTGATGCAGTGGAGCGCCGTCGACAAGCGCCGCACCCTGCAGGCGGCCTGAAACGCGACAGGTCCGGGCGCCGGCCGCCGGCCCGGACCTCATCAGCGGACGGGGTCTGACCGGCACGCCGCACCGATCACCGATGCGGCGTGCCGGGGCCGGGGGCTGTGCCCCCGGGAATGGCCCTCAGGCCAGCGAGGCCCATTTCGCGGGGTCGGCCGACTTCTCCTTGTAGATCGCGCCGGCGAAATCGACGTGCAGTTCCGTCGCCGCCCCGTCGCCCCGGCGCGCCAGGACCTCGAAGTGCTTCGGCTTGCGGCGCGGCCCGTCGGCGACCGTCCAGCCGGCGGATATCGCCGCCGCGCGGGCACGCTCCGGATCCGCCGCCACGTCCGGACGCGGATCCGCCGTCTTGGGGCCGGGGGCGTGATGGGGCTTCTTGTGGTGGATCTCCACCGGGTCCCGGCCCTCGGCCGAGATCCGCGTGACTTTGATCTCCGAGGGGCGACGCTCGCCCTCCAGGGTCACGTGCAGCCCGGTCACCGGCGCGAACGCGTCCGCGCCCTTCGGACCGAGATCGACCAAGTGGGTCTCGCCGTCCGCCTCGATGGTGAAGCGATGGGCGAAGACGTGCTGGATGGTGCCCGAGAGGGCTGTGGTGTCGTGAAGCGGCATGATTTTCTCCGTAGAGCGCCCAACCGCAGGCGCAATCGATATATCGAAATCGATCGCGCGACGGTCAAGGGAGCTTCGCGAAGCCGCGTGCCGCCGGGTTGACCGGAGGTGCCGCTTGGCCTGTCCGCGCATCCGTCCCCTGTTCGAGAGGCGGCGTCGGGATCCTGGCGGGCTGCGGAAAGGTGCGCCGCGGTTCTGGATCAAAACCGGCGATCGATCGGAATTCCGAGCGGGCCGGCGGCGGCCGTCCCCGGGCGATCCCCCCATTCGCCTCATCCTGAGGTGCGGCGCAGCCGCTTCGAAGGAGGCCTCCAGCCGGCCGCGCGATCCCTGGAGGGCTCCTTCGAGGCCCGCTGGCGCAGGCACCTCAGGATGAGGTCGTCGCTCCGAGCGTCCGTCTCCCGAGACCCACGTTCGGCCCGTCTCTCAGGCGCCGGTCGCGACGGCGCGGGCCGGATCGGCGCCCCATTCCGACCAGGAGCCGTCGTAGAGGCCGCGGGCGGGGCGGCCCATCGTCTCCAGCGCCAGGGCGATGATCGCCGCGGTCACGCCCGAGCCGCAGGTGGTCACGATCGGGCGGTCCGGATCGACGCCGTTCTCCGCGAAGACGGCCGCCAATTCCTGAGGGTTCTTCATGCGGCCGTCGTGCTGGAGCGCCGCGTAGTGCAGGTTGGCGGCGCCGGGCATGTGCCCGGGCCGGACGCCGGAGCGGGGCTCCGGCTCCTCGCCACGGAACCGCGTCGCCGAGCGGGCGTCGACCACCTGGGCCGAGCCGCTCTCCAGGGCGCGGGCGACGTCGTCCGCATCCGCCACCGCCCCGTGGTCGAGGCGTGCGGTGAAGTGCCGGCGCGCGTGCGGATGCGGCGTGCCGTCCTCGGTGGGATAGCCCGCGGCGATCCAGCCCGGCAGGCCGCCGTCCAGCACCAGGGCGTCGCGCACGCCGAAGGCCTTGAGCATCCACCAGACCCGCGGCGCCGAGAACAGGCCCTGGCCGTCGTAGACCACGATCTGCTGGCCGTCGCCGATGCCGAGCGCCCGCATTCGCGCCGCGAAGACCTCGGGGCGGGGGAGCATGTGCGGGAGGCTCGACTCGGTGTCGCTCATGGCGTCGAGGTCGAAGCGTCGGGCGCCGGGGATGTGGGCCGCGCGGAACTCGGCCTCGGGGTCGCGCCCGGCGGCCGGGAGGTACCAGGAGGCATCGAGGATCACGATGTCGGGGGCAGCGAGGCGGTCGTGCAGCCAGTCGGGTGACACGAGGGGCGCGTGGGCCATGGTCGGCGGGTCCGGCTCTGTTCGCGAGAGCGCGCAGCAAACCACAGGTCGCAGCGGCTTGCACGCCCGGGCCTGTCCCGAGTCGGACCGTTCGGGCGGATTCGTCAGTCTCGCCGAATGCCAATGGACCCGGCGCCGGTCTCGGCGAGCTACGCTTCCTGCACCGTTCTCCGATGCAGCGCGTGCAGGTTGGTCTTGTTTTAAGTTGCCGTAACCCCAGTTACGACAACATGATGACGCCATTCGCGTCGGTCACCGAGGCCGGCAACGCGCGGTCACCCCGGACGCCGCTTAGCCGCACGCGGGACGGGGTCGCTGCCGGAAGAAAGGCGTTCCACCCTCCCCCCAGCCGGGGCCTGCACCCACCGAGCAGGATGCATCTTGAGCCGATCGATACCATGAATCAACTCGTCCGCATGTCCCAGATCGGCGATGCCGAGACTGTCCAGGAGCCGTCCGCCGACCTGCGCGTGCCCTTCGCGCAGTCGGGCGCCTTCGTGTGCAAGTACATCATCGGCGAGCCGAACGACCGCGCCATCTGCTGCGGCGCGCCGGCGGCCGACGGCAAGAGCTGGTGCGCCTATCACCGCCGGATCGTGTTCGAGCCGACCCGCCCGGGCCGCATCCGCTGACCGGCGGTCACCCGGACCGTCACTGCGCCCGCATGATCTGGATCACGGCCGGGGTGATGATGACCACGAACAGCACCGGCAGGAAGAACAGGATCATCGGCACGGTGAGTTTGGGCGGCAGCCCGGCCGCCTTCTTCTCGGCCTCGGTCATGCGCTGGTCTCGGCTCTCCTGGGCGAGGACCCGGAGCGCCTGACCGATCGGCGTGCCATAGCGCTCGGCCTGGCTCAGGGCGGTCGCCACCGCCTTCACGGCATCCAGCCCGGTGCGCAGGACGAGGTTCTCGTAGGCCTGGCGTCGGTCCGGAAGGAACGACATCTCGGCGGTCATCAGCGCGAGTTCCTCGGCCAGCACCACCGATGAGGTCGCGATCTCGGTGCTTACCTTCCGGAACGCGTGCTCGATCGCCATGCCCGATTCCACGCAGATCAGCGTGAGATCGAGGGCGTCCGGCCACGCCTTGCGGATCTCCGCCTGGCGCTTCTTGGCAGCGTTGACGAGGAACAGCTCCGGCGCCTTGATGCCCACGTAGGCGGCCCCGATCATCAGCCCGAACCGCATGAGGTAGGAGACGTCGAGCGCCTCCAGCACGAACAGGTAGAACAGCGCGCCGATCAGCGAGGCGACGGGCACGACGAGGCGGAAGAACAGGAACGCGGTCTCCGCCCCCTGGCCGCGATAGCCGGCCTGCATCAGCTTGCGCTTGGCCGTGTCGGTGGCGAGCCAGCGCTGCAGCTGGTACCGCTCGACGATCGACTTCATGTAGGCCTTGGGTTCGACGCGCAGCGTGGCCCGGGTCACGGTCCGGGTTCCCTGCGCGCGCTCGCGCCGGCGGATCTGCTCGCGCTCGTCGCCGACGAGCTTCATCCGCTTGGCGAGCTTGTCGGTCTCGAAGAACGGCTGCGCCACCGCGAAGGCGGTCGCCGCCACCGCGACGGCGGTCAGCAGCGTGCCCATGAACCGGGGATTGAACAGCTTCGCGGCGATGTCGTCGATCATGGGACGGGCTCCGGGGAGGGGCGCGCCGGGCCTCGCGGACGGCCCGGCGGGGGAGGTCTTCAGATCCGTCGGTCGTGAACGTCTCCGAATGGACAGGACGGGATTGGGCGGGTCTCAGAAGTCGAAGGCGATCATCTTCTTGATCGTGAAGATCCCGATCGACATCCAGATCGCCGCGCCCACGAGGGCGATCTTGCCGATATCGGTCGTCCACAGCAGCGAGATGTAGTCGGGGCTGGTCAGAGAGGTGATGCCCGCCACCGCGAAGGGCAGGCAGGCGATGATCGAGGCCGAGGCCTTGGCCTCCATGCTCATCGCCTGGATCTTGCCGCGCATCTTGGCCCGGTCGCGCAGCACCACGGAGAGGTTGTTCAGCGCCTCCGACAGGTTGCCGCCCGATTGCTGCTGGATGTTGATCACGATGACGAAGAAGTTGACCTCGGGGGTGGGCACCCGCTCGAACATGCGGGTGACCGCCTCGCCGAGCGACAGGCCGAGCGTCTGGGTCTCCACGACGTTCTTGAACTCGCTGCGGACCGGCTCCTCGGCCTCCCGCGAGACCATGCGGAAGCAATCCCCGACCGGGATGCCCGTTCGGATGCCGCGCACCACCACGTCGACGGCGTTGGGCAGTTCCGCGTTGAATTTGGCGATCCGCTTGAGCCGCAGACGGCGCAGCAGCAGCGCCGGCAGGCCGAGGCCCCCGGCGAAGGCGGCCCCGACCCCGGCCAGCGGGCTGTCGGTGACCACGAACAGCAGCAGGCCGAAGATCACGCCGCTGAGGCCCGAGACCGTGTAGAAGGTCCGTTTCGTCCAATCGAGGCCGGCCCGGGCGAGCTTCAGCTCCACCGAGGCCTTCGACGCCCCCTTGGCCTTCGCCTCGATCTCGCTGAGCGTCTTGGCGACCTGCTCGCGCCGGTTGACCGCAACGCCCCGCAGAGCCGCCCCGGACGCGGAGGCGCTGATCGCCTTCAGGCGCTTGCTGGCCCGGCGCTCGCCGCCGAGCAGGGGCAGGACCGCCACGTAGGCGACCGCCGCCACCGCGATGCCGATGAGGCCCGCGGCGATCGGAAGGTTCGATGCGGCGGCGACGGGCAGGTCCGGCATCCGCCTCAGCTCCGGTCCACGACCTCGGCGGCGTCGAGCGCCTCGCCGAGCCGGCGTTCCAGGCCGTAATAGCGGGCGCGCTCCCAGAATTTGGGCCGGCCGATGCCGGTCGAGCGGTGGCGCCCGATCAGCTTGCCGTTCGCGTCCTCCCCAAGGATGTCGTAGAGGAAGACATCCTGCGTGGTGATCACGTCGCCCTCCATGCCGAGCACCTCGGTGATGTGGGTGATCCGCCGGGATCCGTCGCGCAGGCGCGTAGCCTGGATCACCACGTCGATCGAACCGCAGATCATCTCGCGCAGGGTCTTCGAGGGCAGGGTGAATCCGCCCATCGAGATCATGGACTCGATGCGGGACAGGCATTCCCGCGGGCTGTTGGCGTGGAGCGTGCCCATTGAGCCGTCGTGGCCGGTGTTCATCGCCTGGAGCAGGTCGAAGGCCTCGGGTCCGCGGACCTCGCCGACGATGATCCGCTCGGGCCGCATGCGCAGGCAGTTCTTGACGAGGTCGCGCATGGTGACCTGGCCCTGGCCCTCCATGTTGGGGGGGCGCGTCTCGAGGCGGACCACGTGCGGCTGCTGGAGCTGCAGCTCGGCCGCGTCCTCGCAGGTGACGACCCGCTCGTCGTGCTCGATGAAGGCGGTCAGGCAGTTGAGCAGCGTCGTCTTGCCCGAGCCGGTGCCCCCCGAGATGACGACGTTGCAGCGCGCCTGCCCGATGATCTTCAGGACCTCCGCGCCCTCCGGCGAGATCGCCCCGAAGCGCACGAGCTGCTCCAGGGTGAGCTTGTCCTTCTTGAACTTGCGGATGGTCAGGGCCGGGCCGTCGATGGCGAGCGGCGGCGCGATCACGTTGACGCGGGACCCGTCCGGCAGGCGCGCGTCGCAGATCGGCGAGGCGTCGTCGACCCGGCGCCCGACCTGGCTGACGATCCGCTGGCAGATGTTCATCAGCTGCTGGTTGTCGCGGAACCGGACGCTGGTCAGCTGGATCTTGCCGCTGACCTCGATGAAGGTCCGGTTGGCGCCGTTGACCATGATGTCGGCGATGTCGTCGCGGGCGAGCAGCGGCTCCAGCGGCCCGTAGCCGAGCACGTCGTTGCAGATGTCGTCGAGCAGCTCCTCCTGCTCGGCGATCGACAGCACGATGTTCTTGAGACCGATGATCTCCGTGACGATGTCGCGGATCTCCTCCCGGGCGGTCTCGGCGTCGAGGCGCGAGAGCTGCGTGAGGTCGATCGCCTCGATCAGGGCGCCGAAGATCAGGCTCTTGGTGCGGTAGTAATCCTCGGAGCGCGCGGCCTCGACGACCACGGGGACGACCGGCTCGGGCCGCTTGGGGGCCGGCGCGGCCTCGCGCTGGGCCGGGGCCGCCGGAGCGGCGGTCGACGCCTTCGGGAGCGGGGTGGGGGCGGCCGAAGCGCCGCCGGTGTGACGCCTACCGAACATGGGCCGGCTCCGGGGTGCGGTCCTGCCGCATTACGAGGCCTTCCCGCCGGCGAGCTTGGTGCCGCCGAGCTTGGTCCCGGCGAACCGGGCGAGCAGCGGCTCCAGCAGGCTGGCGCGCCCGCTGCGCCGGGTCTCGGCGCGCCCCAGGATCACGGCCGCGAGGCCGTTGAACAGCTCCGCCACCTTCGATCCGGCCTGGATCTCGGCGATCATCTGGCCGTTGTTGGCCGCGGTGCCGAACAGCGTCGGCTCGAAGGGGATCGTCAGCGCGACCGGCGCCTCCAGGGTCTTGGCGAACTCGGCGGCGCCGATCTCGGGGCGCTTGGGCACGCCGACCCCGTTGAGCAGGATCCGCGGCGGCGCGTCGTTCGGGCGCCCGTGCTTGAGGGCGCCGAGGAGGTTCTTGGCGTTGCGCAGGCTGGCGAGGTCGGGGCCCGCCACGATCAGGATCTCGTCGGCCGCCGTGAGGACGCGCTTCGACCACGCGTTCCACTGGTGCGGCACGTCGAGCACCACGCAGGGCACGCTCGCCCGCAGATACTCGATCAGGGCATCGAAGGCCGGCTCCGACAGGTCGATGGTGCGGTCGAGGCTCGCGGGCGCCGAGAGCAGGCTCAGATTGTCGCTGCACTTCGACAGAAGCCGCTCGACCAGGGCGGAATCCAGGCGCTCGGGGGCGAACACCGCCTCGGCGATGCCCTGGGGCGGATCCTGGTTGAAGTTGAGCGAGGCGGTGCCGAAGGCGATGTCGAGATCGGCGATCACCGTCTGGACGCCCTGGCCGCGGGCCAGCGCCCAGGCGAAGTTGTGCGCCACCGTCGAGGCGCCGATGCCGCCCTTCACGCCGTAGACCGCCACCGTGCGGCCCACCGGCTTGACCCCCGGGGCCGTGAACAGGTCGGAGAGCGCCGCGATCAGGGTCAGCGGCTCGACCGGCGCCATCAGGTAATCGGACACCCCGCGCTGGATCAGCTGCCGGTAGAGCGTCACGTCGTTGAGATGGCCGATCACCAGGACGCGGGTGCCCTCGTCGCAGACCTCGGCGAGCGCGTCGAGGCATTCGACCGGTTTCGAGCGCGGCCCCTGCGTCTCGATCAGGATGACGTTGGGGGTCGGCGCGTGCCGGTACGCCTCGATGGCGGCGGCACCGCCGCCCATCCGGACCTTGACCTGCGCCTTCTGCATGCGCCGGTCGAGGGCCGCCCCCTCGATCATCGCGGCGGTCTCGCTGGTCTCGCAGAACGCCTGGATGGTGATCCGGGGCACCGGGGCGATCGTGCGCTCGGTTGTCTCGGACTGGTCTGCCATGACGGCGCTTTCAGGTTCGCGTTCGGGAGGCGGCGTCGGGTTCAAGCGTGGGGACTATTGGCCGAGAGGCTATTGGCCGACCTGGGACTTGACGTCGGTCTGCCCATCTTGCCGCCATGTGGTTGATGGATCCTTGCCATCGCGCAACTGGCCGATATCCCGGACCCGCTTGACCGTGTCGATGCGGCCCTCGGGCCGGCCGCGCACCAGGTCGATCGGATCCGCCGTCTGGGCGGCCACGGTCGCCTGCATCGAGCAGCCGAGGTTCCAGCTGGGCCGGTTGCTGTAGTCGAAGGCGAAGTTGCTGGTCCCGGTATCCTGGGGCCACAGCCCGCAGGCGTCGGAGACCTTGGCCTGCATGCGCTGGAAGCTCAGCCGGATCGGCGCGGCGAGGCTCGGCGCCGTCACCGCATAGCCGGTGACGGCGATCTCGCGGGCACCGACCCGGTCCTGGGCGCCGAGCCGGCTCAGCGTGGCCGCCGTGCGCGCGACGGCGTCCGCCTGGGCGGGCGGAACCCCCCGGGGGACCTCCATCAGGAGGACGCCCCGCCCGTAGCGGCGGTATTCCAGCATGAAGGCGTCGACATCGGCGGTCTGGCGGGGATCGAGATGGCCGACCCCCGTGGGGAACACGTCGAGGCTCCGGGTGCCGTCCGTCAGAACGATCGGATGGCGCGCGCGGTAATCCGACACCTCGATCGCGCCGGTTGTGGTGGTCGGATCGCTCTTGCAGGCGGTCGCCAGGGCGCCGAGGGCGCAGGCGGCGAGGAGGCTGCCGAGGCGGAGGCCCTGGGCGGGCGGATGACGTGCGGTCATGGTCCGATCCTGCTCGCTACTCGACGATGAAGCCGACGCGGCCGCGATAGGTCTGCCCGAGCGGGGCCGCGGCGGCGGGGGCGACCTTGCCGTACAGGCGGTTGATCTGGCCGAGCAGCACCGCCTGGCCGTCGCTGGCATCGACGAAGTTGTCGTCGGGCCGGCTGACCTGCTTCGGCTCCATGACCCGGGCGATGAACGGGGTGACCATGATCATCAGTTCGGTCTCCATGCGCTGGTAGTCGCGGGAGCGGAACAGGGCGCCGAGGATCGGCAGGTTGATCAGGCCGGGCAGGCCGGAGATCGCCTGCTTGTTGACCTGCTGGATCAGGCCGGCGGTCATCATCACGCCGCCGGAGGGCAGCTCGACCGTGGTCTCGGAGCGGCGGACCCGGGTGCCCGGGATGGCGGTGGTGACGCCGTCGTTCGTGTAGTTGAAGCTGGTCTGGGGATCGATCTCGGTCACGTCGGTGGCGACGCGGATGGAGATGCGGTTGTCGGCCAGCACCACGGGCGTGAAACTGAGGGCGACGCCATAGGGCTTGAAGGTGATGCCGGGGGCCGAGCAGAGGCCGCCGACGCAGCTCGATGCGGCCGAGGGCACCGGAAACTCGCCGCCGGCCAGGAACTTGGCCGCCTCGCCGGAGATCGCCGTCAGCGTCGGCTCCGCCAGGACCCGCGAGACCCCGGCCTGCTCGAAGGCCTTCAGCGTCGCCTGGAGCGAGAAGCCCCCGGCCTTCACCGAGGCCTGGAGCTGGTTGCCGGTGGGCGTCGTCCCGCCGGTGATCGGGAACGGCAGCGAATTGCTCAGCGCGGGGGACGTGGTGGCGTTGCCGAGCGGGTTCAGCGCCGACCAGTTGCCGTTCAGGTTGATGCCGAACTGCTTCAGGACGTTGCGCGAGACCTCCACCACGGTGACGCGCAGCATCACCTGATCCTTGTTGCGGATGGTGAGGTTGTTGATCACCGCGCCCCGGGCGCCGGCCGCGACGCCGCCGCTCGGTGCCCCCGAGGCGGCGCCCGCGCTCCCGAGCCCCACGAAGGCGTTGGCGATGTCGATCGCCTGCTGGGCATCCGCCGACGCGTTCACCGAGCCCGACAGCAGCACCGAGGCTCCGGAGGAGCGGACGTCGAACCGCCCGCCCGGGATGCTCTGGTTGAGCAGCTCACGCAGGGTCCCGAGATTGAGGTCGCGGGCCACCGTCACGTCGAGGGCGGCGATCTGGCGGCCTTCGGCATCCATGATGAAGATCGAGGTCGCACCGTCGGCCATGCCGATCACGAAGACCTTGCGGGTCGAGCGGACCACGGCGTTGGCCACCGCCGGGTTGGCGACGAAGACCTCCTTGGCGTCCCGCGGCAGGTCCACGATCACGGAGCGGCCGGCGGTCAGCTCGACCCGGCGGGTCGAGGCGGCCTCCGCGGAGCCGACCGTCAGGACCGGCGCGGGTCCGAGGATCGGACGCTCCTGCGCGGGGGCGGGCGCCGTCAGGGCGGCGAGGAAAGCGAGGATGCTGGCCGGACGGCGGCCCGGGCGCCGCTTCTGGCGCAGGGGAGGCAGCGGAGCGATCATGGCGGTCACGGCGTCTGCTGCCGCGCGACGCCGAAGCGCACCACGGTCAAGGCGGGTTCGGGCATCTGCGCCTGGGGCGTTTCGGCCAGAGGGGTGTCTTCGGGCGGATGCCCGGCATCGGCGAGGCTGCGCAGCGACAGCGACAGGGCACCGACCTTCTGGGCGAGGGTCAGGGTCTCGGCCTGGGCGGGGGTGACGGCCAGGGTCGCGGTCTCGCCCGTGACGACGTTGGTGCCGTTCTTCTCCTGGATCAGCTGGCCGATCGCCAGGACGCGGATGTCGGTCAGGATCGTCTGGGCGAACTGGGCGTCGGTGCCGCCGCGCCCGTTGGCCTCGTCGCGGAGGGTTCGGATCACGTCGACGCGGTCGTTGGGCAGGATGAAGCCGCCCGCCGAGTTCGTGC
>CAXTCV010000116.1:0-11529 GCA_964242725.1 uncultured Methylobacterium sp.
TAGAGCCCGTTGGCGAGCACCGGGAAGGCCGGCTCCTCCGCCCGGTCCGGACCCGATCTGCCGGGCGATCTCGAACCGGGTCGCGAGCTGCCCCGGCCCGCTCCAGGCGGCGGCGTCGAGGGGGTATCCGTCCGGGGTCGATCGGTTGAACAGACCCTCGCCGAGCCGGTTCAGCCAGCCGAGAACCGGGCCGGCATTGCGGATCACGCGCCCGTCATAGGCCATGCGCAGGGCCGAGAAGACGTAGCGCACCGGATCCTTGAGGGTGCCGCTCCGGTCCGCCGTGAGGGCCGGCTCGTGCACGAGCACCGCCATCACGGCCGCGATGTCGCCGTCCGTGCGGCTGAAGACGGCGGCCAGCCGGGTCACCAGCGCCGCGTCCGGCGGCTGGCCGAGGAAGTAGGTGGCGAGGGCGCGCGCGACGCTGGCCGCGGTGGCGGGCTGGCGGGCGATCAGGTCCACCGCCTCCTCGACCTCGGGCCAGCCGCGCCCCTGGATCCGCGCGCCGAGGAAGGCCTTGTCGCCGTAATCGTGCCGGTTCGGGTTGAATTCGAACAGGCCGTCGCGGCGGAAGTCGGCGGCGTGCTCGGGACGGAGCTTCGGATCCTCGGTCTTCAGGTCGATGCCGATCCCCGTGAGGATCCGTGCCAGCGCCTCGACATCCCCCTGGCTGTAGCCCGAGCCGACACCCATCGTGTGCAGCTCCAGGATCTCCCGGGCGTAGTTCTCGTTCGGCCGTCCGGCCGCGTTGGCGTCGTTGTCGAGGTAGCGCAGCATCGCCGGGTGCCGCAGACTCGCCATGAGCAGATCGCGGAAGCGGCCGAGGGCGTGCGGGCGGATCGCCGTGTCGAGGTAGTCGCCCACCGCGGCCCGCAGGGTCGACTTGCCCTGGTGGACGTTGAACCGGTTGAACCAGAACCACGTCAGCCGCTCGCGCAGCTGGTCCGGACTGTAGAGCGCCCGCAGGACCCAGGCGGAGGCGGCGTCCCGGGCGGCGGCGTTCAGCGCGGCCTGGAACGCGCTCTGCGCGGCCTTCTTCGCCTCCGGATCCGGCAGGTCCTTGGCGGCCTTGGCCTGTGCGTCGAGCGCCTGGGCGCGCGCGAACAGGCTGTCCTGCGGGGTCAGCGCGTCGACCTGCGCCTGCGCGGCCGTCGGCAGGCGCGAGTCGGCGGGCGGATGCAGCTGCGCCTGCAGCCAGCGGGCCCGTCCCTCGGCGGTCAGCCGCGCGAAGCTCGAGGGCGAGGCGCCCCAGGTGAGCGCGTCCAGGAAGGCCGCGTCGGTCGCGGCGGGAGACGGCGGAATCGGTTCCGCGAAGAGGGGCGCGCCGCCGCCCAGGAGCAGGGCGGCGGCCAGCAGGCAACGGGTTGCGGCGCGCGACATCGGGGCCTCGCCGGGGCGTGAAGCGACCGCGCGACTGTGTCGGCGCGTCCCTGTACCGTGTCTGAAGGGCCGGGCCGGGACACCCGGTTCTTTGCCAATACCGGGGCTTGCCGCTACACGATCCCGAGACCGTCCGACTGACGCGCCGCGTACCATCACACTCCGCCGACCCAGAGCGTTCGCTCCATGCTGATGCAGACCAAGACCGAAGCGAGGCCGGCCGATCCGGTTGCGCGGCGGCGCACCTTCGCGATCATCTCGCACCCGGACGCGGGGAAGACCACGCTCACCGAGAAGCTGCTGCTGTTCGGGGGCGCGATCCAGCTCGCCGGCGAGGTCAAGGCCAAGCGCAACCGGGTCTCGACCCGCTCCGACTGGATGGGGATCGAGAAGGAGCGCGGCATCTCGGTGGTCACCTCGGTGATGACCTTCGAGTACGGCGACTGCGTCTTCAACCTGCTCGACACGCCCGGCCACGAGGACTTCTCCGAGGACACCTACCGGACGCTGACCGCGGTCGATTCGGCCGTGATGGTGATCGACGCCGCCAAGGGCATCGAGGCGCGCACGCGAAAACTGTTCGAGGTCTGCCGCCTGCGCGACATCCCGATCGTCACCTTCGTCAACAAGCTCGACCGCGAGGCCCGCGATCCGTTCGAGCTGCTGGACGAGATCGAGAAGACGCTGGCGCTGGATGTCGCCCCGATCACCTGGCCGATCGGCACCGGTCGCAACTTCTCCGGGACCTACGAGCTCGGTGCCAACCGCGTCCGCCGCCTCGACGCGGCCGAGGATGCCGGCATGGTCGCGGTGTCCGGCCCGGACGACCCGCTGTTCGACGAACTGCTGACCGAGAACGGCGCCGCCGCCGCGTGGCGCGAGGAGGTGGAACTCGCCGAGGGCGGCCTGAAGCCCTTCGACCTCGACGCGTTCCGCGAGGGTCACCTGACGCCGGTGTTCTTCGGTTCGGCCCTGCGCAATTTCGGCGTGCGCGACCTCATCGACGGGCTCGCCAAGGTGGCGCCGCCGCCCCGGGGCCAGGACGCCGACAAGCGCCTCGTGGAGCCCGGCGAGCCGCGCATGACCGGCTTCGTGTTCAAGATCCAGGCGAACATGGACCCGAACCACCGGGACCGCATCGCCTTCATGCGGGTCTGCTCGGGCAAGCTCAACCGGGGCATGAAGGCCCGGCTGGTGCGCACCGGCAAGCCGATCTCGCTCTCGGCGCCGCAATTCTTCTTCGCGCAGGACCGGGCCATCGCCGACGAGGCGTTCGCCGGCGACGTGGTCGGCATCCCGAACCACGGCACGCTGCGGATCGGCGACACGCTCACCGAGGGCGAGGACATCGTGTTCCGCGGCGTGCCGAGCTTCGCCCCCGAGATCCTGCGCCGGATCAAGCTGACCGACGCCATGAAGGCCAAGAAGCTGCGCGAGGCGCTCCAGCAGATGGGCGAGGAGGGCGTCGTCCAGGTGTTCGTGCCCCAGGATGGCAGCCAGGCGATCGTCGGCGTGGTCGGTGCGCTCCAGCTCGACGTGCTGAAGGAGCGGCTCCAGGCCGAGTACGGCCTGCCGGTGGATTACGAGACCTCGCGGTTCTCGGTCTGCCGCTGGATCGAGTCGGAGTCCGAGATCGAGCTCGACAAGTTCGTGGACAGCCACGGCTCGGCCATGGCCAAGGACCTCGACGGGGCCCCGGTCTTCATGGCGACCACCGCGTTCTCCCTCCGCTACGAGGAGGAACGCTACCCGGCGGTGCGCTTCACCGACGTGAAGGATTACCAGAAGCGGGCGGCGTGAGCCGCCCCGGGGCGTCCGTTCGGTAACGCCACGCGCCTCAACGGTGGGCCACCCTGGGTGGCCGCGCTGCGCTCGCGATGACGGCGCGGGTCACATCGAAGCCATCGGGATCTCGATCGGTCCTCAGAACTTCCCCAGCATCGGGAATTCCACGCTCAGGCTCGATTCGGCCGCCATCGGCGCCTCGCGCTTGCGCGGCTTGCGGTTGAGTACCTGCTTCAGCTTGGTCTTCAGCACCGCCATGTCGAACGGCTTGAGGATGAAGGCGTCCGCCCCCGCCTGGTGGGCGAGGTTGATGTCCTCGAAGTCGAAGGACGATTCGGTGAGCATGAACGGCGTGTTCATCAGCGCGTCGTCGGCGCGGATCTCGCGCAGGAGGCTGATCCCGTCCATCGGCTCCATGTCGAGGTCGGAGATCACCAGGGCGTAGCGGCGCTGCCGCAGGCGTTCCAGCGCCTCGGGGGCGCTGGTGACGCCCTCCACGTCCGGGAAACCGATGCGGGTCATCAGCATCACGATGAGCCGCAGGAGCTTCTCCTGGTCGTCGACGATGAGGATCGGGGGCGTATCGCTCTCGGACATCGCTCGGCTCAGACGAAGAGGTGATCGATGCCCTGGCGGGACATCGCGTCGGATTGGAGCGCCAGGCACAGCCCGTGGATCGCCGAGGCCTTCGGTGTGCCGCGCTGGAGCATGGGCAGCAGGTTGGCCTTGGCGAACAGGGTGTCGTTGCCCGCGCTCCGCTGGGCGCTCTTGAAGGAATGGACGAATTCGCGCTTGGCGATCTCCCGCCACTCGCTGATCTGGACGTCGCGATGGCGGCTGTCGGCGCTGACCCGGTCGAAGGTCTCGTGCACCGACGAGCGCTCGCCCTCGATCACCTGGCAGGCGAAGTTGCCCTCGATGATCAGGAAGCTCGTGATCACCGAGAACTCGTTCTTCTTCTGCGCCGTCCGCCCGATCTCGCCGATCTGCTCGGACCGTTTGGCCGGGTCCGACGACAGGTTCAGGCGCGAGAAGTAGATGATGTGGACGAGGCTCGTCCGTTTCGCCCGCATGATCCCGAGACCCGAAAGCCGTACCCGCCAAGCACTTTCGGGCAGGACGCGCTGCGCCCGATCCCTGCCCGGACCCGCCGCATCATCCCGGATCGTTCACCCGGGCCGATTCGCCAGCCAGTAGCGATCGCACCATCCGTGTCCGAAGGCCCCTGGCCACCGTCCGGGACGATGCTCTCGCCCATCTGCGATGTTGGCATGGGTTCGAATAACGTGCCGTAAACGCCGGAAGACCCCGAGGCGGGCCGGTGACGCCCCTGCGCGGCAGAATTTGCCGGCCCGGTCCGTCCAAGCTGCCAAGCCTGCCGGGCCAAGCCGGATCCGATCGTGATTTATCAATGACTTAAGGATGGCACGGCGGTTGCTGCCGTCCGGATCTGCGGGCCGCGATGGCGCGCATCGGGATCGCTCGCCATGGATCTTTTTTCCGCCCTGCAGACCTCGGTCTCCGGACTGCAGGCGCAGTCCTACGCCATCAGCAACATCTCCGGGAACATCGCCAACTCGCAGACGACCGGGTTCAAGCGCGTCGACACCAGCTTCGTGGACCTGATGTCCGAGACGACCCCCAAGCGCGAGGTCGCCGGCTCGGTTCTGGCCCAGTCCCAGCTGACGAACACGATCGCCGGCAACGTCGTCTCGACGAGCGTGCCGACCAACATGTCGATCAGCGGGACGGGCTTCTTCACGGTGGCGCAGAAGACCGGGGACGCCAACGGCGCCGCAACCTTCAGCGGGACGAACGCCTACACGCGGCGCGGTGACTTCGCTCCCACCGCCGATGGGTACTTGATGAACGGGGCCGGCGGCTACCTGACCGGCACCAACCTCGATCCCATCACCGGTCAGGTCAAATCGACGGGCCCGATCGTGGTCGGCAATCCGACCCTGCCGGCGCAGCCAACCACGACGATCAGCTACGCGGCCAATCTTCCAGCGACGCCGACCACGAGCACCAACGCCAGTCCGCCCGGCAGCATCGCGGGGCCATCGCTGACCGCCTATACGTCGTCCGGGGCGCCCGTCACGATCAACACGCGCTGGACACAGCTCACGAGCACGTCGACGGGCTCGACGTGGAAGTTGTCCTATCAAAACGGGACCGACGCGACGACGGGCAACCCGACCTGGATGGATGTGACATCCCAGCCGAGCTTCGCGTTCGATTCGACGGGCAAGCTCACGTCTCCCGCCGCCAGCACGACCACGCCCAGCACGGTCACCGTGGATCTGAGCGGCGACACGTTCTCCGGCTACACGTTCCCGAAATTGACCCTGGATATCACCGGCGGCCTGACGCAGTACGCCGATGCGAGCGGCGCCGTGACCACCAACGCGCTGAGCCAGGACGGCAGCACCTCCGGCACGCTGACGAGTGTCGCGGTCGGCACCGACGGCAAGATCAACGGGACCTTCTCGAACGGGGCCGTGAAGGCGCTCGCCAATGTCGGGATCGTGCAATTCGCCGATCCGGACGGGCTCAAGGCCGATACGAACGGCAATTACCTCCAGACGGCCGATTCCGGCCCCCCGCTGACGGGCCTCGACGGCAGCACCATCACCGGTGCGAGCATCGAGCAATCCAACACCGACATTGCGACCGAATTCTCTAAGATGATCGTAACCCAGCAGGCCTATTCTGCAAATACGCGCGTCATGTCGACGGCCCAGACCATGATGTCTGATCTGCTCAACGTGATCCGGTAGGTCGCATCGAGGGGATCGCTGAGGAGGCTTCGAAGTGTCGCTGAATGCGCTCTCCAACGCGACCGCCGGGCTTGCGGCCACGCAGGCGGCGATCAACGTCGTCTCGCTGAACGTCGCCAATGCCGGGACGGCGGGCTACGTGAAGCGGACGCTCACGCCGGTCGCCACCGGGACCAACAACCTGGGGGTCGCTGCCGGGACGGTCACCCGAAGCTTCGACGCGGCCGCCCTGAACCAGCTCCGCATGGAGACGTCGGGCGCGGCCTATACCAGCACGAAGGCCGGCATCGGCTCTCAGCTCGACGCGCTCTATGGAACCCCCGGGAGCTCGACGGCCCTCGACGGCACGCTGAACACCTTCACGCAATCGCTGCAGCAACTCGCCGCCAACCCGACCTCCGCGGCGGCCCGGACGACCGTCCTCGGCGACGCCACGGCGCTGGCCGGTCAGATCAACAGCGCCGCCACCACGGTGCAGACCCTGCGCACCGGGATCGAGGCGCAGCTCGGCACCGACACGAATGCGGCGAGCGCGCTCCTCTCGAACATCGCGAAACTCAACACCAAGATCCAGAACACGTCGGACAGCACGTCGGTCGCCGACCTGCAGGACCAGCGCGACCAGGCGATCAACGGCCTGTCGAGCTACATGGATGTCAAAACCACGACGCAGAGCGACGGGACGGTCACCGTCCTCACCCAGTCGGGCGCCACCCTGGTCGACCGCGGCAACGCGGCGACCCTGAGCTTCGACGGGCACGGCACGCTCAGCGCGAACTCGTCCGCCACGTCCACCCCGCCCTCGGTCGGCACGATCACCGCCACGCTGCCGGGTGGCGGGAAGATCGATCTCGGCGAACCCGGCGTGCTGCGCTCCGGAAGCCTCGCCGCCCAGCTCGAGCTGCGCGATCAGACCCTGCCGCAGGCGCAGCGCCAGCTCGACGACCTCGCCGCCGGCCTCGCGAGCTCGCTGACCGACAAGACCGTGACCGGGACCTCGGACGGGACCTCGGCGACGATCGATCCGACCGGGATGAAGGCCGGCAACACGATCACCATCCCGGTCACGGTGAACGGGGCGGTCCGCAACGTCATCCTGATCGCGTCCAACGCCAATGCCACGTCGGTCCCGGCGAGCGAGACCGACGATTCCACCGCCCTGGTGCAGACCTTCAAGATCCCGAGCGGCACGGCGACCTTCGCCGACTCGATCAATGCGGCACTGAGCAATCTCAATCTGGGATTGAATGCGACGATGACCGGCAGTTCGGTCAC
The DNA here is from genome assembly GCA_964242725.1 of uncultured Methylobacterium sp. Taxonomy (GTDB): domain Bacteria; phylum Pseudomonadota; class Alphaproteobacteria; order Rhizobiales; family Beijerinckiaceae; genus Methylobacterium. The sequence continues at coordinate 7,221 of CAXTCV010000116.1, forward strand.
GATAGGGCCCGCATCCGGAAGCACGCCCGCGGTGACTGCGGCCACCGCCAACGTCACCGCGGTTTCCGCCACCGACCTGTACACCGGCAACCCGTCGCTGGCCCTGTTCGTCGACGGGACGAACAACGCGGTCTTCACCGGCAGCTTCGACGGCGGCTCGCAGCTCACCGGATTCGCGCAGCGTATCGCGGTCAACACGAATCTGTCCGGCGACACGGCGGCGCTCTCGGCCGCGGCGAGCGCGACGAGCGCGGCCCATACGAGCGCGTCCGGCACCCGGGCGCAGCAACTCTATGCGGCGCTGACCTCCACCCAGCAGACCTTCTCGTCGGCGAGCGGCATCGGCGGCGTCTCGGCGCCCTACAGCGCCACCGTGGCCGGCTTCGCGCAGGACATCATCGCCGCGCAGGGGGCCGCCTCCGCCAACGCGACGGCGATCGATTCCAGCCAGCAGACCGCGCTCTCCACCGCGCAGAGCCGGTTCTCGGCCGGGGCCGGGGTCAATATCGATCAGGAGATGTCGAACCTGATCGCCCTGCAGACCGCCTACGGCGCCAACGCCCGCGTGCTGACGGCGGCCCGCGACATGCTCAACCAGCTGCTGCAGATCTGATCATGACCACGATCGCACCCTTCGCGGCCGGCTCCTACCTGACGGCCCGGAACGCCGCGCAGCTCACGACCCTGAAGAACCAGCTCAACGACCTGTCGAATCAGGTCTCGAGCGGGCAGGTGTCGCAGACCTACGGCGGCCTCGGCTCCGGGCGGTCGACCGCCCTCGGCGCCCAGGCGACGTTGAGCGCGCTCGGCGGCTACGCGGCCGGGATCACGGCCGGCCAGACGCGGACGAACTTGGCGGTGACGAGCCTCACGCAGGTCGTGACCCTCGGGACGAGCGCCAGCCAGACCCTGAACAACGGTCTGCAGAGTGTGGCGACCAGTTCGGTCGCGGGCCGTTCGACCGCGTTGGGGGACCTGCAGACGGCGCTCGATGCGCTCAACCAGTCGGCGGCCGGCAACTATCTGTTCGGCGGCGGCGATGCCAGCACCCAGCCGGTGGTCGACGGAGACACGCTGCTCAACGGGACGACCGGCAGCCAGGGCCAAACGATCGCCGGCCTCTCCGCGGTGATCGCGGAACGGGTCGATGCCGAGGTCGGACCGAACCAGAACGGCCGGCTCACCCAGACGCCGACCCCGTCTTCGACCAACACCGGCACTTCGGTGACGGTCACCGACGAGGCGGACAGCCAGACCCGGGGCATGTTCGGCTTCACCCTGGCCGCGGCGCCGACGGTGACGGGATCGGCGCTCAGCGCCACCTACACGGCCGCCGCGAGCCCCAGCCCGGCCTCCTTCACCCTCAACCTCACCGCGCAGCCCCAGCCCGGCGACAGCGCGACCATCTCGCTGACGCTGCCGGACGGCACCTCGAAGACCCTCACCCTCAAGGCCGCGACGACCGCCGACGCGACCTCGACCACCAGCTTCGCGATCGGCTCGAGCGTCTCCGACACGATGAACAACCTGTCGGCGACCCTGAACAAGGCGCTGAAGGGCCTGGCGGGCGGCACCCTGGCGGTGAACGCCACCGCCGACGCCGCGTCGAGCTTCTTCACGGGCTCGGCGAAGGGCGGACCGACGGGCTCTGGGATCATGCCCCAGCGCATCCAGTACGATGCCAGCAACAACCCGATCGGCTACAAGCCCGCGACCGCGGCCGACACGGTGCTGTGGTATCAGGGCGAGAACACCTACACCGCGTCGAACACCCCGACCTCGGCGCTCGACAGCCAGTCGATCCAGGTCAGCACGACGTCCAAAATCGGCACGGGCGCGCGCGCGATCGATCCGGCGGTGCAGAACGTCCTCGCCGGCCTGGCCACGATGGCCTTCGCCCTGCCGACGACGAACGACGACACCACCGGCACGGCCTATCAGTCCGTGATCAACCGGGCCGGCGCTCTGCTCGCCTCGACCGACGGCAGTTCCGGCGTCCAGAACACGGTGACCCAGCTCTCGCTCGCCGCCGCCCGGCTGACCAACGCCGGCACGACCAATGCGGCCACGCAGAACACCGTGCAGAACACGCTGGACGGGATCGAGCAGGCGCCCACCGAGGAAGTCGTCGCCAAGCTCCTCGACGTGCAGAACCGGCTCCAGGCGAGCTACCAGATCACCTCCACGCTCTCGAAGCTCTCGCTGGTCAATTACATCAGCTAAGACCCGTCCGGTCACGCGCGATACGACGATCGCACCGTCTTGAGCGGAAGCGGATCGTCCGCGATCGCCGCAATCATAGTGTCGCCGCTTTCCCGCAGTGAATCGCACGGTGCGGATGCGCCGCAGCGCCGGCGTTCACCCGAGGAGAGGTCCGCATGTCGCTGTCCGAACCTGTCGCGCTCGTCCGCGGTCTCGGCGGCGCCCCGCGGATGGGCGTCATCGTCCTGGCCCAGCAGGCGGTCGACACCTATGTCGCCGGCTGCACCCGGATGGACGAACGCGGCACCGCCCGCGACATCCTGCTGCGCGACCTCGCCCGGCTGCGCGTCCAGGAGCCGGATCTCGATCCGTTCATCGGTGCGGTCGAGGGGCATATCGATCTGCTGCACCGGCAGCTTCCGCGCCGGGCCGCCTGAGATGCGCGGCCGGCTCCCGCCATTCGCCGCCCTGGCGACGATCCTGGCCCTCGCGGGGCCCGCTCTGGCGATCGACCTGCAGAGGGCGCCTGTCACGCCCGGGCCGGTTCCCTGCCCGTCGAAGGGAGCGGGCTTCGTCCGCCTGCCGGGCAGCGCTTCCTGCATCCGCGTGTCCGGGCGCGTCACCGCCGGGATGGACCTCCGTGCCGGGCACGCCACCGCCGTGGCCCCCGCGGTCGCCGGCCGGCTCGCCATCGACAACCGCGCCGACACGGATCTCGGCGAGGTGCGGACCTACCTGCGGTTCGGCAACGGCCGGCGCTGAGTGCCGAACCCTAGAGGGTCCGCGACAGGACCAGCGGCCCGCTGCGCACGCCGCGCCCGTAAGGGGAGGGGGCCGGGCTCTGCCGGCCGTAGCCCGCCGGCATCTGCGCCCGTCCGATCTCCTCCGCGAGCGACTTGATCAGGCCTTCCGACACGGTTTTGGCGCTGGCGAGCACCGTCTGGTTCGCCTCGACGGCCGCGGTGAAGCGGCGGTGTGCCGACCGCAGGTTCTCGACGCCGTCCGGATGGAAGCGCTTCAGCGCCACGGCGTTCGCCTTGGCGACCTCCAGCCCCTGCATGTAGGCGCCGGCCAGGGCGGCCTTGGGCTCGGCCGCCGCGATCCCCTCCCGCAGCCGGCCGGCACGGACATGCGCCGCCTCGTCGGCCAGCACCGCCTCCAGCGCGGCCATGTTGGCGAGCACCCCCGCGACCAGCGCCTCCGCGGTGACGCGGTCGGCGACGCGGAGCGGCTCAGCCCGCTGCATGGGTCGTTCCATCGCTCGGTGCTCCCTGCATCTTCATGATCTCATGAAAGACCGAAGCGGCGATACCGACGCCGCCGTTCTTCACGATCTGTCCCGCATATTCCTTGGTCAGCATCGAGCGGTAGATACCGCCGCCGGTGCCGTTCTCGCCGAGGGGTCCGTCGGTGCCCTCCGACTGGGTCAGCCGGTCGAGGCTGGATTCCAGGAACATCGATTCGAACTCGGTCGCGGTCTTCCAGGCCTTGGCTTGGTTGGCGGCCTTGACGGTCCCGTCGACCGCGCCGCTAGCGACGGCAGTCCCGACGCTGGCGGCGGCCGTGACGGTGGCGAGTTGCAGCATGATCGGGCCCTCCGCGCTCCGGAATCGTCACATCAGCTCGATATCGGCCTGCAGGGCCCCGGCCGCCTTGATCGCCTGCAGGATCGAGATCAGGTCCCGGGGGCCGACGCCGAGGGCGTTGAGGCCGTCGACCAGTTCCCGCAGGCTCACGCCCTCCTTGACCAGGGCGAGCTTGTTGCCCTCGCCGGTATCGACCTTGAGCGCGGTGCGCGGCACCACGACGGTGCGGCCGTTGGACAGGGGCGCCGGCTGGCTCACCTGCGGCTGCTCGGTGATCGTGATGGTGAGGTTGCCCTGGGCGATGGCCACCGTGGAGACGTGCACGTCGCGGCCCATCACGATGATGCCGGAGCGCTCATCGACGATGACGCGGGCGGTCTGGTCGGGCTCGACCTTCAGCTGCTCCACCTCGGTGATCAGCCGGATCATGTTGCCGTTGTAGCGGGCCGGGATCTGGATCGTGACGGTCGCGGGATCGGTCGGTTCGGCGGTGTCGGCGCCCATGAAGTCGTTGATCGCCG
>CAXTCV010000117.1:0-11419 GCA_964242725.1 uncultured Methylobacterium sp.
GCTTCGCGGGCGGCCTGACCCTGATCTCCAAGCTGATCGACGGCACCTTCCCGGATTACCAGCGGGTGATCCCGGCCAACAACGACAAGCGGCTGACCATCGAGCGCGATGCCTTCGCCAAGGCGGTGGACCGGGTCTCGACGATCTCGTCCGAACGCGGGCGGGCGGTGAAGCTCGGGCTCAGCGAGGGGCGCCTGGCGCTCTCGGTCAACAACCCGGATTCGGGCAGCGCCACGGAGGAGCTCGACGTCGACTACGAGGCGGCCGGCCTCGATATCGGCTTCAACGCCCGGTACCTCCTCGACATCACCGCGCAGCTCGAGGGCGACACCGCCCTGTTCAAGCTCGCCGACCCGGGCTCCCCGACCCTGATCCAGGACCGCGAGGGTGCGCCGGCGCTCTACGTGCTGATGCCGATGCGGGTCTAGCAGGCTGCGATGCCGAGAACCGTCATCCTCGATCCGATTCAGGACGCCGCGCTCGAGCGCCTGATCGCGGCGGGTCGGTACGATTCGCCGGAGGAGGCGGTCGCGGCCGGTGTGGCGTCGCTGCTTCCGGACGAGGATCGCCTCGCAACGAAACGTGAGGCTTGGCGAGCGGGCGTCGAAGGCGGAGATTACGAACCTCGCGATGCCACGCTGGACGCCTCGGATACGCGCTACGCCGCCATGGAAAAGGCGGGCTGTTGAAGCCTGTCGTCGTGTGGCGGCGAGCCCGAGCCGATCGGCGCGAGATCGGTGAGTTCATCGCGGCAGACAATCCGACACGCGACCGCGGCTTCGTCTCGGCGCCGCGCACCCGATGCCTGGCGCTGGGTTGGCCAGCGCCGGACATCGCTCTCACCCTACGGATTTTCATATTTCGATCTTACCCGATCCTGCATCGCGTCCTCGCCGACCGGATTCTGATCGATCGCGTGCTGCATTCGGCCCGGGACCGCTCCATCGTGGCGCCTTATGAGTGAATCCGACACGGCTGGATCCGCACGCCTCACCCGGCTGATCGCCCGCGACTTCCGCAACCACGCCGATCTCGAACTCGCGCCCGATGCCCGCTTCGTGGCCCTGGTCGGCGAGAACGGCGCCGGCAAGACCAACCTGCTGGAGGCGATCTCGCTGTTCGTGCCGGGCCGGGGCCTGCGCCGGGCGGAGTTCGCCGCCATGGCGCGATCGGGCGGTCCCGGGGGATTCGCCGTGTCGCTCACCCTGGACCGGGACGGCGCCGAGCATCGGCTCGGCACGGGGCTGGAGCCGCCGGGGCCTGACGGACGCACGAGCCGGCTCTGCCGCATCGACGGCGCGTCCGCCCCCTCACCGGTGGCCTTCAGCGAATTCGTCCGGGTGGTCTGGCTGACGCCGGATCTCGACGGCCTGTTCCGCGGCGCGGCGGGCGACCGGCGCCGGTTCCTCGATCGCCTCGTGCTGGCGGTGGATGCCGGCCACGGCGCCCGGGTCTCCGCGATGGAGCGGGCCCTGCGCTCGCGCAATCGCCTGCTGGAGGACCGGACGGACGACGATCGCTGGCTCGATGCCGTGGAGCGGGAGGTGGCCGAACTCGGCGTCGCGGTGGCGCTCGCCCGCCGCGAGACCGCGGAGCGCCTCGACCGGCTGATCGCCGAGACCCGGGACGATGCGCAGCCCTTCCCCTGGGCCTCGATCCGCCTGGAGGGCGACCTCGACGACCTCGTGGCGGTCTGGCCGGCCATCGAGGCCGAGGACCGCTTCCGCCTCGCCCTGCGCAACGGCCGCCACCGGGACCGGGCGGCCGGCCGCACGCTGATCGGGCCGCAGACCAGCGATCTCGTGGTCCGCCACGGCCCCAAGGATGTGCCGGCGAATACCGCCTCGACGGGGGAGCAGAAGGCCCTGCTGATCGGCCTCGTTCTCGCCCATGCCCGGCTGGTCCGGGCGATGTGCGGCATCGCCCCCGTGATCCTGCTCGACGAGGTGGCGGCGCATCTCGATCCGCGCCGCCGGGCCGGGCTGTTCGAGGCGCTGGACGCCCTGCCCGGCCAGGTCTGGATGACCGGTGCCGACCCGGCGGTCTTCGCGCAGGCCGGCGACCGGACCGAGGTGCTGCGGATCGGGGCCTGATCCCCGGCGCAGCGTCCGGCACGCCGCGCCTGACCGCGCGCCGCCGGCGTGGACACCGGTTCGGCGTCAGCGAGCGTGACACATCAGGGACTTCGAGCCGTTCGCGCTGGCACCGTGATCGAGAACGCCTCTAAGCGGCCCGGATCGTGGACAGGAAGCGGGACACCTCGGCGCTGAGGTACTCGGACTGGCGCGACAGCTCGCCGGCCGCGCCGAGCACCTGGCTGGCGGCCGCACCGGTGGCTTCCGAGGCCTGGGCCACCCCCGTGATGTTGCTCGTCACCTGATCCGTTCCGGTGGCCGCCTGGGAGACGTTGCGGACGATCTCCTGCGTCGCCGCGCCCTGCTCCTCCACGGCGGCCGCGATGGTCGTGGCGACCCCGTTGATCTCGCGGATGCGCGCGGTGATCGTGTCGATGGCCGAGACCGCCTGACCGGTCGTCCCCTGGATCTGGCCGATCTGCTGGCTGATCTCCTCGGTGGCCTTGGCGGTCTGCGCCGCCAGTTCCTTGACCTCGGCCGCCACCACGGCGAAGCCGCGGCCGGCTTCGCCGGCGCGCGCCGCCTCGATCGTGGCGTTGAGTGCCAGAAGGTTCGTCTGGCTGGCGATGTTGGAGATCAGCCCCACCACTTCGCCGATGCGGGTCGCCGCCTGGCTGAGGTCCTGCACGAGGTGCTGGGTCTGGTCGGCCTCGCCGACGGCCGTCTGCGCGAGGTTGGCCGAGCCGAGCACCTGCCGGCCGATCTCCTGGACCGACGAGCCCAATTCCTCGGCGGCGGCCGCCACGGTCTGCACGTTGGCGGAGGCCTCCTCGGCCGCCGCCGCGACGGTGATGGATTGGCTGGCCGTCTCGGTGGCGCTCGACGTCATGCTCTGGGCCGTGGCCTGCAGCTCCGTGGCCGAGGATGACACCAACCCGACGATGCCGCCGACCGCCCGCTCGAACCCGTCCGCCAGCTCCAGCATGGTGCGCTTCCGCTCGGCCACGGCGGCCTCGTCGGCGAGCCGCTTGACCTCGGCCTCCTCGGCCCCCTTTCGCGCCACCATCGCCTTGATGCCCTCGACCGCCTTTCCGACGGCGCCGATCTCGTCGCGGCGGGCCGCCTCCTTGATCTCGGCCTCGATCTCGCCCCGCGCCATCCGCTGGAGGACCTTGACCAAGCGATCGAGCGGGCGCGTGATGCCGATCACCGCGATGAACACCGCCGCGAACAGGCCCGCCAGCATCCCGAGGGCGCTGAAGATCATCAGGTTGGAGCGGGTCGCGTTCGTCTTGTCGGTCAGCTCGTCGGATTTCCTCGACACGTAGTCCCCGATGTTTTCGGCGAGCGTGTTGCCGTTGTCGACCATGGCCGAGAAGGTCGGGTCGATCGCAGAGTGGACCAGCGCGAGGGCCTTGTCGTTCAGGTTGTTGGTCCCCAGGCGGCGCACTTCGGTGACGTTCTCGACATAGCGCTCGATGCGCAGAGCCTGATCGTTGATCGGGCCCGCGAAGGTCGGTGCGTGGTTGTGGAGGGCCGCGATCGTCTGCTTCACCTTGGGCACGGCCGCTTCGAACCCTCTGTTGGCGCTCTGCATCTGCGCCTCCTCGGTCTCCGCGATGATCCTGTAGACCCAGTAGTTGAGTTCGAAGATGAGGCGATTGAGACGGCGGGCCTCGGCGGCTGCCACCGATTCGTTGCTGATGAAGTTGCTGTAGGCCGTGTCGATCTCGCTCATCCGGCCTTGCGCGTACCAGACACATCCACCGACGATCAGGCTGATCAATGCAATGACGGCCGCCAGTTTCGGCAGCACTTTGATGTTTGACAGCCGCAGCATGGCCTTGCCCCCCGCGTTCGGCGCTGTAAGGATGATTCTATTCTTTCTAAAATATATATCTTAACAATTTGCAAAAGATCAAGCGATCGTGCCAGTAAGTTCCATCATGTGCGATTTTTTACAGTGATTATTATAATAGTAATTGAAGTATCGTCTCGAGATATATTTTGATATACAAATAATGCTCAATACAAGTCCGATATGGGCATTTTGCGCGGAATAGCTGCGTCAAAATTCTACGGTCGAGATCGGTCGGACGTCGTGCCCGACGGCGCCAAAACTGCGCGCCACGGCTGTCAGCCGCGCGACGGGCCGGCACGAGGATGGCGCGGGCAGCGCGCGGGCCTCTCAGCCGCGTGACGCGATCAGCCTCCGGCACGACCGCTCTTTCCGCCGGCGCGGTCCGGCGCCACATGTGCCGCGCCCCGCCCTCTCCGCCAGAACACGGAACCGCAAACGCATGTCCAAGCCCGTCCACGCCATGATCCGCGTCCTCGACGAGACGCGCGCGCGCGACTACTACGCCCGCGCCTTCGGACTGGAGGTGTCGGACCGCTACGATTTCCCGGATTTCACCCTCATCTATCTGCGCGATCCCGCCTCACCCTTCGAGCTGGAGCTGACGGTGAACAAGGACCGGGACAAGCCCTACGACCTGGGCGACGGCTACGGTCACATCGCCTTCGTGGTCGACGACGTGGAGGCCGAGCATGCGCGGCACCGGAGCGAGGGCTTCACGGCCACGGACGTGAAGACGCTCACGCACGGCGAGGATGTGCTGGCGCGGTTCTTCTTCGCGACCGATCCGGACGGGTACAAGATCGAGGTCATCCAGCGCGGCGGCCGCTTCGCCTGACCGCATCCGGATCGACAGCCATCCACCGAGGACCCGCACGCGTCGTCGCGAAAGGGGCTTTCGGCTATTGGGTACCGAGACGCTCTGCGTCAAAAACCAGCGCCGCGTCCCGGTTCCGATTTCCGGGACGATGCGCTAGCCGGGATCCATGCCGCACAAGACCCGCATCGTCTGCATCCGCCACGGACAATCGACATTCAACGCCGCCCACAGGCTCGGGGGCGGTGATCCTGGCCTGCCCGACGCGCGGCTGACGCCCGAGGGCCGGGCCCAGGCCCAGGCCGCGCGGGAGCGGCTGCACGCGGTCCCGTTCGATCTGGTGGTGGTGTCGCCGCTGACCCGGGCGATCGAAACCGCCGCGATCCTGTTCGGCGACCATCCGCGCCGGCCGCGGGTGCTGGTCGAGGTGCTGCACCGCGAATGCCAGGAGAGCAGCTGCGACGTGGGGCGGGCCGCCTCGGAGATCGCCGCCGAGTTCCCGCATCTCGATGTCGGGCATCTCCCTGAAGTGTGGTGGCATGCCGAGCCCGGCTGCGAAGTCGGCGGCTATCCGGTGGAGCCGCGCCATCTGTTCGACGCCCGGGTCGCCGCGTTCCGGGACTGGCTGCGGGCGCGGCCCGAGGACACCATCGCGGTCGTGGGGCACGGCACGTTCTTCTACCACCTCACCGGCACGTTCCTGGAGAATTGCGGCTCCATCGCGCTCGATCTCGACGCCGCGCCCGCCGCCGCGTGATCAGGCCGGGGCCAGTGCCCGCGCCGCGTCGAGGCGCTCCCGGGCCCCCGCGAGGGCGATCTCCGGCGCCTGCATTCCGATCGACAGGGCCGCGTCGAGGATCGCGCAGGCCCGAAGCCACGTGTCGGGCATGAAGGGTGCGGCCTCTTCGGCGACCTCGGCGGCGCAGCGCGCATCCGCCGCCGCGTACTGGGCCGCCGTGGCGGTCCGGGAAACGGCCGCGGTCAGGGCGCCGGTGCGCCAGCGCTTGGCCCGGGCCGCCGCCTCGGACAGAGTCCCGGCGCGCCATGCCGCCGCCTTGGCCGCCGCCAGCGCCGCGTCCAGATCCAGCGCTCCGGTGCAGGCCGCCGCGTCCTCGGCCATGCCGGCCAGGGTGCAGAGGGGCGCGAGGATCGCGCGGATGCTGTCGAGGGCGAGGCGGCCGGTCCGGGCGCTCTCGATCGCGGGCGTATCGGCGCTGCCCGCGAGCCGCAGCACGAAGGCGATCAAGTGCGGTCGCACCGCGTCCGGCATGGCGTCGTTGAGCCCCAGGGCATAGGCGGCGATCGGCCGCGAGAAGCACGGCGGGCAATCCGCGCTGGAGCGGATGGCCCGGTAGGGCAGGCCCGCGGCGACGATCGCCGCCTCGTTGATGCAGGTCCCACCGTCCGGGCCGGGGAAGGGATGCGACCCGGGCAGCAGGCGCCAGTTCAAGATCGGCTCGAAGTCGGCGTGCATCGGCGCTGCCCTCGTCTGAGGCACTCAGCCTCGCACGGCGTGCACCCGTTGGCGAGGGCCCTCAGCCGCCCAGGCCCGGCGCGAGGCCGGAGAGCATCGCGACCCCGAGCACCAGCACGAAGGCGGCGGCCAGGAGTTCCAGGCTGCCGAGCGCCAGGATCCCCGCCCGACCCCGCCCGCCGGCGAGGCGCAGCGCCGCACGCTTGGCGAAGACCGCGAGGCAGGCGAGCGCCGTCGTGGTCAGCGCCGTGCCGAGCGCCATGGCCAGGACCGCAAGGATCCCCGCCCCCGGCACGCCCTGCGACACCGCGAAGACCAGGACCAGCACCGCCCCGGCGCAGGGGCGCGACCCCGCGGCCAGGATGATTCCGGCCCGGGCGCGCCAGGTCTCATGGGCGTCGAGGGCCTCCGGCCCGGGCAGGTGGCTGCAGCCGGGGCCGCAGGCGGCGCCGAGACCAGCGAGGCGCCCGGCCTTGCGCCAGGTCAGCCCCAGCCCGATCAGGGCCACGAGCGTGAAGCTCACCGTCTCGATCAGCGTCCCGGCTCGGGTGACGCTCGCCGCGGTGGCGTTGAGGATCAGGCTGCCGATCCCGACGATCGCCCCGGCCACGCAGGCCTGGAGCAGCGCCGCGCACAGGCTCAGCGCGCAGCCGCGCCGGAGCGCCCGCTCCCCCGCGAGGATGTAGCCGGCGATCACCGCCTTGCCGTGGCCGGGGCCGGCGGCGTGGAACACCCCGTAGGCGAAGGCGAGCCCGATCAGCGGGCGCCAGTCGCCGCCGCCGCGCAATCCGCTCACCGCGGCGTTGAGGCTGCGGGAAAAGCTCGCCTGCAAGGCCAGGATGAGCCCGCCAAGTCCGGTCGTGACCGGGGCGGCTTCACGAAAACCGATCCCGAAGGGCGAGCGCGGCGGCGGTACGGCCAGACCCGGGGCGAGGAGCCACGCGGTCCCCGCGGCCAGGAGCGCGGCCAGTCCGACGGCGAGGGCCATGAGGCCGAGCCTCAGCGTCAGACGCCCTGTCCCGGCCGGCGCGGCGATCCCGGCGCCCAGCGCATTGCCTCCTTCCGACAGCCGGCTGCCATCCTTCGGGGCGATGCCTAGGGACATGCCACCAGCACCCGGCTGGCGAACTGCACCCCGTAGCCGGAGGCGGTGGTGAGCGCCTCGAAGAACGCCTCGGTCATGCCCGGGGACCCGCCCTCCGCGGTCTTGGGCTGCTCGGTCTTCGGGCGGGTGACGGTGGCGGTGCAGCCCTCGGGCGCGCCGGTGAGCGTGGCCGCGTCGGACCCGTCCGCGAACGCGAACGCGACGAAGTAGGTCGGGTCGTAGACCTCCAGGGCGGCGACCCCCCGGCCTTGCTGGACCGGGTTCTTCAGGGGCAGCAGGAAGGTCATGACCAGGGCCCTGTCCTCCATCCGCGCCGCCGGCTCCTTCGGTTCGGCGAAGGCCTGCTCCCGGCCGCCGACCTTCAGCTTCGTGAAGTAGCCGAACTCGGCGAGGTTGGCGGTGTTCTCGGCCGCGAGCCCGGCGAGTTCGTCCGGGCTGAGGGTGCCGTCCGTGTTGGCGTCGAGGCCCTGCGTGACGAAGGCGGTGTATTCCGGATCGAAGCGCCAGGTGTCGCGGACGCCGACGAGCTTGCCGTCCGCGTAGACGAGCTGTGCCTTGGCGGTCACCCAGACGTGGGGATGGGCCGCGGCCGCCGAGGCGGCGCAGGCGAGGGCTGCGGCGAGGAGCGCTCGCAGGGTCGGGCGGTGCGCGGCGATCAGCATGGGGCGGGGGCACGCTCGCGGCGGAAGGGAGGCTGTCGAAGCGGTCCCTCCTCGCCCGCCGGTGGGGCGAAAGCGAGGCGTCCGCGGACGCCCCGGCCGCTCACTCCCCCACGTCGAGGCCCATCAGCTGGAAGCTCACCCGCAGGTCGTTCGACATCGGGATGTCGAGGCGCTCGCCGTTCGGCAGGCGCTTGAGGAACCAGCGCTCGTAGGTCCAGCGCAGGGCCCGGGATTCCGCGAGCCGTGTGAAGGTCTGACCGACGATCCCGGCCAGTTCCGGATCGTCCTTGCGGAACATGATCCCGTAGGGCTCGTAGGAGAGCTTGTCGGGCAGCACCGTGTAGTTCGCCCCGTCCCGGGCGTCGGTGGCGATCAGCCCGTAGAGCAGCACGTCGTCGGTGGCGAAGGCGTCCGCCTGGCCGGCCTTCACCATCGCGTAGGAGGCGGCGTGGTCGGGGGCCGTCACCACCTTCGCGTCGATCTTGAGCCGGCCGAGCAGGTCGCGCACGGCCTTCTCGTTGGTGGTGCCGGCGGTGACCACCACGGTCCTGCCGCCGAGGTCGCGATAGGAGGCGATCCCGCCTGCCCGCTTCACGAGCAGCTGCGTGGCGCTGATGTAGTCCACCGGCGAGAAGGCGACCTGCCGGCGCCGCTCGGCGTTCGCGGTGGTGGAGCCGCATTCGAGGTCGATCTGGCCCGATGTCACCGCCGGGATGCGGCTCTCGGCGGTGATCGGCGCATAGCGGATCTTCACCGGCCGGCCGATCGCCGCCTGGATGTCGTCGGCGACCTCGCCGCAGAGGTCGAGGGCGTAGCCGATCGGCCGGGGGCTGCCGTCCGGGTTCTTGCCCTCCACGAAGGAGAACGGCACCGAGCTCTCCCGGTAGCCGAGCACGATCTCGCCGCGCTCGGCGACGCTCTTCAGGGTGCCTGTGAGCACCTCGACCGCCGCGGCCGGGCGCGCGCCCGCCAGCGCCAGGACAAGAACAGCCACGGACCGCATCGCCATCACGCGCCCTCCCAACCGCGCCCCGCCGCTATTCCGCCGGCGACGGCACGGTGCCGACATGGTCGAGGCGCTGGTCGGCGGCGGTGAGCTGCCCCTCCCACTTGGCCACCGCCACGGTGGCGACGCTGTTGCCGAGGACGTTGGTGGCCGAGCGGCCCATGTCGAGGAACTGGTCGATGCCGATGATCAGCAGCAGGCCGGCCTCCGGGATGTTGAACTGCGTCAGGGTCGCGGAGATCACCACCAGCGAGGCGCGCGGCACGCCGGCCATGCCCTTCGAGGTGACCATCAGCAGGAACAGCATCGTGAGCTGCTGACCCCAGGTCAGCGGGATGTTGTAGGCCTGGGCGATGAACATCACCGCGAAGGTGCAGTACATCATCGACCCGTCGAGGTTGAACGAGTAGCCCATCGGCAGCACGAAGGACGTGATGCGGTTGGGCACGCCGAACTCCTCGAGATTGGTCAGCATCTTCGGGTAGGCCGCCTCGCTCGACGCGGTCGAGAAGGCGAGCACGAAGGGCTCCTTGATCAGGTTGATGAGCCGCACGATGCCGCTGCCCCCGAGCATCAGGAATCCGACGCCCATCAGCAGCGACCAGAGCACCGCGAGGCCGATGTAGAACTCGATGAGGAACTTGCCGTAGGTGATCAGCACCCCGATCCCCTGCGTGGTGATCGTGGCCGCGATGGCGGCGAACACCGCGACCGGGGCGAACATCATCACGTAGCCCGTCACCTTCAGCATGACGTCGGCCAGGCCCTCGATGCCCTGGGCCAGGAAGTGGCCCTTCTCGCCGAGGGCGGCGAGCCCGACGCCGAAGAAGATCGAGAAGACCACGATCTGCAGGATCTCGTTGTTGGCCATCGCCTCGACGGCGCTCTTGGGCACGAGGTGGGTCACGAACTCCTTGAGCGAGAGCGAGGCCGTCTTGAGGCCGGTGCCGGCGCCGACATCGGGCAGCGGCAGGTTCAGGTTCAGGCCCGGCTGCATGAGATTCACCAGGATCAGGCCCAGCATCAGCGAGCAGAAAGAAGCGCCGACGAACCAGAGCAGCGCCTTGCCGCCGACCCGGCCCACCGCGGCCGTATCGCCGAGATGGGCGATGCCGACCACCAGCGTCGAGAACACGAGCGGCGCGATGATCATCTTGATCAGCCGCAGGAACACGTCGGAGATCAGCGCGATATAGCCGGCGATCTCCTTGGCGGTCTGCGGATCGGGCCAGGTGATGCTGCAGGCGTAGCCCACCGCTATCCCCAGGAGCATGCCGATGAAAATCATCGTCGTGAGCCGCGAACCCGTCATCGGTATTGCTCCTCGCCTGGGCTCGGGATGATCGAGCGTAAAGTTCCTCAACCTGAAGCACGATCTACGCCATACGCAAGCCCATCCGGGGGATGTTACTGGGCTGGTCGACTGTTTTCACGCGACGCTCGCGCGGGGATGAAACCTGTGGCCCTCGTGCTACGGCTGCGGTACGGGACTTGCCCCGCCGTGCCGCCTGCGCTCCGCGAGGGCGGCATTGAAACCAGCGTGCGCGAGAGTTCATGGACGTCTTCGTACAGCAGTTGATCAACGGGCTGACCCTCGGCTCGATCTACGGCCTGATCGCCATCGGCTACACCATGGTGTTCGGCATCATCGGCATGGTGAATTTCGCCCACGGCGACGTCTTCATGGTCTCGTGCTTCATCGCGTTGATCACCTTCCTGATCCTGACCATGTGGCTCGGGGTCAGTTCCATCGCCCTGGCCTTCCTGGTCGTCCTCGTGGTCGCCATGGCGCTCACCGCCCTGTGGGGCTGGGCGATCGAGCGCGTGGCCTACCGGCCGCTGCGCGGCTCGTTCCGGCTGGCGCCGCTGATCTCGGCGATCGGCGTGTCGATCTTCCTGTCGAACTTCGTCCAGGTGGTGCAGGGCGCCCGAAACAAGCCGACGCCGCCGATGCTGTCGGGGGGCATCACCCTGTTCGAGCGCGACGGCTACGCGGTGTTCCTCGCCTGGAAGCAGGTGCTGATCATGGCGGTGACCGCGGTGCTGCTCACGGGCTTCTGGTACCTCGTGCAGCGGACCCCGTTCGGACGGGCGCAGCGCGCCTGCGAGCAGGACCGCAAGATGGCGGCGCTCCTGGGCATCGACGTCGACCGCACGATCTCCCTGACCTTCGTGCTCGGCGCCGCGCTGGCGGCCGTCGCGGGCGTCCTCTACCTGATGTATTACGGCGTCGTGTCGTTCTCGGACGGTTTCGTGCCCGGGGTGAAGGCCTTCACCGCGGCGGTGCTCGGCGGCATCGGCTCGCTCCCCGGGGCGGTGCTCGGCGGGCTGATCATCGGCCTGATCGAGACCTTCTGGTCCGCCTATTTCTCCATCGAGTACAAGGACGTCGCCGCCTTCTCGATCCTGGCGATCGTGCTGA
>CAXTCV010000118.1:0-11386 GCA_964242725.1 uncultured Methylobacterium sp.
TCTTGGCACCGAGATGCCGTCAGTTGGAGCGGGAGCCATCCACCCCATCTGCTTTCTAGAGGCAATGACCTGAAGCGGACGTCATCTCCGCTCCCGCTCATCGCCCAGAGAACATGGTATTGTGCCTCATTCATCGCATCTGAAGATGGTTTCAGGGCCAGCCTCTGAGCACGGCGGGACGTGACCAGCCCGCCGTGTCAATCGTCGGCTACCGGCCTTGTTCAGGCAGCCCTGACCCTGGAGCCCACGACCGGCCCTGTGTCTCCTCCAGGGAGCCCTCGCTCGGCGGTAGGGTCCGGTAGGAGTTCCAACCGATCACATGGACCGGCTCGCCGCCGGGAGGCGCGGCGTAGCCGTGCCGGGCAAGCCAGCTGCGCATGTCGTAGATCTCGCGCTGCTGCTCGACGATGATTGCCTCGGCGAGCTGACGGGTCCACGGGTCCTTGGCGCGGCTCAGCGCAACCCGAGCCATGTCGATGGCGCCCTGGTGGTGCGGGATCATCTGGATGCGGAAATCCGCGTCCGGATCGCCCGTGTAGGGCTGTTCCATCGCCGCCATCATCCTGTGATGGGCAGCCACGAACTCTTGCGTGGCTGGTGTCTGCGCCGCGGCCGGCTTCGGTCCGGCGTCGTGAACATGGTGCTGGGCCCACGCAGCCGTGGTGGCGGCCAGCAGCGTGGCTGCGGCAAAAAGATATCGCATGGTACGTCCTATGGCATACGCCCCATCAGCCGCTCGACGGCGGATCGCGGGCGAAGAATTGGGATGGTCGGAAATGCGCCGCGACGACCCGCGCGGGCAGCGGCTCAGGCGCCGAGCGGTCTCGGGGGCTCGGCCGGACGCTCGGGCTCGCGCCCGGACAGGACCGGCGGCTCTGTGAAGGCGATCCGGCAACCACGATCGCTCGGACCCACGACACCGGCGACGTCACCGGTCACGGCTGGCGAGCAGCACGCCGCCCCGAGGTTGCAGGACGGGCAACCAGGCCTTCCGTGGTGACACCCGTGGCGCGTCGAACTCACCCCGATGGTAGCCGCGGCCGCGACACCCTCCGCAGCGGCGCCGACGTCTCCCGAATGGTCGTGCATGACAGCGTGGGTTCCGCCATGTCCTTCGTGAGCCTGCGCGGACGCAACAACGCCGCCGGCCATCAGCATGACGGCCAGAACGATGATCCTTGTCAGGTACGCGATAAGGCCCAAGCTCACCCTTTGACGGGAGTCCAGGTTCAGATGCCGGGGACGTAACAGCGGGCCCAGGCTGGCGTCAATTTGTGCGCTACGGGGCTGACAACCGATATCAACTGATCCGCTTTCGACCGCCGCTTCCCACCCCAAGCCGAAGTTGCCGGAGGGCTGCGAACGGCCGCTTTGGAGAAGCGCCGACGGCGGTCCGGGGGGCTGGTTGGGTCGCTTCCGGACCAGCCGCTGAGCGTGGGTTTGCGACGGTCCGCTTCGCAGCACTCAAGCCCGCGAAGCGGGCGGTGGGTATGGGAACACGCCCGTTCAGCCGGCGGCTACAGCGAGTGCCGACCGGAGTTGGTCGTCCAAGCCGCTCGCGACGCCGTCGACCTCCGGCTTCTCGAACCGGCCGCAGGTGGTGACGGGGCGGTCGTACTCGAACGCGACGCGGCCCTCGGCATCCTCGCGCAGTAGCACCCGGATCGGCGCGTACAGGGCGGCCGAGCGAACAGGTCGGGTCATCTGCGCGGCCGTAAGCGGGTTGCTTATGGCGTACTGGATAGCCCTCTGCGGGTCAGCCCGGCGGTGAGAAGCAGGCCGCCATGATCCCGGGCGCCGAAGATCGAGCGCGGCGCCTGCCGTTCGAGAAGGGCGCGCGCGGCGTCCACCTTCCCGTCTGGCAGGAGCTTGGCATAGGCGTGGTCGAGGGGAGGCACCGAAGCCTCGAAGGCGGACCGCACCGCTTCGAAGGACGTCGGCGAGTGGAGCGTCGCGTGCTCAATCGCAACCTGGGTCGAGGAGGTCCGCTCGGTCTGCTGTCCGGCGCTGCCCCGAGGTGCAGGATTGCTATCTGATGACCGGGACGGCCCATCACCTCGTGAAGCTCAAACTGAGCGATGCGGCCCATTACGAGCGGCTGCACAGGGCGGTCCTGTCGCGCGCGCCAGGGTCGCCCGGCTACAATCGCGCTCCGCCATCCGGACGGTCGTGGCGGCGGGCCGGCCGCTCGGATGGCCGGCGCGGATGAGGATGCGAGAGGAACCCCGGCATGGCATCGCTTCCCGAACCGCACGCGGGCACCCCGTGCGACCTGCGCCTGCGCGACGTCACGACCGCCGGGGGCCGCCGGGCGACCATCGACATCCTGGGCGACCGCGTGGCCGCCCTGCGGGATCCCGACGCGCCGCTGCCGCCCGCCGGCCACACGATCGACCTCGGCGGCGCCCTGGTGCTGCCAGGCCTCTCGGACGGGCACGTCCACCTGGACAAGTGCCTGCTCGGCGTCGACTGGCGCCCGCACCGGGTGCAGGGTTCCGTCCGCGCGCTCATCGCGGACGAGAAGGCCTTCCGCCGGACCACGCGGGTCCCGCTCGCCGAACAGGGGGCCGAGGCACTCCTCGAGCGCATGATCCGCGGCGGCACCACGAGCCTGCGCACCCATGTCGACATCGACGACGTGACGCGCCTCGATCACCTCGCCCAGATCCTCGATCTCCGGGCGCGCTGGTCCGACCGGCTGCAGATCCAGATCGTCGCCTTCCCGCAGAGCGGGATCCTCGGATGCCCGTCGGTCGCGGGCGACCTGGACGCGGCCCTGCGGATGGGCGCGGACCTCGTCGGTGGCCTCGATCCCGTCGGCATCGACGGGGACCCAGACGGCCCCCTCGACATCGTCTTCTCCCTGGCCGAGCGTCACGGACGCGGGATCGACATCCATCTCCATGACGGCGGCGCGGCCGGCCTCGACACGATCACGGCGATTGCGGCCCGCACGGAGGCGGCCGGTCTCGGCGGGCAGGTCACGATCAGCCACGCCTTCGCCCTCGCGGAGGCCGGCGACCTGCAACTCGGCCGGATCGCGGAAGGCCTGAACCGGGCGGGCGTCGCGATCCTCAGCAGCGTGCCGGGCGGGCGCCGATGCCCGCCGATCCCGCGCCTCCAAGAGCTCGGCGTTGCGGTCTGCTTCGGCACCGACAACGTGCGCGACTGCTGGAACCCCGCCACGGTCACCAGCATGGTCGACCGCGCCCAGCTCGCCGCCGACCGGTTCGATCTCCGCACCGACGCGGATCTCGCGGCGCTCCTCGAGCCGATCACCGCCGTCCCGGCGCGGGTTCTGGGCCTGGGCCCGGGCGTGGTCGCGCCCGGCGCGCGGGCCGACCTGATCGCCTTCGACGCAGCCAGCGTGCCGCAGGTGATCGTCGAGCGTCAGGCGCCGGTGCTCGTGGTGGCGCAGGGCGCCGTGGCGGTCGACCGGCGCGCCGCAGGCACGGTGCCGCCGCCGTGAACGACCGCGCCCTCCGCTACCTCCTCGCCGTCGTGCGCGCGGGCTCGGTCCGGGCCGCCGCGGAGGTCCTGAACGTCGCCGCCTCGGCAGTCAGTCGGCAGATCATCGAGCTGGAGGCACAGGTCGGCGAGACCCTGCTCGAACGCCTCCCCCGGGGCGTGATCCTGACCGAGGCCGGCCGTCTCGTCGCCGAGCACGCGCAGAGGCAGGCCGACGAGGCAGCGCTGCTGGAGGACCAGCTGAAGCGCCTGCGCGGGGTGCAGCGGGGCACGATCAGCCTGCGCTGCGGCGCCGGGTTCCTGATCGACCTCCTCGACAACGCCCTGGCGGGCTTCGCGCAGGACCATCCGGGCATCGCCTATCAGGTCGAGATCGGCACCACCGACGGCATCCTCGCGGCGATCGCGCGGGGCGAGGCCGATATCGGCCTCGTCTACAATCCGCCCGCGCATCCGGATGTCCGCGGCGTCGTCTCCGCCCGGCAGCCGCTGCTCGCCATTTTGCCGAAGGGACATCCCCTGGCCGACGGGGCGGCCCCGGTTCCGCTGCGCAGCTTCGCCACCGAGCCGGCCGCCCTCCTGCCGCCCGACCACGGGGTGCGCCAGCTGATCGGCCGCGTCGAGGCGGATGGCGGCTTCCGGCTGGTGCCGCGGCTGGAGACCGCGTCCTTCGAGATGCACCGCCGCTTCGTGATGGCGGCCATGGGCGTCGCCTTCCTGCCCCGCTTCGTGGTCGCGGCCGAGCTGCGCGACGGGGTCCTCGGCGCCGTGCCGCTGCGCGACGCCATCCTGTCGGAGGCGAGCGCCCACCTCGTCATCCGGGCCCGACGGCGGCTGCCCGAGGGCGCGGCGCGGCTGCTCGGCTGGCTGGCCGACCACATGGTGGCGTTCCGGCCGCCGCCCGTCTGATGTGAGCGTGCTGAATTTCCGCACGGACCGTGCAAAAATCAGCTGTTGTCGCAACGCTCGTTTGCCGGAACTGTCGTGCCGCATCGTTAGGACGGAACGGCATGACCATCGCAACGGTAGGGGTCGTCGGGCTCGGCAACATGGGGCTGGGCATGGCCGCGACCCTGGCCCGCAAGGGCTTCGCGGTCCTGGGCTACGACATCGCCGCGGGACGGCGCCCCGCCGCCGCGGCGGCCGGCGTGACCACCCTCGACGCCCTGAGCGACGTCCTGCGCCGGGCCGACGCGCTGGTCTTCTCGCTGCCGCTGGCGCAGGACGTCGAGGCGGTGGTCACCGCGGAGGGCGGTCTTCTGTCCCGGACCGACCGGAAGGTGGTCGTGGTGGACACCTCGACCTCGGATCCCGGCACGAGCCGGCGCCTGGCCGAGCGCCTCGCCGCCGCCGGCCACGCCCTGCTCGACGCGCCGGTGAGCGGCGGCCCGTCCGGCGCCGCCGAAGGCACCCTGACCATGATGGTCGGCGGGGCGGAGGCCGATTACGACCTGGCCCGGCCGGTCCTGGAGGCGATGTCGGCGCGCGCCCCGCATGTCGGTCCGTCGGGGGCCGGCAACATCGTCAAGCTCGTCAACAACCTGCTGGTGGCGGCGCATCTCGTCACCACCGGCGAGGCCCTGCGGCTGTCCGAGGCGGCGGGCCTCTCGGCCGAGGAGGCCGTCAAGGTCGTCAACACCGCGACCGGCCGCAGCGCGATCAGCGAGGTCATGGTCCCGCGCTGGGTCCAGTCCGGCACCTTCGACAGCGGCTTCTCGGCCGGCCTGATGCGCAAGGACGTGCGCCTCGCGCTCGCGCTCGCCGCCGAAGCCGGCATCGATCTGCCGCTCTCCGCCGAGGTGAAGCGGATCTGGCAGGCCACGCAGGACACCATCCCCGACACGGCCGACTTCACCCGCATGGCCGATTACCGCGATCGCAAGGGAGCTCACTGATGTCCGGGATGCCGCACTCGCCCGCTGCCGACCGGGTGGCCGCCCTCCTGGCCGGCCTGCTGCCGGGGGGCCGCATCGGCAGCGTCGTGGCCGGCGCGATCCTCGACGGGACCGGCGCCGCCCTCGATCTGGTCAACCCCGCCGACGGCGGCGTGCTGGCGCGCTTCGCCGATGCCGGGCCGTCGGTGGTCGAGGCCGCCATGGCGGCGGCGCGGGACGCGCAGCGCGCGTGGTGGGGCCTCAGTGCCGCCGCCCGCGGCCGGGCGCTGTGGGCGGTGGCCGCCCTGGTCCGGCAGCATGCCGCGGCACTCGCCGAGCTGGAGACCCTCTCGGCTGGCAAGCCGATCCGCGACACGCGCGGCGAGGTCGCCAAGGTCGCCGAGATGTTCGAGTACTATGCCGGCTGGTGCGACAAGCTCCACGGCGACGTCATCCCGGTCCCGACGTCGCACCTGAACTACACCCGCCACGAGCCCTTCGGCACCGTGGTGCAGATCACCCCCTGGAACGCGCCGATCTTCACCGCCGGCTGGCAGATCGCCCCGGCCCTCTGCGCCGGCAACGCCGTGGTGCTGAAACCCTCCGAGCTGACGCCGCTGACCTCGCTGGCCCTCGGCCTGCTCTGCGACCGCGCCGAGGGGATGCCGCGCGGCCTCGTCTCGGTGCTCGCCGGCGCCGGTCCGACCACCGGCGCCGCCGCGGTGGCCCATCCCGAAACCCGGCTCGTGGTGTTCGTGGGCTCGGTCGAGGCCGGGGCACAGATCGCCGCTTCGGCGGCCCGCAACATCGTGCCGAGCGTGCTCGAACTCGGCGGCAAGTCGGCCAACATCGTCTTCGCCGATGCCGATCTCGACCGGGCGCTGATCGGCGCGCAGGCGGCGATCTTCGGCGGCGCCGGCCAGAGCTGCGTGGCCGGCTCCCGGCTCCTCGTCCACCGCTCGATCCACGCATCCTTCGTCGAGCGCCTGGCCCACGCCGCCGCCCGCATCCCGGTGGGCGCGCCGACCGACCCGGCGACGCAGATCGGACCGATCAACAACCGGCGTCAGCGCGACAAGATCGCCGACATGATCGAGGCCGCCGTGGGCGCCGGCGCGACCATCGCGGCCGGCGGGGCCTGTCCCCCGGATCTGCGGGACACGGGCGGCTTCTACTTCGGACCGACCATCGTCGACGGCGTGGCGCCGGACGCGGCGATTGCCCGGGAGGAGGTGTTCGGCCCGGTGCTGGCGGTCCTGCCGTTCGAGAGCGAGGCGGAGGCGGTCGCGCTGGCCAACGGCACCCCCTACGGCCTCGCTGGCGCGGTCTGGACCGGCGATGGCGGGCGCGGCCACCGGGTCGCGGCGGCGCTCCGGGCCGGAACGGTCTGGGTCAACGGCTACAAGACCATCAACGTGGCCTCGCCGTTCGGCGGCTTCGGCCGATCGGGCTTCGGCCGCTCCTCCGGCCGCGAGGCGCTGATGGCCTATACCCAGACCAAGAGCGTCTGGGTCGAGACCGCCGCCGAGCCGGCAGTGACCTTCGGCTACGTGGGCTGAAGCCCCCCGCGCGCCGGGCATCGGATCAACCGACGGGACCGGCGGGCCGGGCAACGGGCAGCCCCGAAGCGGGCGGGAAGGACGACGATGGCGGGCGAACTCTCTGCGGCGGATGCGCGGCCGGTCGCGCCGCCCGTCTCGGGCGGTGGGAAGCTGACGCTGTTCCTCCTCGCCCTCGTCATCGTCATCGTTGCGGAGGCGATCGGCAACGTCGGCATCCCGGTGGGCGCCGGCAGGATCGTGCTGCTTCCGCTGCTCTGGGCCTTGCTTCTCGGCGGGGCGCTCGGGCTGATGAGCCCGCACCTCCCGGCGCCGCTGCGTCTGACCGGCGCCCTGCAGAACGCGGCCGGCGCCTATCTGCAGCCGGCGTTGCTGCTCTTCATCGCCAAGCTCGGCCTGCTCGTCGGCGGGTCGCTGCCGAAGCTTCTCGCCTCGGGCTGGGCCCTGGCCTTCCAGGAGTTCGGCCATTTCTTCGGGACGATGGTGTTCGGCCTGCCGGTCGCGCTCCTGCTCGGCATCAAGCGCGAGGCGATCGGCGCGACCTTCTCGGTCGGCCGCGAACCGAGCCTCGCCATCATCGGCGAGCGCTACGGCATGAATTCGCCGGAGGGCCGCGGCGTGCTGGCCGAGTATCTGACCGGCACGGTCTTCGGCGCGGTGTTGATCGCCCTGCTGGCCGGGCTGATCACCAGTCTGGGGATCTTCAGCCCGCTGGCGCTGGCGATGGGGGCGGGCGTCGGGTCCGGCAGCATGATGGCCGCCGCCTCGGGGGCGATCGCCGCCCAGCAGACGCCCGAGGTCGCCAAGGAGGTCGCCACCTTCGCGGCGGCCAGCAACCTCGTCACCACGACGATCGGCACGTACTTCACCCTGTTCCTGTCGCTGCCCTTCACGATCTGGGCCTACGGCAAGCTGGAGCCGATCCTCGGCCGCAACCGGCCGGACGCCGCCCGTCCGGCGGCGGTCGACCCACAGGCGGCCGCGCCGGTCCATCAGGAGGTGCGGATCGGCCCCGCCGAGACCGTCCTGGCCTGGATCCTGATCGGCGCCTACGGGCTCATCGGCAATGGGTTGACCTACGGCGTCGCCCCCGACGCGGGCGTCGTTTCCGGGATGGCGATCATCATCGGCACCGTGCTGGCCGGCTGGGGCCTCTACCGGTTCCTCGGGCGGCGCCTGCCCGCCGTCCTGTGGGTCTCGATCATCGGCATGGCCCTGACCTATCCCGGCACGCCCTGCGCCGCCGAGATCGCCGCCCTGACCGGCAAGCTCAACTTCCTCGCCCTCGCCACGCCGATCCTGACCTTCGCGGGGCTCTCAATTGCGAAGGACGTTCCTGCCTTCCGCCGCCTCGGCTGGCGGATCGTCGTGGTCTCCGTCCTGGCCAATGCCGGGACGTTCCTCGGGGCGGTGCTGATCGCGCAGTTCTTCCTGCACGCGCCGCTCGGGTGAACCCCCACGCCGACCGGCATAGGGTCGCGCGGGGGATCGCGGCGCTCCGGCGCCCTCCGGCCGTTGAGAGGCGCCCTGGGCATCAAGGGGGATGTCGTCGCGCGCTCTTGCGTCGAACCGCTATCCACGCGGCAAAGGGCACTCCGGCGCATCACCCCGACAGACGGTCACCGGCTTCCGGGACGATGCCAATCGAGTGATCCAGAGCTTCGTTCCGGGTCCGGTCACCGGAACGATACCTTATCTGGTCTTGGCGTGTGCCGATCCGAGGACGTTGACCCAGAGCACGATGGTCTGGCCGCGCGAGTCGGGATTGCTGAACCGGTGCGGCCGCCGGCTCTCGAAGCGGAAGCTGTCGCCTTCGGCCAGCTGGAGCGTCCGCGCCTCGACGACGAGGGTCAGCCGCCCCTCGAGGACGAGGCCGGCCTCCTCGCCTTCGTGACTGAACAACTCGTCCCCCGTGCTGGCACCGGGTTTCAGGACCATGTTGAACAGGCTCATGCCCTGTGTCCCGTCGGGCGGCGTCAGCAGCTGCTTGGTGATGCCGGCACGCCAGAGCTGCAGCTCGGGTCGATCCTTCCGGAACACGACGATCGGATCCGGATCGGGCTCGTCCAACGTGGGTTCGAACAGCCCTCCGATCCCGATCCGCAGCGTGTCGGCGAGGAGCGCCAGCACGCGGAGCGACGGCGAGGACAGGCCCCGCTCGACCTGGCTGATGAAGCCGATCGACAGGCCCGTGCTGGAAGCCATCGCCTCCAGTGAGAGGCCGCGTGCACGTCGAAGGCGGCGCAGGCGCTGCCCCACGGCCCTGTCCACCGGTTCCGGGCCCATCGCGTCGCCTTGGGGAATGCTCACCGCCACACCAGTCTGCCTGCCGTCCGGGCCTTCATGCACGTGAAATTCTCTTGCGTCGACCGGTGGAACATGCGGTATTCTTCACGTGCGTGAAATCGGGAACGGCGATCGCCGGGCAGCCCGGCCACCTGACGGGAGCGGCATGATGAGAAGACGGTTGGCCAGTCTGTGTCTGTCGTCGGCCCTGCTCCTTGGGCTGCTGGGGCAAGGGGGCAGCGCGCAACCGCTGCGGGTCGGCGCGACGCCGACAGGCCTGCCGTTCACCTTCCTCGACACGAAGACCAACACCATCCAGGGCGTGATGGTCGACCTCGTCAACGCGGTCGGCAGGGAGGCGGGCTTCACGGTCGCGGTGGAGCCGCTGCAATTCTCCACGCTGATCCCGGCGCTCACCGCCTCGAAGATCGACATCATCTCGGCGGCGATGTTCATCACGCCCCAGCGGCAGGAGGTCGTGGCCTTCTCGGCGCCAGTCTACAGCTACGGCGAGGGCCTGATCGTCCCGAAGGCCGACACCCGGGATTACACCGCCTTCGCCGACCTGAAGGGCGAGACCGTGGGCGCCCAGGTCGGCACCGCCTTCGTCGAGCCGCTGAAGAAGTCGGGTCTCTTCGGCGAAGTGAAGATCTACGACACGATCCCCGACATCATCCGCGACGTGAATTCCGGGCGGCTGAAGGCCGGCTTCGCCGACGCGCCGATCCTCGCCTACTACGTCAAGCAGGGCGTGTTCCCCGGCGTGCGCCTGGTCGAGACCTTCAAGCCGACCGTCGTCGCCTCGGTGGGCCTCAGCGTACGCAAGACCGACACGGCGCTGCTCGCCAGGATCGACGCGGCGCTCGCCAAGCTGAAGGCGGACGGGACGCTCCAGGCGATCCTCACCAAGTGGGGCCTGCCGCCTTCGACCGACCGGTCCTGAGCCGCATGCGCGAGTTCCTCGCCGACGCGCAGGACTATCTGCCGATCCTGCTGCAGGGCGTGCAGCTCACGGTTCTGATCACCCTCGCCTCGCTGGTGGTCTCGACGCTGCTGGGCCTCCTCTGGGCGATGCTGCGGGTCTCCGGCATCGCAATTCTCGCCGGCTTCAGCGCGGTGATGATCAACATCCTGCGCGGCATCCCGATCATCGTGCAGCTGTTCTACATCTACTTCGTCATGCCCGATTTCGGCCTGTCGCTCACGGCCGTCCAGGCGGCGATCATCGGGCTCGGCATCGCCTACTCGGCCTATCAGGCCGAGAACTTCCGCGCCGGCATCGAGGCGGTCGACCGCGGGCAGGTCGAGGCCGCGCTCTCGATCGGCATGGGCTGGGGCATGACCATGCGGCGGGTGATCCTGCCGCAGGCGATCCGGATCGCGCTGCCGCCCTACGGCAACATCATGATCATGATGCTCAAGGATTCGTCCCAGGCCTCGACCATCACGGTCGCGGAGCTCGCCCTCCAGGGCAAGCTCATCGCGTCCTCCACCTTCAAGAACACCAGCGTCTACACGATGGTGGCGCTGATGTACCTGGCGCTCAGCCTGCCGCTGATCCTGCTGGTCCGCCATTTCGAGGCCAAGGGTCGGCACCGATGATCGTGCTGGAGGAGGTCCGCAAGCATTACGGCGCGCTGGAAGTGATCAAGGGTGTCTCCGCTGAAATCGCCAAAGGCGAGGTGGTCTGCATCATCGGGCCGTCGGGTTCCGGCAAATCGACCCTTCTCCGCTGCATCAACGGGCTCGAAGCCTATGACGGCGGCGAGATCCGCGTCGGCGGCCAGCGGGTCGACCGGGATGCGCGCAGCATCAAGGCGATCCGCACCCGGGTCTCCATGGTGTTCCAGCGCTTCAACCTGTTCGCCAACCGCACCGCCCTCGAGAACGTCGTCGAGGGGCCGATCCACGTGAAGGGCGAGCCGCGTGCGGAGGCCGAGGAGCGGGCGGGCGCCCTGCTCGCCCGGGTCGGGCTCTCGGGCAAGGAGCACGCCCGGCCGGACCAGCTCTCCGGCGGTCAGCAGCAGCGCGTCGCGATCGCGCGGGCGCTCGCCATGCGGCCTGAGGCGATCCTGTTCGACGAGCCGACCTCGGCGCTCGATCCCGAACTCGTCGGCGACGTCCTGCGGGTGATGCGCGGGCTCGCCGACGAGGGCATGACGATGCTCGTCGTGACCCACGAGATCGGCTTCGCCCGCG
>CAXTCV010000119.1:0-11296 GCA_964242725.1 uncultured Methylobacterium sp.
TGCTGGAGGGCCGCGTCCGCACCCGCACCGAGGAGCTGACCGGGCTGATGCACCGGCTGGAGCGCTCCAACGAGGCCCTGGCCGCCGCCAAGGAGGAGGCCGAGACCGCCAACCGCTCCAAGACCCGCTTCCTGGCGGCGGCGAGCCACGATCTGCTGCAGCCGGTGAACGCCGCCCGCCTGTCGATCTCGGCGCTCGCCGACCTCGACGGGCCGCCGGAGGCGCGCACCATCGCCGGTCAGGTCGAGCGCGGGCTGCAGACCATCGAGGACCTGATCAAGACGCTGCTCGACATCTCCAAGCTCGATGCCGGCATCGTCCGGCCGCAGCCGCAAGCGGTCTTCCTGCCCGGCCTGCTGGCCGAGCTGGCGGAGAGCTTCAAGCCCTTCGCCGAGCGCAAGGGCCTGCGCCTCGCGGTGCGCTGCCCGGACCTGACCGTCACCAGCGACGTGCTGCTGCTGCAGCGCATCCTCCAGAACCTCGTCTCCAACGCGGTCCGGTACACGCAGACCGGCGGGATCGTCCTGGCGGCACGGCGGCGGTCGGGCGGCGTCCGGATCGAGGTCACCGATACCGGCTGCGGCATCGCCCCGGAGGAGCGCGACCTCGTCTTCGACGAGTTCTTCCGCGGCGGCGCCCGGTCGAGCGGCGGGGAGGAGCCGGGCCTGGGCCTCGGCCTGTCGATCGTCCGCCGCATGGCCCAGGCCCTGGACCATCCCCTGACCCTGGCCTCGCGGCCCGGCCACGGCACCCGCGTCGCCCTGGCGGTGCCCCTGAGCGCGGTCCCGGCCGCCCCCGCGCCGCCGGCGCCGGTGGCGACCCGGCTCTCGGGGGCGCGTGTCCTGGTGGTGGAGAACGACGCCTCCACCGCCGATGCCCTGGGCCGCCTGCTCCAGAACTGGGACGCCCGGGTCTCGACCTTCCGCGACCTCGCCGGGGTGCGGGCGGCCGTCGCCGCCGGGGCGGCGCATCCGGACATCCTCGTCCTCGACTACCACCTGGACGACGGCGCCTGCGGCCTCGACGTCGCCGCCTTCCTGCGGGGCCTGCGCGCCGATCCGCTCCCGGCGATCGTGACCACCGCAGACCATTCCGCCGCGGTGGAGGCCCGGGTGACGGCGGCGGGCGCAGAACTCGTGCACAAGCCGATCAAGCCGGCCCAGCTCCGCGCGCTGCTCACCCACATGCTGGCCTGAGCGCCCACGATCGCACCCGCGCCGTGACATAGGACACACCGCGCCCCTCGACGGCCCGCCCGGGCTGCGCGACAGGGAACCGGCATCCGCGGCGCGTCCCGTGCCCGGACTCCCCCAGCGATCGACGTCACGGGCCCGTCCGGGACGCCGCAGGAGTGCGCGCGATCATGGTGCAGGTCCCGGCCGGTTCAGGCGCCGTCGCCCCGGGGGGCACGCCCGGCAGCTCCCAGGACGGCCTGCCGCCGCGCGCGCGCGTCCTCGCCATGGCGGCGATCGGGCTGGCCATGACCATGGCGGTCCTCGACGGGGCCATCGTCAACGTGGCGCTGCCGGTCATGGCCAAGGACCTCGCGGTCAAGCCCGCCGAGGCGATCTTCGTGGTCAACGCCTACCAGATCGCCGTGACCGCGACCCTCCTGCCCTTCGCGGCTCTGGGCGACATCTTCGGCTTCCGCCGGGTCTACCTGCCGGGCCTGGCGGTCTTCGTCGCCGCCTCGCTCGCCTGCGCGGTGGCGCCGAGCCTGCCCCTGCTGATCGCGGCGCGCATCGTCCAGGGGCTCGGCGCCGCGGCGATCATGAGCGTGAATATCGGCTTCGTGCGCTTCATCTATCCGCACCGGATGATCGGCCAGGGCGTCGCCAACGTGGCGCTGGTGGTGGCGGTGGCCTCGGCGGCCGGCCCGACCGTGGCGGCCGCGATCCTCTCGGTGGCGACCTGGCCCTGGCTGTTCCTGGTCAACATCCCGGTGGGCCTCCTGGCCTTGGCGGTGGCCTCGCGGACCCTGCCGGTGACCCCGGCGAGCGGCCGCCCCTTCGATCTCGTGAGCGCCGCGCTGAACGCGCTGACCTTCGGCCTGCTGATCATCGGCATCGACGGGCTGGGCGACCCCGGGGGCCAGGGGATCGCGGCCGCGGAGCTCGTGGGCGCGCTGGTGGTCGGCGCGGTGTTCGTGCGGCGCCAGATCCGGCTGCCGGCCCCGCTGCTGCCGGTGGACCTGCTGCGGATCCCGGCCTTCGCCCTGTCGATGGCGACCTCCGTCGCCTCGTTCTGCGCCCAGATGGTCTCCTACGTGGCGCTGCCCTTCTACTTCCAGGACGTGCTGCGCCTGTCGAGCACGCAGACCGGCTTCCTGCTCACCCCCTGGCCGATCGCCGTGGCCGTGATGGCGCCCGTGTCGGGCCGCCTCGCCGACCGCTACCCGCCCGGGATCCTCGGGGGGATCGGACTGGCCATGCTGGCGACCGGCCTCGCCTGCATGACGCGCCTGCCCGAGACGCCTGCCACCTTCGACATCGTCTGGCGCCTGACCCTGTGCGGCCTCGGCTTCGGCCTGTTCCAGTCGCCCAACAACAAGGTCATCGTCACCTCTGCGCCGCGGGAGCGGGCCGGCGGCGCGAGCGGGATGCAATCGACGGCCCGGCTCACCGGCCAGTCCCTCGGCGCCGCCCTGGTGGCGGTGATCTTCGGCCTGACCCATGGGCTGGGACCCGGCCGGGCCGTGACCCTCTCGCTCTCCTGCGCGGTGGCCCTGTCGGTGATCGGCGGCTGCGCCAGCGTCCTGCGGCGGAGTCGGAGCGGCTAGACGGCTCCCTCATGCCACGCCCGGCGCGGGCATGCGTTATCACCGGGTCTCACCTGCTGGAGCCCTCTGATGGATCTCGATCTCACCGGCCGGACGGCCCTGGTCACCGGCTCGACCGGCGGCATCGGCTACGCCATCGCCCAGGAACTCTGCGATCTCGGCGCCGCGGTCGGCATCAACGGCCGCACCCCCGAACGGGTCGAGGCGGCGCTCGCCACGCTGCGGGGCGCGGCGAAGGCGGGCCGCGTCTTCGCGGCCGCGGGCGACGTCGCCACCCCGGAGGGCGTCGCCGCCCTGGTGCGCGCCGTGCCGGACGTGGACATCCTGGTCAACAACACCGGCATCTTCGAGCCGAAGCCGTTCTTCGAGATCCCGGACGAGGACTGGCAGCGCTTCTTCGACGTGAACGTGATGAGCGGCGTGCGCCTGTCGCGGGCCTATACGCCCGGCATGGCCGAGCGCGGCTGGGGCCGGGTGATCTTCATCTCCAGCGAGTCCGGCCTCAACACGCCGACCGAGATGGTCCATTATGGGATGACCAAGACCGCGCAGCTCGCGATCTCCCGCGGCCTCGCCCAGACGGTCGCGGGGAGCGGCGTCACCGTCAACAGCGTGCTGCCGGGCCCGACCCTGTCGGAGGGCGTGGCGGACTTCATGATCCAGATGGCCGGAGGCAAGGCCGACGCCGATCTCGACGCCATGGGCCGGGCCTTCGTGGCCGAGCATCGCCCGTCCTCGCTGATCAAGCGCCTCGCGCGGGTCGAGGAGGTGGCGAACCTGGTCGCCTATCTCTGCAGCCCGGCGGCAAGCGCCACGACCGGAGCCGCGCTGCGGGTCGATGGCGGCGTCCTGCAGGGTATCGCCTAGGCGGGGTGGACGTCGAGGGCGGCCCCTGTGACGACCCGAAGCGTCTTGTCGCGTCCGGGTCCCGGCGCCGATCGGCGGCGCCCGCCGCGTGGCAGGCCGCAATCCCGAGCCGTCAAGCGCCTTCGCGAAGAAGCTCGCCCGCCGCTCGGACCTGGATCCCTGTCTGGGACCGCGCGGGCCCCGCGGAAACCGGATGCCGGCCCGTCCCTGCGCGGACGCGTCTGTGCTCCTAGAGCCGAGGGTCCGGACCTTCGACCGGGCATGGCTCTAGGGAGCGGTCAGGCCTTGAGATGCGCCGCGAGATGCTTGTTCATCTCGAACATCGAGCACTTGTCCTTGCCGAAGACCTTCTTCAGCTTGTCGTCGGCCACGATCTCGCGCTTGTTCTCGGGATTCTGCAGGTTGTGCTTCTTGATGTAGTCCCACACCTTGCTGACCACTTCGCCGCGCGGCAGCGGGCTGGTGCCGACGATCGCGCCGAGCTCGGCCGAGGGCTTCAGCGGCTGCTGCAGCGCGTTCGGCTTGGCGCCGGCAGCCTTGGCGGCGACGGGCTTCGCAGCCTTGGCCGGCGCGGCCTTCTCTGCAGGCTTGGTGGTCTTGGCCGCCTTGGGCGCAGCCTTCTCGGTCTTTGTGGCCATCTACTTCCTCCGGTTCTCGGGCCGCAGGCCGGGGCAAGATCACCCCACGGCCGAGCCAGCATAGCAGCAACTAAGCGGTGCCGCTGCTGTTCCAAGGGGAAATCGCCTCCGCGGCCCCCTCATCCACAGGGCAGGCGCGGAAAACCGCGCCGGAAGCGCCAGGTCGCCACGCCCACGAAGATTATTCACCGGATCGAGCCGCGCGAAACCTGCTCTTAATGAACTTCCGCCTGAAGTACAGGCATGTTCGCCCCAGCTCTCACACTCGCGCTTCTGCTCGCCGCCGCGCTCGTCACGGGTCTCGGACTCGGCATCCGCGCCGAGCCGGCCGCATCGGGCATGGAACCCGGTCGCGGCCTGATCTGAGCGGTCCGGGATTGCCGGAACGGTCGACCCGGTGCATCTGCCCGGCGTCATGACCGAGCCGATCACCCCCGCGAACCTCGAGAGCACGGCCCATGTCGTCCAGGTCGCGCTGAGCCCCGTCTTCCTGCTGTCCGGCATCGCGACGCTGCTCAACGTCTTCGGCGCGCGGCTCGCCCGCGTGGCGGATCAGGCCGAGCACGTCTCCGGCCTGCTCGCCGGCGCCGGGGACGCGGAGCGCGTCCGCCTGGGCGCGCGCCTCGACCGCCTGCATCGGCGCTCGCTGGCCCTGGACGCCGCGGTGTTCCTGGCCGCCCTCGGGGGCGTCGCGACCTGCGGCGCGGTGCTGACGCTGTTCGTCGGGGCCCTGCGCGACGAGACCGTGGCGACGCTCCTGTTCGGGCTGTTCGGCGCGGCGATCCTGTGCACCCTGTGCGCCCTCGTCGCCTTCGGTTTCGAGATGCTCCTCGCCAGCCGTACCGTCCGCGACCGGGTCAGCGAGCGGCGCGCCCGTGCCGGCATCCCGGCCGAGTCCTGACCGCCCGCCGCGCGGAACCCGCGGCCCTCGGCCCGCTTGGTTCGCAGGATCAACGGGATGCGGGCCGTACCGCATCCGGCGAGCGGGAGTGATCATGCCGACGGACCTGCCCAACGAGCGTGCCGTGAGGAAGCCCGGAACCCTCGAACTCGACCCCGCCGGCGAGGGCATCGCCATCGACGAGACCGCCCGGCTCATCGCCTCGAACAAGGTCGAGGGAACGGCCGTCTACGACCGGACCGGCCGCCATCTCGGCGCCGTCCACAATTTCATGGTGGACAAGGTCTCCGGGCAGGTCGCCTACGCGGTGCTGGCCTTCGGGGGCTTCCTGGGCCTGGGCGAGGGCCATCATCCCCTGCCGTGGAAGGCTCTGACCTACAGCCCCGACCTCGGGGGCTACGTGGTCGATATCGACCCGGGCGCCCTCGCCGGCGCGCCGAGCCACGGGGCGGGCGAGGACGCATTCGCGGACCCGACCTATCGCGGCCGGATCGAGGATTATTACGGCCTGCGCGCCCCGACGGCGTGACCGGCCGCGCTCCGGTGCCGGAGCGGATTGCTCCGGTGCCGGGAGCTCAGAACTTCCCGCCGAGGCCGACGGAGCCGCCGGGCGCCATCATCGGCCCCATCGAGCCGCTGCTGCCGGCGCCCGCGACCGCGCCGTTGCCGCCGTCGAGATCCTCGCGCCGGATGCGGCGCTCGCCCGTATCGGCGGACCGGGTCGCGCCGTCGGCGGTCTTCGGGAGGGCGAGCTGCCGCGTCGGGGCGGTCTGAGGCGGCTGTCCGTCGGCATCCGCCGGGGCGTTGCGCGCCTCGCGGTTGGGCAGGGCACCGCGCATGGAGGGCGGGAGCCCGACATCGGACGCCGGCATCACGCCGCCGCCGCCCCCGAGCGCCTGGCAGCCGGCCATGAGGCCGGCCAGGGCGGCGCCGAGCGCGAGTCCGCGCGCAGCGGCGCGGCGCGACGAGGGGAGGGTCGACATCGTGCAGTCC
The DNA here is from genome assembly GCA_964242725.1 of uncultured Methylobacterium sp. GTDB lineage: Bacteria > Pseudomonadota > Alphaproteobacteria > Rhizobiales > Beijerinckiaceae > Methylobacterium. The sequence continues at coordinate 6,179 of CAXTCV010000119.1, forward strand.
TCGAAAGGGCCGCGTTGGTCTCCGCGGCTCGCATGGCTTATCGGCCGCTGTCTACGCCGGGGTTGCGGCGAAAACCAGACATCCGCGGCGCCGCCGGTTCCGACCTCCCGTGGGGCGCCCCGCGTGCAGGCCGGCCCGGCCCTTGCGGCCCGGCCACCCGGGTCCATAACTTCGCCCAGGTCCTGCGGCACGACGGCCATCCGCAGGCCGGGTCCTGCCGGCGGCGGGCCCGGACCCGGCCGACATAATCGCGGTTGCGCCGGCGTACCGGCTCGGCCCGGCCTTTCCTCAGAGGACGACGCGTGTTCAGAACCAACCGGATGATCGCGGCCGCGACGCTCGCCCTCTGGGCGTCGGGAGCCGCGGCGCAGGTCCAGCCCAGCGGGAGCGACGGCGCGTCCGGCCAAGCCCCGCCGCAGGCGCCTGCGGCAAGTCCGGCCCCGCCGGCGAGTCCGGCTCCGGGCGCGCCCGCCGCCCCGGCGCCCACCCCGCCCGTCGCCGCGGGGGCACCGGCGCCGCAGCAGGGCACCCCGGCCACCGTCCTCGACACCCAGGATTACGAGAGCCTGCTCGGCCGCAGCGTGCGCAGCGCCGGGGGCGACGAGCTGGGGCGGGTGATCGACATCATCATCGACAAGGAGGGGCATCCGCGCGCCGCGATCATCGATTTCGGTGGCTTCCTCGGGGTCGGCACCCGCAAGATCGCGGTCGATTGGCGCGCCCTGCGCTTCACGCCGGACGGCGGCAAGGAGCGCAAGCTGTCGGTGGCGCTGACCCGCAACCAGGTCCGCGTCTCGCCCGAGTACAAGGCGGGCGAGCCGATCGTGGTGCTGGGCCCCGCCAGCCCGGCCGCCCCCTCGGTCGAGGGCGATCAGGCCGCCGCGCCAGGGGGGGCCGCCCCGGGGGCCCCCGCCGCGCCGCCGACGGGTCCGGCGGCGACGGGCCCGACCCCGTCCGCCGGCGCTCCGGAGAAGGCGCCGGACAAATGACGGTGGCCCGATTGAAGGTACGAACCGTCGTCTCCCATCGCGAGCGCGAGATGCCGAGGCAGGACATCCGCGCGCGCGTCGTGCGCCTGAAGGATCAGACGGCCGAGCTCCCGCGCGCGCCGGCCCGGGCCACGGAGGCCGCCGTGGCCGGGCATGCGGTCTCGCCGGCGAGCCGCCACGGCCTCGACGCCTTCGCGTTCTTCGTCGCGAACCTGCAGACCGGCTTCGGGCCGTTCCTGGCCGTCTACTTCTCGCAGTCCAAGTGGACCCAGTCCGATATCGGCTTCGCCCTCACCGTGGGCAGCCTCGTGGCCCTGCTCGGCCAGGTCCCGGGCGGGGCCTTCGTGGACGTCGTCCGCTCGAAGCGCTTCGCCGCCGCGGTGGCGGTGATCGGCATCGCCGGCAGCGCCTTCGCCCTGGCGGTCTGGCCGAGCTTCCCGGTGGTGCTGCTGGCGATGGCGATCCATTCGGGGGCGAGCTGCGTGCTGACGCCCGCCATCGCGGCGATCAGCATCGGCCTGGTCGGGCGCGCCCATGCGGGCGAGCGCCTCGGCCGCAACGCGAGCTTCGCGGCCCTGGGCAACGCGCTGGGCGCCGCCGGGATGGGGGCCATCGGCTATTACCTGTCGAACGGCGCGGTCTTCTACCTGACCGCGGCCCTGGGCATCCCGACGGTGATCGCCCTCGCCCGCATCCGCGCCCGGGACATCGATCCCGGGGTGCTCGAGGAGCCGGCCAGGCCCGAGGCGCCGCGCGCCTCCGGGCAGGACGGGATCCGGGCCCTGCTGAGCAACCGCGGGCTCCTGAGCTTCTCGGCCTGCATGGTGCTGTTCTTCCTGGCCAACGCCGCGATGCTGCCGCTCGTGGGCAGCGTCCTGACCCTGCGGGCGAGCGAGACCGCGACCGCGCTCGTCGCGGCCTGCATCATGGTCCCGCAGGCGGTGCTGGCGGTCAGCGCCCCCGCGGTCGGGCGGGCGGCCGAGCGGTTCGGCCGCTACCCGGTGCTGCTGTTCGGCTTCGGCGCGCTCCCCGTGCGCGGCCTGATGCTCGCCTACACCACCAACCCCTACGGTCTCGTCGCCGTGCAGGTCCTCGACGGGATCTCGGCCTCCGTCCTCGGGGTGATGGTGCCGCTCATCGTCTCGGACCTCACCCGCGGGACCGGCCGCTTCAACCTCGCCCTGGGCGCGGTCGGCACCGCCATGGGCATCGGCGCCGCCCTCTCGACCTCCCTGGCCGGGATCATGGCCGACCGCCTCGGCAGCCACAGCGCCTTCCTGGGGCTCGCCTGCATGGGCTTGGCGGCCTTCCTGCTGGTGGCGCTGATCATGCCCGAGACCCGCCAGGCGGAGGCCGCGGCCTGATACCGGACCGTGATGAGCCTGACTCATCGCGGTCCGCCCGCGCGGCTCGGTATGGCGGCCTGCGGCACCGGATTCGCTTGGGTGTTTCCCGGCCGCTCAAGCGGCGTTCAGGTTTGACGGATAAAAGCGCACGGGAGGTGCGGCCTTGTGCAACATATGGCAACGCTCTCGCGTTGCCGCTGCGGGTTCGACTGCGCCCGCGCTGCACTCCGCCTTGCCCGTAAGCCAAAGCCGCGCGAATACGGAATGGTCACCGCGATGGAAGAGCTGCACCGATACGCCGACAGGCCCTTCGCCTTCGTCGGGCGGTATCTCCGCCGCCGCTGGCTGCCCCACCTGGTGATCCTGGTCTCGGTCCTCGGCGCCGTGGGCTTCTCGGTCTCCACCGATTACGCGCTCAAGGGTGTGGTCGACGCCCTCACCAAGGGGCCGGGCAACACCGTGGTGTGGAGCGCGCTCACCGTCCTGATCGCCTTCATCGCCGCCGACAACATGCTCTGGCGCGTCGCGGCGCTGACCGGCGCCTTCACCTTCGTGGGCGTGACCGGCGACATCCGCCGCGACCTGTTCCGGCACATGACCGGCCATTCCCCGACCTTCTTCTCCGACCGCCAGCCGGGCACCCTGGCGTCGCGCATCACGGCGACCTCGAACGCGATCTTCACGGTCGAGAACATGTTCGTGTTCAACGTGATGCCGCCCACCGTCGCGGCCTTCGGGGCGATCGGCTACATCGCCACGGTCAACACCACCATGGCGGGGATCCTGGCGGGCGTGTTCGCCGCCGTCGTCTTGCTGATGTTCAAGATGGCCTCGGCCGGCAAGCCCCTGCACCACGACTTCGCCGCCAAGGCGGCCTCCGTGGACGGCGAGATGGTCGATCTCGTCGGCAACATGTCGCTGGTGCGCGCCTTCTCGGCCTTCAAGCGCGAGGGCCAGCGCTTCGAGGGCACCATCGCCACCGAGATGCGGGCCCGCCGCTCGTCGCTGCTCTACCTGGAGAAGCTGCGCATCGTGCACGCGGTGCTGACCGTGCTCGCCGTGTTCGGCCTGCTCTACTGGGCGATCCAGATGTGGGAGGCCAAGGAGGCGACCAACGGCCAGGTCGTGCTGGTCTGCACGCTCGGCATCCGCATCCTCGCCGCCACCCGCGACCTGGCGGTCGCGCTGGTGGACGCGACGCAGCACACCGCCCGCCTGGCCGAGGCCTTGCACACGCTGCTCCAGCCCCACGACCTCGTCGACCATCCGGAGGCGGAGCCGCTGACCGGCCAGGGCGCGAGGATCGCGTTCGACCACGTCGCCTTCAACTACCCGGACGGGCGCCCGGTCTTCACGGATTTCGATCTCGTCATCGAGCCCGGCGAGAAGGTCGGCCTCGTCGGCAAGTCGGGGGGCGGCAAGTCGACCCTGTTCTCCCTGCTCCAGCGCTTCTACGACGTGCAGAGCGGGGCGATCCGGATCAACGGCCAGAAGATCGAGCGGGTGACACAGGAATCCCTGCGCGAGGCGATCACCGTGGTGCCCCAGGACGTCTCGATGTTCCACCGCTCCCTGCGCGAGAACATCCGCTACGGCAGGCCCGACGCCACCGACGACGAGGTCTGGCAGGCGGCCGAGGCGGCCCATTGCACGGATTTCATCAAGGCCCTGCCGGAGGGCTTCGACACGATCGTGGGTGACCGCGGCGTCAAGCTCTCGGGCGGCCAGCGCCAGCGCATCGCCATCGCCCGGGCGATCCTCAAGAACTCGCCGATCCTGCTCCTCGACGAGGCGACCTCCGCCCTCGACGCGGAATCGGAGCAGGCGATCCGGCACGCGCTCGCCAACCTGATGACGGGCCGGACGGTCATCGCCATCGCGCACCGGCTCTCGACGCTGCAGGATTTCGACCGGATCGTCGTGCTGGAGGGCGGGCGCATCATCCAGGACGGGTCGCCCGACAAGCTGACCCATCTCGACGGCTTCTTCCGGGAGCTGATGAAGAAGGAATCCATGACCGGGGCGCTCGCGGCCGCCTGAGGGCGGCCGGCCCGGCCGCGGATCCCGGCCCCCTCCCCGCGCGACGGCCGGACCGGACCTTGCATCGCCCGAGACGACCGCAAGCCGGCCCGGATCCGCCGCGGCCGATGCCACTCGCCGCCCGAGCCCGACCGTGCCCGACCTCGCCCTCGTCATCCGGGAGATCTCCGAGGAGATGGCCCAGCGTCCCGACCGGGGCGCGGTCGCCGACTACATCCCCGAACTCGCCGGCATCGACCCGAACCAGTTCGGCGTCGCGGTGATCGACGGCGAGGGTCAGGTCCTCACCGGCGGCGACAGCGAGACGCCGTTCTCGATCCAGAGCGTCTCCAAGGTCTTCACCCTGACCCTGGCGCTCGGCATGGTCGGCGACCGGCTGTGGCGGCGGGTCGGGCGGGAGCCGTCCGGCAACCCGTTCAACTCCATCGTCCAGCTGGAGCGGGAGCGCGGGGTGCCGCGCAACCCCTTCATCAACGCCGGCGCCATCGCGGTGACCGACCTGATCCTCTCCGGCCACGAGCCCCGCGAGGCTCTGGGCGAGATCCTGCGCTTCCTGCAGTTCCTGGCCCAGGATCCCACCATCGCCATCGACGAGCGGGTGGCGGCCTCGGAGAAGCGCACCGGCTTCCGCAACACCGCGCTCGCCAACTACATGAAGTCCTTCGGCGTCATCGAGAACCCCGTGGACTACACGCTGGGCGTCTACTTCCACCACTGCGCCATCGCGATGAACTGCCGCCAGC
>CAXTCV010000120.1:0-11256 GCA_964242725.1 uncultured Methylobacterium sp.
GGGTCGTTTGCGGACTTGCCCTGCCTTGGCAGCCGTCCAGCGGCCGCGGCAGGAGATCGGGCCGGAGAGGTTCCGGCGACCGGATCCCGCGGTTGTCCGAAGGCGGCCCTCGACGGCGATGTTGGCCAGCCCGCTCTTGATGGAACCGACGCGGCGACCGTCGTCCCCGACGCGACCGGATGCATCGGCACCGCTTCCGCGCGCGTCGTCGACCGTGCCGTCACGGACGATGATGGGATATCGGTCGGGCCCCGTGGAGCTACCCGCGTCGACGGTGGCGGAGACGGACCATTGCCCGTCGAAGCCGACCTGGGCGGTGGCCGGGACAGGCACGGCACACGCGATGATCCGCACCAACGCGGCAAGTTTCGGATGGGGTGACATGAACGCCTCTACAGGGCCAGCCCCTCAGAGGGGCGGCACGGTGTCGTCTCCTTCCTTGGCGAGGTAGCGGACCATGAGTGCGCCCGTGGCCCGGGCCGCATAGTCCGCAATCGGCTCGCCGGAACGGGGTGGGATGAACTCCGTGAGGCGCAGGCCGCCCAGGGTCGCCATGATTTCGCTGCGTGCCATGCCCGACTCCATAGCTTCCTGTAGGGCTTGCGCCTCGTAGGACTGCCGCGACGTGCTCAGGCGCGTATCTCCGCGGTCCGTCGGCACCCCCGGGGGTGCCCGGGTCCGAGAGGCGCGTCCGGCCCGGGCGGTCGCCAATCTGGATTGGCCAGCGCAGGATCCTCGACGCCCGCTCGCGATGGGTCGCCCCCGGGCCGAGCGTGCGCCCGGAGCGGTACGACGCCCGGTCCTGCGGCCATGCCGGACCTGATCGGGGGACTCATGCGGTCCGGCATCACGTCGAAACTGTCTCTCGGCTTGCTTCGGGGCGTCCGACGATGGCCGGGAGATATACCCACGCGGCTCGCACTCAATGATGCAGATCCATCATTTTGATGGATCATCGTTTGGTAAAGTGCATCCGACCCATGCGATCGGCGGGTCGTGCGTCGGCGAGCCGTGGCTCGGCCGACGTCGCGACGGGGCCGGCATCCGGCATCCGGTGATCACGGCCATGCCAGGCCGAGGGCGCTGGCGAGGCGTTCGCGCGCCCCGCCCACCCGGCTCTTCACGGTCCCGACCTGGCAGCCGAGGAGGGCGGCCGCCTCCTCGTGGCCGAGGCCGTCCACCGTCGCCAGCAGCAAGGTCTCCCGTTGCCCGGGGGGAAGGGGATGCAGCGCGGCCTGCAGGTCGGCGATCGCGATCCGGTGCTCCCACGCGCGCATCAGGGTCGTCTGGACCAGGTCGTCGGCCTCCCCGGCGGAGCCGGTGCGAACGAGGGCAGAGCGGCGTAGGCGCGGGACCAGGGCGATGCGTTCGTCGCCGAATGCCCTCGTGACCTGTCGTTCCGCCTCCGCGTCGAGCAGGGCGGCCCGGAGCCGAAGCAGCACCGTGCCGAGCCGCGTATCGGCGTCGACCGCGTCCACTCCGGGAATGAGCTCGTCCAGTCGCCGTGCGATCAGGGCCTGGACACGACCGGGCAATCCCTCGCCAAGCGAAGGTTCGTCATCGCTTACGCCGCAGCACAGGGGAGGGGGGTCGTCCCTCTGCAGGGCGACGACCGGGTGTGTGCGCCCCCTGCGGTGGACTCCGCGTAGCCGATCCTGGCTGACCGCTCACGCCCGCGCCAATAATCCAGATATACCACTCAATCACGCAACTGCACTGGAACCGTCTCGGCCGTTGACGGTTAGGGCCTGGCTAGATCCGAGCGGTGAGGAGGGCGGTCCAAGGTGACGGTCGGCGTCGACAGGCACGAGCTTCGTCAGATCATCGCCGGCCTCAGCGAGGGCGTGATCCTGGTCGAACCGGACCAGACCATCACCTACGCCAACGAGGCCGCCCTCGCGATGCATGGGGCCAAGACCGTCGACGAACTCGGCGAGACGGTGGACGCCTACCGCGAGCGTTTCGCGTTACGCTACCGCAACAACCACACCCCGAACCACTATCCGATGGAGCGGGTCGTCTCCGGGGAGCGCTTCCACGACGTCATCGTCGACGTGAAGCGCACCGACAGGCCGGACGTCGATTTCGTCCACTCCCTGCGCAGCCTGGTCGCCACCGACCGCGAGGGCAATCCGAGCTGCCTTGCGCTGATCCTCAAGGACGTCTCGGAGCAGTTCGAGGCCGAGGAGCGCTTCGAGGCCACGTTCAACGCGAACCCGGCCCCGGCGGTGATCTGCCGGCTTTCGGACCTGCGCCACGTCAAGGTGAACCTCGGCTTCCTGGAGATGACCGGCTACACCCGCGACGACGTGATCGGCCGCAGCGTCTACGAGGTCGACGTGCTGGCCGGCGCTCGCAGCCGGGACCTGGCGATCTCGCGCCTGAACAGCGGGGGGACCATCCCGCAGATGGAAGCCTGCCTCGACCTGCCCGATGGCGGAACGCGTTACGTCATCGTCGCCGGCCAGCCCATCGCGCTGGGGGACGACCCCTGCATGCTGTTCACCTTCGCCGACCTGGACCTGCGACGGAAGGCGGAGACGGCACTGCGCCAGAGCGAGGAGCGCTTCGCCAAGGCGTTCAACATGACCCCGGTGCCGACGCTTCTGGCTCGCGCCGACGGCTTCGCAGTCACGGGCGTCAACGAGGCCTTCACCCGTGTGTTCGGCTACGGCGCCGACAAGGTGTCCGGGCGCTCGCCGGCGGACCTCGGCCTCTGGGTGCACGATGCCGCCCGGATCAAGTTCGAGTCGGCGGTGGCGCGCACCGGTTACGTGCTCGGCCTGGAGGTCTGCCTCAAGCACGAGGACGGAACCAACCTCGATTGCCTGGCCTCGGCCGAGCGGGTGGAGATCGGCTCCGAGGCCTTCGCCCTCATGGTCCTGCAGGACATCACCGAGCGGAAGCGCACCGAGCGCGAGATGTTCGAGGCGGTCGAGGCGGTGATGGCCGATACCAGTTGGTTCAGCCGCGGGCTGATCGAGAAGCTCGCCAACCTGCGCTGGCCGGGCAGCGACCACAAGGACGGCATCGTCCCGAACGTCTCGGTGCGCGAGCGCCAGATCCTCGACCTCATCTGCCAAGGGCTCGGTGACGACGCCATCGCCAAGCGGCTGCACCTGTCGAGGAACACGGTGCGCAACCACGCGGCGTCGCTCTACCGGAAGCTCGACGTGCACAAGCGCTCCGAGGCCATCGTCTGGGGCCGAGACAACGGTTTTCCGTTGAGCGGGCCGGGCAAATAATACCCCCACGACTGGTACGTCTGCATCATTGCAAACCCCGGATGGCGGCTCACTTGAGACGGTGTGTGACTTGCCCGGGCGCTGGAGCATTCGGTGAGCGCGCAGAAGACGATCGACTCCTCCGACAAGCGGGAGGGCTCGATCAAGGAAGCGATCGGACAGTTGGCCGGCGATCCGAAAGTCGAAGCCGAGGGCAGGTCTCAGCAGCAATTACCGAAGTCCGACGTGAAACCGAAGACCGCCCCTCAGCCGTAGCTTCGGTCAAGAGTCGCATCGCACGAACACCATCACCGGCGAACACAGGAACAAAGACATGGTTGATACGGATCGCATCACGGGCGCCGCCAAGGAGCTCGGCGGCAAGGTGCAGGGCGCGGTGGGCGACCTCACCGGTTCCAAGCGGGACTCGGTCGAGGGCCGCGCCCGCGAGGCGCAGGGCACCGCCGAGAACCTCTACGGCCAGGCCAAGGACACCGTGCGCGACGCCGCCGAGCACGTCGCCGACACCGCACGCGACATCGGCGGCAAGGTCCGCGACACCGTCGGCAACCTGATCGGGTCCGACGACGTCGAGGACCGTGCTCGCCGCGCCCAGGGTGCCGCCGCGGACACATACGAGCGCGGCGAACGCTACGTCCGCAGCGCCGGCCGCGACGCCTATGACAGGGCCGAGGACGCCTACGATAACGGCAGCCGCTCGCTGCGCCACGGCGGCCGCGAGGCCACCAGCCAGATCGCCAGACATCCCGTCGCCGCGGTGCTCGTCGTCGGCCTCCTCGGTTACGGCCTCGGCCTGCTCATCCACGGTCGCGACTGACGCCCAGCGCCGCGATCATCCGTCCGACCCCGCCGGGACTGCGCGGTCGGACGGTAGAGTTCACCCCCCCCCGACCAACCCTCGAACGACCGAACGATTCGGACGACCGACCACCCGGAGCATCTGTACGTGTCCTCTTCTCCCCTTCTCGCGACCTCTCCCGCGGCGGCCTCGGCCGACACCCGCACCGTCCTGCTGAACCAGGTGTCCTGGGGCGCGATCTTCGCCGGCGCCGTCACCGCCCTGGTGACCCAGGTCGTCCTCAACATGGTCGGCGTCGGCGTCGGCCTGTCCAGCGTCGGCACCACCGCCGCCGACAATCCGGCCGCCTCCACCCTGTCCATGGGCGCCGGCATCTGGTTCGTGGGATCGGGCATCGTCGCCGCGCTCGCCGGCGGCTTCATCGCCGGGCGCCTCTCGGGCAAGCCCGTCACCGGTGCGGCCGGCCTGCACGGGCTGGTCTCCTGGGCGGTGACAACCCTGGTGGTGCTGTACCTGCTGACCTCGGCGGCCGGTGGCCTCATCGGCGGCGCCTTCTCGGGCGTGACCAGCACGCTCGGCGGCGCCGGCTCGCTCGTCGGCGGCACCGTTCAGACCGCGGCCCAGGCCGCCGCACCGTCGCTCTCCAAGATCTCGAACCCCCTCGACGGGATCGAGCAGAGCGTGCGCCAGCAGGCTGCCGGCCAGGACCCGCAGGCCGCCAAGGACGCCGCCGTCGCCGCCATCCGCGCCCTGTTCACCGGTGACCCGGCCCAGAAGGCCCAGGCCGAGAACCGCGCCGCCGACGCCCTCGCCAAGGCGCAGGGCATCCCGGCCGACCAGGCGAAGACGCAGATCCAGACCTACGAGAAGCAGTACGCCGACGCCGTCGCCACGGCCAAGCAGAAGGCCGAGGCCGCGGCCGTCACCGCCAAGTCCGCCGCCACCCAGGGCGCCTTCTACGGCGCGCTCGCCCTGATCCTCGGCGCCCTCGCCGGTTTCTTCGGCGGTCGCCTCGGCGCCCCGAAGCTCCACACCCTCGCAGACAGCTACGACGCCCGTCGCGTCTGAGCCGTTCCCCGGCCGGTCTGAACGACCGGCCGGACTTCCCCTCCGACATTCATCCTCGAACCAAAGGAGCCATCCCATGAGCAGCACCACGGACAAGCTGAAGGGCCTCGCCAACGAGGCCGCCGGCAACGTCAAGCAGGCCGCCGGCAAGGTGACCGGCAACGACAAGCTCGTCGTCGAGGGCAAGGCCCAGGAGCTCAAGGGCGAGGCCCAACGCACCGTCGGCGAGGCCAAGGACGGCGTCGCCGCGGTTGTCGACAAGGTCACCGGCAAGCGCTGATCCCCGGCGGCGGGAGACCCGGACGGGTCCCGTCGCCCCACCCTTCGAACCCAGGAGTATCCCATGAACGGCGACCAGTTCCGTGGCGCTTCCCGCCACCTCAAGGGCCGCGCGCAGACCGCCGTGGGCGGCATCACCGGTGATCCGGCCCGTCAGGTGCGCGGCGCCGTGAACCAGGTGGCCGGCGGTGCCCAGTACGCCTATGGCCGCGCCCGGGACCGCGCCGAGGATCTCATCGACGACGGACGCGACATCGTCGACGAGGTCCGCGATCGCGCCGGCAACCTGATCGATGACGGTCGTCACCTTGTCGACGAGGCGCGCGACCGCGCCGGAAACCTCATCGCGGATGGTCGCGACCTTGCCCGTCACGCCCGCAAGCGCGGCACGACCTACGGTCGCCAGGCCCTGCGTTTCGCCGACGACAACCGCACCTCCGCCCTGCTCGGCCTTGCCGCCGTCGCCTTCGCGGTAGGCTGGCTGTCCCGGCGCCAGCACTGAACCCGCAACCCAGGAGACCGCCCCATGATCCGCAAGCTTCTCACCGCCTTCCTGCTTCCGAAGGTCATCGCCTTCGTCAGCCGCCGGCTCAGTGGCCGGTCTGTCGCCCCGCCGAACCGTCGGGGCTACTGACCTTCCGCCTCCGCGTGGAACCGATTCCGGACTCCGATCCACGACGAATCTGACACGCGCCCGCGCCGCCGCCCTGGTCGGTTTGCCTGTCCATGCCGCACCGGCATCGCCGGCGCGCGCCGGCGCAGCGCCCGCGACCATCGCATCGAGGACCTGCAGGGTCAGCAGACGGCGCTGCGCACCGACCTCGACCGGCAGGTCTCGACCGCCGGCACCCTGAGGGCGCTCCAGGCCGAGATCGCCACCGCCCAGCAGCAGGACGAGGAGGCGAGCCAGGCCGCCGAGCAGGCCGGATCCCGCGCCGCAACCCTGACCCAGGAGCAGCAGGCGGCCGACGCCAAGGCTTTCCGAGGCGAGGAGGGCGGCCGGGGCCGAGATCCGGAAGCGCACCGAGCTCCAGGCCCGGGTCACGCAGGCCCGGGTCACTCAGGTCCAGGTCACGCAGGCCCAGGTCACTCAGGCCGAGGGCAAGCTCGCGCCCCTGCGCGAGGCCATCACCACCGCCGAGAAGGCCGCCGTCAACCGGACCCAGGATCTCGCCGAGGTCGGACGCCGTCTTGAGGGCGCCCGGGTGCAGGAGGCCAAGCTCCCCGCCGATCTCGCGACCCTGACCCAGGAGGCGACGGCCAGGACGGCCGACCTCGCCACGGCCGCGGGAGCGCCGGCAGAACGTCCGCGAGGCCGCCGCCGCCGCCCAGAAGGGACTGGCGGACGCTCGGACCGCGACCGAGCCGGCCGCGAAGCAGCACACGGACATCGTCGATCAGCCCGTCGCGCCCGCGCACAAGGCCAGGGCGCCTGCGCCAACCGAACGAATGCCCGATGGCCGGCAGACCCGGACAGTCGGCACGGCGGCATCGGGAAACGAGAACGAAATGCCGACCCGCCTGAGCCGCACCCTCCTTCGGGTGTTCCCTGCCAGCCTCCTGATCATCGGGGGGCTGCTGGCCGCCCCGTCCCGTATTCGAGACCCCGGCGACCGCGCCACACTCTGAGACCGCACGCGATCCACTCCGGCCCGAGACCGCCCCTGGCGCCGTCCCGGTACCGGAGATCAGGACCGCCCGGATCGAGCACGGTGACGGCCCCTGGTTGATCAGCAGGCGGACCTACGGCGCGGGCGACCGGTCCAGGGCGATCTCCGACGCCAACCAGGACCAGATCCGCGACCCGGATCTGATCTATCCCGGCCAAGTCTTCGTGTTGCCGAGCGAGGACATCGTCGATGCCGTTCAGGACGGAACACGCGGTTAAGAAGCATCCGGGTCCGATCGAATTCACCAAGACGGTTCTCTATGGCCTCGCGGCCGCGGCCCTCGTCACGCTCGGTGTCGTCGTTCTCCAGTCGACGAACATCCCCGTGGTCGACATCTGACGGATGACACCCGTGCCCTCGGTCCGCCTTTGACCTATTGCAGGTCCTGGCGGCAGGTTGTTAGAGCGCCTGGAACATCACCAAGGCGTCGACATCGCCGTGGGCGGGATGGTGGAAGGCGAGCGGCAGTCGACCGACGATTTCGAACCCGAGTTTCTGCCAGAGGCGCACCGCCCGCTCGTTCGTGCTGACCACGAAATTGAACTGCATGCCCCGGTATCCGCGAGATCGGGCGTGAGCCAAGGCGTGCTCGCCCATACGCCCTGCGATGCCGCGTCCGGTGGCATCGGCGCTGACCATGAAGCCGCAGTTGCAGATATGGCGACCACCGCCGGCTTGGTTCGGTCGCATGTAGTAGGTGCCGAGAACGATCCCATCCGCCTCGGCGACGAAGGTTTCCCTGTCGGACGCCATCCAGTAGGCCAGCGCGTGCGCCTCCGACATATCCCGGTCAAGCGTGTAAGTCTCGCCAGCACGGATGACCGGCTCGATGATCGACCAGATGGCGGGGGCGTCTTCGGAGCGTGCGATGCGGATCATCATGGCGATACCCGTAGCCGTGTTTGCCAAAGGTTGGAACCTACGGAACGGTTGGTCTCAAACCACTGTTTCGGACGCTCGGAATGGGTACCAAGCGTCGGATCTCGGTTCATTTGCACTTCTGGTGCTGCCGGAGTCAGATCGGGTTTTTGGGCGTCAATCCTCGCCAAGACCGAGGCGGCGTCGGATGCCGATCTCGAACCCGTCGCTACCGACAGTGCCCGATGGGCTGCACGTTGATGGATTGATGCTTGATCCGTCCGGGCTGTTGCGTCTCGCCCGGACCACCGCTGCGCAGGCCGTCTGTCCGGCTTGTGGCCACAGGTCTTCGCAGGTCCACAGCCGCGACCGGAGCTCGCGGCGGCGGTCAGGCCGAGGACGGCGATGACGGCTCGCCGGGCACGCGACATGCCGCGGCGCCGGGCGGACCGCGACGGCGCCATCCTGTCACTTCCGTGCCGAACGCGCCGGAACGATCCTTGCCCGGCGCCGGCTGGGCTCGCGCCGAGCCGCAGCGGAGACGGGTTGGGATGAGGGATGCGCAGCAGACGGTCAGGCTCGGGATGCTCACGCCGTCCTCGAACACCGTCCTCGAGCCGATGACGGCGCGCCTGCTGGCTAACCAGCCCGGGATCACCGCCCATTTCGCGCGCCTGCGCGTGACGCAGATCGGTTTGTCGACTGCCGCGCTCGGCCAGTTCGATGAGGCACCGATGCTGGCCGCCTCCGAGCTGCTCGCCGATGCCCGCATCGCCGCGATCCTGTGGAACGGCACGGCGGGCGCATGGCGCGGCGTCGCGAGCGATGAAGCGTTGTCCGCGGCAATCACGCGGCGGACCGGCGTGCCGGCCTCGACCGCGGCGCTGGCCTTCCGCGACCTTTTCCGGCGGCGCGGGATCGGGCGCATCGGCCTGGTGACGCCCTATACGGGAGACGTCCAGGCGCGGATCCAGGCGAACTGGCAGGCCGACGGGTTCGACTGCGCGGCGGAGCGGCACCTCGGCCTATCGGAGAATTTCGCCTTCGCGGAGGCGGACGAGGCCGCGATCGCCGGCATGGTCCGCGCCGTCGCGGCCGAGGGCGCCGAGGCGGCCGCCATCGTCTGCACCAACCTCGCGGGCGCCGCCCTTGCGCCCGCCCTGGAAGCAGAGCTCGGAATCCCGGTCTACGATTCCGTCGCGGTCAGCCTGTGGAAGGCGATGGACCTCGCCGGACTGGATCCCGCGGCGATCACCGGCTGGGGCAGCGTGTTCGCGCCGGCCTGAGTGATCCGCCTCAGCGATCGTCCGCGTCGTCCCGCTCGATCCAGCGTCGCAGCGCCGGTGCCAGCCCGGTGGCGGGCTTGGCCGGGGGCCGGGCGAAGCGCCCGGCCCGGGGCGGGCGCGCGCCGAGCCGGACCAGCGTCTGCGCCTGGCCGAGGGCGGCCGCCAGCGGGTCGACGAGCGGCACCGGCACCGCCTCGCCGATCCGGGCGGCGAGGCCGGTGAGCGGGGCCCCGGCCAGGATCACCGCGTCGGCCCCGTCCTCCGTGACGGCCCGGTTGGCCAGGGCGACGATCTCGGCCTCCAGCTCGTGCTGCACCTCCGTCACCGAGCGGAAGGCGGCGGTCACCGCCCGGACGCAGGCGCAGCGGGCCGACAGGGCGGAGAGGGCAACCGCGTCCTCGTACCAGGGCAGCAGCGTGCCCGAGAATGTCACGATGCCGAAGCGCTGACCCAGCAGGCAGGCGGTGAGCATCGCCGCCTCGGCCATGCCGACGACCGGCAGATCGAAGAGTTCCCGCGCCGCGATCAGCCCGGGATCGCCGAAGGCCGCGATCACCGCGGCGTCGTAGCCGGCCTGATGCTCGGCCAGAGTCTCCAGCACCGCGGCTCCCGCGAGTTGCGCCTCGGCGCGGCTCGCGATGTAGGGCAGGCCGCGGGCGGCCGTCAGGGCGGTGAGCCGCACGTCGGGGGCCAGCGCGGAGGCGGCCGCCGCCTCCATCCGGGCCGTCATGGCGGCCGAGGTGTTCGGGTTGACGAGGAGGAGCCGCACGCCTTCAGACGCGCGAGCTCGGGCGGTAGAACGGCTCGTGCCGCGACGGGTCGATGTAGTCGGCGTAGAAGCGCCGCGCGTGGGGCAGCAGCGCCTTGGACAGCTGGCGCCGCTCGACCTCGTCGTCCGAGAGCGCCCGCGACAGGTCGTCGTGGAGCGCCTTCAGGGCGGCGTCGCGGTCGACCCGGGTGAAGCGTCCGTCGGCGTAGAGCACCTCGCCGTCGCACAGCACCGTGGTGACGCCGCCGGTCTTGGCCCGCTGGATGACCGCGTCGAGGAGCGGCGTCTCCGGGTCGAGGTAGGGATAGGCGATCTGGTCCCAGTCGAGCAGGACGAGGTCGGCGCCCTTGCCGACTTCGATCGTGCCGAGGCTGTCGCCGTAGGGGGTGGTGCGGGCGCCGCCCGCGGTGGCCATGCGCAGCACCTGGGCCATGCCGGGCACGTCGGCCTCGTCCATCCCGGGCACCCGGTGGGCGCGCAGCACGAGGCGCATCTCCTGAAGCATGTCGCGGTCGTCGTTGATGCCGGCCTCGTCGAGGCCGATCGCGGTGTTGATCCCCTTCGCCTCGAAGCGGTTGAGCGCCGCCACGCCCGAGCGCAGCCGGAAGTTCGAGGAACAGTTGTGGCAGATGCAGGTGCCGGTCGCGGCCACCCGGTCGATGTCGGACTCGTTCAGCCAGACGCCGTGGCCGAGCGTCAGGCGCGGGCCCAGCATGCCGAACCGGTCGAGATACTCGAGCGCGGTGCCGCCGCCGCGCTTCTCCGCGTAGGCCTTCTGGTAGGCGGTCTCGACGAGGTGCATGTGCATCGGCACGTCGTAGGATTCGGACAACCCGGCGAGGCCCTCCAGGGCGGCGTCGGAGCACCAGTGCAGGTTGGCGGGCGCGAGCTGGATCTTCGCCCGGCGGGCGCCCGCCTGGGCGCCGTGCAGGCTGCGAAAGAGGGCAAAATTGTCCTCCAGCGACATCCGGAAGCGCTCGAACCAGCGCTTCATCGGGTCCTGCAGCGGCGCCGGCAGGCTCGCCACGAAGTCCATGTCGGCCTGGTAGACGAGGCGGTTCTGGTCGCGCACCGCGAAGCAGTACGAGACCCGCATGCCGATGTCGCGATAGGCGCGCAGCACCTCGTTCGAGCGCGCCTCGACCTCCTCCAGGCTCCCGGGCATCCAGCCGTGGATGTGCTGGACGGTGGTGATCCCGGAGCCGACCATCTCGAAGGCCGAGTACAGGGTATCGAGGTAGAGGTTCAGGTTGCGCGCCACCATGCGGGTGACGAACCACAG
>CAXTCV010000121.1:0-11203 GCA_964242725.1 uncultured Methylobacterium sp.
AGCCGGACGATCGGCAGCGGCCGGTCGAAGGCGCCGACGAGCTTCTCGACGCCGGCCCAGAGGCTCTGCACCCAGACGAGGCCCGGCAGCGCCGCCACCTCGGCCGGATCCGGGTTGGCCACGATGGCGACCCGCGCCGCCGCACGCTCCGCGGCGTCCATCACCCGGAACGGGACGAGCCGCTCCTCCGGCATCGCAGCCGCCAGGATCTGCCGGTACGCCGACTCCTGCTCCGGACCCTTGCACCCGATGAGGGCGACTGCCTCCGCCATCCGCGAACTCCGTACCGGCCCGACCCCGACCTTCGCGAGACGCCTAGCAGGGGCTATGCCCGAGCGGTCCTGAAAACGCCAAGCCGCCGGATCGCCCGGCGGCGGCGTCAGCGCGCTTCGTTCAGCGCCGGGTAGACGAAGCGGACCGCCCGGCGATCGGCCGGGATCGGGGTCTCGACGCGCCCGCCGATGCTGCCGGTCGTGCCGGGTGCCGCAGGCTGGGACGGACGCAGGTGCCAGCGCTCGGCGGCCGGCATCTGGACGCGGGGCTTGGGCCGCTCAAGGTGCCCGTCCGCACCCTGCGTCGGGACGATGGCGAGCCCCACCAGGGTCATCGCGGCGAGGACAGCGAGGCGGATCGGAGACCGGCGACGGGATCGGTTTTGAGGAAGGACCATGTTGGGGCACCGCGTGGACCCCTCGTTTCTGCGCGCCGCGGATGAAGACGGGATCGAACCGAATCGTTTCCCAAGTCGTTGCCAACACCTGCCTGCGGTCGCGGTAAATGCGCGCTGTTCAGGCAGGGTAAACGACAGGACAGGGGAAACACGCGCACATGGCGAGCAGGGTGGAAGGGCGTGCCAGAACGCCGGAGCGGGCCGAGATCGGCGCCGTGATCGACACCGACATCTCGGCTCGACTGGACCGGCTGCCCTGGGGCCGCTTCCACGTGCTGGTCATCGTGGCGCTCGGCATCACCTGGGTGCTCGACGGCCTCGAGGTGACGCTGGCGGGCTCGCTGGTCGGCGCCCTGCGCAAGCCGCCGATGTCGTTCTCGGAGTTCGATGTCGGGCTCGCGGCCTCCTGCTACCTCGTGGGCGCGGTGACCGGCGCGCTCGGCTTCGGCTGGCTCACCGATCGGATCGGGCGCAAGAAGCTGTTCTTCATCACGCTCGCCCTCTACCTGATCGCGACCGCGGCCACGGGCCTGTCCTGGAGCGTCTGGAGCTTCTGCATCTTCCGGTTCTTCACCGGCGCCGGGATCGGCGGCGAATACACGGCGATCAACTCGACCATTCAGGAGCTTGTCCCGGCCCGTGTCCGGGGCTGGACCAACCTGGTCATCAACGGCTCCTTCTGGATCGGCGCCGCGCTCGGCTCGTTCATGTCGATCGTGCTGCTGCGGCCCGAGGTGATCGATCCGGCCTGGGGCTGGCGCGTCGCCTTCTTCACCGGCGGCGCCATTGGCCTCGTGATCCTGCTGCTGCGCACCTGGATCCCCGAGAGCCCGCGCTGGCTCGCCACCCACGGCTACGCCGCGGAGGCCGACCGGGTCGTCACCGGCATCGAGAAGCGCTTCACCGACGAGGGCGTGACCCTGCCGCCGGTGGACGAGAGCAAGCGGATGAAGGTCCGCACCCGCGACCACACACCCCTGTCCGAGGTGTTCCGCGCCCTGTTCGTGACGAGCCGGCTCGCCACGATGGTCGGCCTCGCCCTGATGGTCGCGCAGGCGTTCTTCTACAACGCCCTGTTCTTCACCTACGCGCTGGTCCTGGAGCGCTTCTACGACGTGCCGGGCAACAACGTCGGCTGGTATCTTCTGCCCTTCGCGCTTGGATCCTTCCTGGGCCCGCTCCTGCTCGGCCGGCTGTTCGACACGATCGGCCGGCGGCAGATGATCGCCTTCACCTACGGCATCTCGGCGTTCCTGCTCGTGGCCGTCGGCGTGCTGTTCCGGCTCGATGTGATCGGGCCGGTGGGGCAGACCGCGGCCTGGATGGTGGTGTTCTTCTTCGCCTCGGCGGCGGCGAGCTCGGCCTATCTCACCGTCTCCGAGACCTTCCCACTGGAGATCCGGGCGCTCGCCATCGCGGCCTTCTACGCGGTGGGCACCGGTATCGGCGGCGTCTCCGGCCCGCTCCTGTTCGGCAGCCTGGTCCAGACCGGCTCGCGGGACTGGGTGCTGTTCGGCTACGGGATCGGCGCCGTGCTGATGCTGGTCGCCGCCGTGGTCGGCGGGATCTGGGGTACGGCCGCGGAGGGCAAGTCGCTGGAGGACGTGTCGAAGCCGCTGGCGGCGGCGTGAGCGGAGAACCGGCCTTCGGCCGACGCTCGTTGAGTGGAATACAACGGGATTTGGCCGAGAGGGCGGGTAAAGGACATTCAGTCAGATCAAACGGATCGGACCGTCATATCGCGCAATCAGCGGGTCGGCCGTAACGAATTCCAGTCCCTCCAACCGAGCCTGTGTGAGCACTAGCCGATCGAACGGGTCTCGGTGGATGGGCGGAAGGCTGGCAAGTGCCGTCGCGAGAGCTCCCGGTACCGGAAGCGCGATATAGCCATAAGCGAGCAGGCCTTTCCGCAGGCTCTTCGCATCGACTTGGAAATCTTTGCGACCCAACCCCCTCTTGATGGCGATGTCCCGGAGGCTCGCCGCACTGAACAAGAGCGTATTCGCACGATCGTCGATGAGACGTCGTGCGGCAGCGGTCAGACGGTCGGACCCTGCCGCGGCCCAAAGAAGGATATGCGTATCGAGAAGATGGCTCACCGGCCTTCGAACGCCGCCGCGATCTCTCCGCCTTCCATGCGATCGAAATCGTCCGGAATGCCGAGGCATCCAGCCAAGTATCCGATCCGGGACGTCTCGGCAGATGCCGGCGCATCGAACGGGACGACACGAACCAACGGTTTGCCCTCCTTCGCGATGATGAACGGCTCGCCCGATGCCGCCTGTTCGACGAGGCGCGAAAGGTTCGTCTCAGCGTCCTTCAGATTGACCGTCCGCATCGATCCGGTCCCAGTCCCCGACGGATCCCGCTGCGCCGCGCGGCGACATCCCACGATCGTAAACCCTCAACCCTCCTTCCGCCACACCTGCCCGTGGTAGACGAATTTCGTGCCCTCGTTGGCCAGTGCCGCGAGGCCACGGAAGGCGGGATCTTGGACGGTGATGACGCTGGTCGGGATCTTGCGCATCATCTCGGCGAAGGGCGCCTTGCGCTCGAACGCGTCGCGAAACCCGCTCTCCTGCAGCACCTTGACGATCCGGGGCGCAATCCCGCCGCCGATATAGACGCCGCTGGTGGCCAGGAAGGTGAGCGCGAGGTCGCCGCAGACGCGCCCGAGCAGCCGGCCGAACAGCTCGAGCGTCTCGGCGGCATGGGGGTCCACGGCGCTGAGGCCGGCCTCGGTCACCGCCGAAGGATCCAGCTTCTCGTGCGGCTGGCCCGTGCGGACATGCGCCACCGCTGCGTGCAGCCGTGACAGCCCCGGCCCCGACAGGATCGATTCCACGGTGATCCGGTCCTCGACCCGCTCCAGGGCGTGCCAGACCTGCTCCTCGAACGCGTCGGACGGGCCGAAATCGGTGTGGCCCGCCTCGGTGGACACGATGGCGAGATGGGTGGAATACGGCACCAGAGCTGCCGCGCCGAATCCGGTGCCGGGCCCGAGCACGACGCGGGCACCGCCCGACACCGGCGGACAGGGGCCCACCGGCGTGAGGTCGTGCGGCTCGATCCCCGCGGCCCCGGCCGCCACCGGCACGTAGTCGTTGACCACCACCGCGGCGGAGAAGCCGAAATCCTCCGCGATGCGCTGGCCGGCGATCTTCCAGTGCGCGTTGGTCAGTTGGATCTCAGGCCCGTCGATCCGGCCGGCGATCGCCAGGATGGCCGAGCGCGGCGGCGGCGCCCGATCGCCGCCCTTGGCCAGGGATGCCTGGATGGCGCGCGACGGATGCGGGTGGTCGGCGGTCGCCTCGTGCGAGAGGAGCCGGGGTAGCGCCCCCCGTGTCTCGATGAGACCGAAGCGTGCATTCGTGCCGCCGATGTCACCGACCAGGACCGGAAACTCGAACATCGCAAGCTGCCTCTGCTGGAGCGTCCGCCGCTGACAGGACACCGATGAGGCGGCGCGACGGTTGAATCAAGGGCACTCGAAGCCGTCGCCGGCAGGACGCGTGCCTGACGGCGGCTTGGACGGCTCATCCGCCGCGCGCCCCCCGGACGAGGGTGCCGGGATGCGTGTCGCCGAAACCGCTCGTGTACTTGAGGCCTGAGCCGAGCATACGATCAAGCCCAATATGACCGAGCCGGACCAGGGTCAGCCCTGCGAAAAGGGTCTGCCCGAGGCACACCGCCAGGCACAGGCCGATCAGCGGCGACGTCTCCGTATGCATCGCGCTGGAGAGGATGGCACCGCGGGCGGGGCCGAGGGCGTATGCGAGGGGAGGCTCAGGTCCGGGACGAGCCGCAGGGCGACGAAGAGCCACCAGGGCTGCCCGAGCCAGGCATAGGCCGCCACGGAACAGGCGAGCGGGGCGGGCCCCTCGATCCGCAGGATGGTCCGCGGCCCACCGCTCACGGCTCCGCCCGACGTCCCGAACCGCCGTCGACTTGCGACCCGAGCGGGCCGACCGGGATGCCGATACGCGTTGGTCTCGCACGCGCAGCTTGCGCGCCTCAGGCCGACGGGAGGGCCGTCAGGTCGACGGCGCCGCGCCGGGCCCAGTCCCCTAACAGGGCGCGGACCGCGGCCGGGTCGGGCAGGCGACGGCCTGCGACCGTCTCGCCGTCGCCGACCCGGACGGCGATGCCGCCATCCGCGTTGACCGACGCGAAGGCGATCTCGTCCGTGCGGTCATCCCCGAAGAAGACGGGTGTCCGCCCGGCATAGGGGGCCTCGGCCATGAAGGCGCGGATCGCGTGGGCCTTGGTGGCCTGCGCCGGGACGACCTCGCCGACCGCCTTGCCGAGCTGCAGCCGGTAGCCGCCGCCGAGCGCCTCCGCCGTTGCCTTGACCAGCGCCTCCGCGCGCGCCGCGTCGTCGGGGCTGGCGAGGCGCCAATGGACCGCCACGGAGGCGCCCTTGTCCTCGATCAGGATGCCGGCGAGCGCCGCGCTCTCCGCCTGCAGCCGCTCGACCTGCCGGCGCAGATCCGGATGGTCCTCCGCCCGCCCGCCGCTGACGGCACCGCCGAGACGGCGCTCGACGCCGTGCAGCCCGGCGGCGTCGAGGCGCGACGGCGCCAGGAAGCCGTCGATCACCGAGACCGGGCGGCCGGTCACGATCGCCAGCGCGCCGCCGAGGCGCCCGCGCAGCCGTTCCAGGGTCTCCACGAGGCCGGGCTCGACCACCACCGCATCGGGACGGGGGGCGATCTCGGCGAGGGTGCCGTCGAAGTCGAGGAAGAGGGCGATGTCCATCGCTTGCGGTCCCGGGCCCGAATCTCGAACACGCGCTAGCACGGGGCGGCCTCCCGACAAACGCCTGCCGCGTTGCCCTATATTGGAGGCGGGCGCGCAACACGGGGATCCGCATGACATGGCCGTCGACACGACCCGCACCGGATCCGATCGGGCCGGGCGAGGAGAGCGTCTGGGATTACCCGCGTCCGCCGCGACTGGAGCCGGTGAGGCATCGGTTGCGCGTGGTCTTCGGCGGCGTGGTGATCGCCGAAACGGAGGCGGGCTTCCGGGTCCTGGAGACCTCCCATCCCCCGACCTATTATCTGCCACCGGGTGATATCCTGGCCGGCACGCTCGGGAATGCGCGGCGCGGCGGAACCTGCGAGTGGAAGGGTCGGGCCATGCTGTTCGACGTGCGCGGCGGCGATCACGCCGCACCCGGGGCTGCCTGGACCTATCCCGATCCGACGCCGGATTTCCGCGGGATCGCGGAGTACGTCGCGTTCTATGCGGGGCCGATGGACGCCTGCTTCGTCGGGCCCGATCGGGTCACGCCGCAGCCCGGGACTTTCTACGGCGGCTGGATCACGCCCGGCATCGTCGGCCCGTTCAAGGGCGGGCCGGGCTCGATGGGCTGGTGAGGGCGTTGACCGCCGCCGTCCGCGCTTCGTTCCGGACGCTGGGTGCCGCCTGCGGGACGAGGCGCCATATCCGGGAGAGGGAGAGCGAGGAGACGCCATGACTGCGCTGACCGAAACCGATCCGGAGGCGGCCGGCTTCGATCCGGCGGCACTCGCCCGCATCGCACCGTGGATGGACCGGCTCGTGGCCGACGGGCGGCTCGCCGGCCTGTCAGTCACGGTGGCGCGGCGGGGCCGGATCGCCTTCGCGCGGGCCTGCGGCCAGGCCGATCTCGCCCGGGGAACCCCGTTCACCCTCGACACGGTGGCGCGGATCTACTCGATGACCAAGCCGCTCACCTCGGTGGCGGTGATGCAGCTCTACGAGCAGGGCCTGTTCCAGCTCGACGATCCGGTCGCCCGGGTGCTGCCCGAGTTTGCGCAGATGCGCGTCGCCGTGGGCGGAAACCGGGCCAAGATCGAGACCGAGCCGGCGCGCCGGCCGATCACCGTGCGCGACCTGCTCACCCACACCGCCGGCCTGACCTACGGGTTCATGGAGGCGACGCTGGTGGACGCCCAGTACCGCGAGCACAAGATCGACTTCCTGGCTCGGGAGGGCACGCTTGCCGAGATGACCGCCCGGGTGGCCCGGCTGCCGCTGCTCGCCCAGCCGGGCACCGCCTGGAACTACAGCGTCGCCACCGACGTGCTCGGCCAGTACGTGGCCGCTTTGAGCGGCCAGCCCTTCGCCGACTATCTGCGCGACCACGTGATCGGCCCCCTCGGCATGGTGGATACCGATTTTCACGTCCCGCCCGAACGGATGCCGCGCTTCTGCTCGGCCTATGTGTACGACCGCGCGCGCCGGCTCAACCTGTTCGACGATTCTGTTGAGACGGCCTTCGCCCAGCCACCCAGCATTGCCTCGGGCGGCGGCGGCCTCGTCTCGACCGCGGCCGACTACCACCGCTTCTGCCGGATGATCCTCGATCGCGGCAGCCTCGACGGCGCCCGGCTGCTCGGCCGGAAGACGGTCGATCTGATGCTGGCCAATCACCTGCCGGGCGATCTCGCCGCGATGGGCACGCCGCGCTTCGCCGAGACCTCCTATACCGGGATCGGCTTCGGTCTCGGCTTCTCGGTGATGCTCGACCCGGCCCAGGCTCAGATCCTCGGCACGCGGGGCGAGGTCGCCTGGGGCGGCATGGCCTCGACGGCCTTCTGGATCGACCCCGCCGAGGATCTCTCGGTCGTGCTCATGACGCAGCTCGTGCCGTCCTCGGCCTTGCCGATCCGGCGCGAGCTGCGCGTCCTGACCTACGCGGCCCTGGAGACGTGAGCCTCGCTCACGCTCCGGTCACTCCTCGGCCGGAGCCGCGGTGGCCGGCGCCGCAGCGGCGGGCTTTGGGGCAGGCTTGGCAGCCGCCTTCGCGGTCGGCTTCGCGCCGATGGCGGCGCCGGTGGCCGCACTGGCGAATTCCGGATCGGTGTGCGGACCGTTCGGACCGTTGGTGGGACCGGCGAGCTGACCGGGTACGAGGTCGGTCACCTTCGTCCAGGTCTGCGACTTGCACAGGAACGCGATCAGGCAGCCGCGGACGGTCAGTTCGCCCGGGGCATCCGTCCAGATGGTCACGTCGTACGACTTGCCGTCCTCGGAATTGTAAATCTTGCCCTCGTAATGGGCATCGGCGTTCGGCTTCAGGCCCATGACGAGCTGGTGTCCGAGGGACGGGCGCGCCTGCTTCTTCGGATCGGGGTTCTTGAAGTCGATCCGCGGCTCGCCCTTGTCGTTGAGCGGAACCTTCAACCAGACCACGTAGCCGCACAGGCGATCCGCCGCGGTCCCGCATTTCTCGAGGCGCACGCGGGCGCGACCGTCCTCGGTGAGATAGGTGCCGCTCGGATCGGTCGGCGTTGCCGCCTGCGCCGAACCCGCCAGCGCCGAGAGCGCCAGGATCGCGAGCGGCGCCATCCGGCGACCGATCGATGAAAACCGCATTCCCGAACTCCTATACTTCGCGGGCCGTGATGGGGACCGGACCGCTCGCGTGAGGAAAGGTCGATCCCCTCGCGTCATCGCGCTTGCACCGGGCCGAACGCCGGGTGGCCAGCGCCGCCTCCCCGCCCTCTCCCGCGCGAAGTTGTCCGCATCATGACAGCGGGGCCCGAGTCTGGTGGCGCGCAAAGCCGTGGCAGGCCGTGCGCGCGTTGGATCAGGAGCGCGTCGGCGGCAGGCTCGCTGCGGGTCCGAGCGGGCGCTGCATCAGGGTGACGTCGAGCCAGCGCCCATGCTTGTACCCGACCGCCGCGAGAGTGCCGACCGGCGCGAAGCCGAGGCGCGCGTGCAGGGCGATGGAGGCCGGCGAGCCGCTGTCGGCGATGACCGCCACCATCGTCCGGCAATCGATCCGCTCGCTCGCGGATATCAGGGCCTCGAGCAGGGCGCGCCCGATCCCGCCGCCCCGGGCGGTCCGCGCCACATAAATCGAATCCTCGACGGTCGAGCGATAGGCCGCGCGCTGGTGATAGGGCCCGGCATAGGCGTAGCCCGCGACCGACTCGTCCCGGACCGCCACGAGATAGGGAAAGCCGCCGTCGCGCAGGAGTGCGAACCGCCGGGCCATCTCGTCGGTCGTCGGCGGATCCGTCTCGAAGCTCGCGGTGCCGGTCGTGACCGCGTCACCGTAGATCGCCGTGATGGCGGGAAGGTCGGCCTCGGTCGCGGGGCGTATCGCGTCCGTCATGCGAATTCCCATCCAGAACCGTGCCACCGCCGCTCACGGCACGCGCGACGGTGTGCCGCCGGATACGACGAAGCCGGATCCCCGTCGGGGACCCGGCTTCGGGAACGTGCAGGAACCGGGCCGAAGCCGGATCAGCCCTGCTTGGCCTTCTTGTTCGCGTTGTGATGGCCGACGGCGCAGCCGGCGGCGGCGCCCATCTTGCCATGGCCGGCCATATGTCCGGCGACGCCGCCGACCACAGCGCCCTTGAGGCAGCCCTTCGCTTCGGCCGGCGCACCGGCCAGCAGGGCGCCGACGGTCAAGGCCGTGATCAGGGCGATTCGATGGGTCATGGAAGTTCCTCCTCGTGTCCCCATCGCAACGGCTTCGCGGCCCAGCCCGTTCCGTTCGTGACGGCACGCCTCCTTGAGGCTCTCCGGTGGGGATCGCACTCAGCGCGCGAGCCCTGCCACCATTCGGACGAGATCCGACTGCCGCGCCGCCCCGGTCTTGGCGAAGATCGCCTTCAGCTGCGAGCGTGCGGTCGCGGCGGTGATCGAGAAACCGGCGGCCGCCTCTGCGAGGGAGGCGCCGCCCGACATGGCCTGGGCGAGGCGCGCCTCCGCGGGGGTCAGCCGGTAGGCCGCTTGAAGGATCGCCGAGGCCGGCACGGGCGTGGCACCGGGCACGCTGGCCAGCATCAACGTGCGACCGCCTCCGAACAGGCCCCGGCTCGGCCCGACCAGGGGGACGACGTGGATCACGATGGGTGCCGCGTCCCGGCGTGCCACCACCACGGCCGTGAGCGGCGCCCGGCCATACGGGCGTGCCAGGGCCTCGAGTTGCCGCGACGCCTCCGGGTCCTCCGCGGCGAGGCGTCCACCCGCAAGCTTCAGGTCGGGACCGAGCAACGCCGTGAAGGCGGCGTTCCAGCAGAGCGCCCGCCCTTCGAAGTCGAGAACCAGGGCCGCGCGCTCGATGACGTCGAAGGCCTGGGTCAGCCCGGCGAGCCGTGCCTTCTCCACCATCGTCGTCAAGAGGGCCGCGCGCTGGAGCAGTGGCGACAGGGTCGCGAGACGCTCCTGCTCATTCGGCTCGAACGGTCCCTGCGCCACGGTCCGCTGCAGGGACAGGCACCAGAGCTTGCCCTTCACCTCGAATCCGACCCCCGCGAACCAGCGCAGGCCGCCGGAGGCGAGAAGATCCTGGTAGTAGGGCAGCCGCGCGATCTCCTCGGGCGAGGTGAAATCCTGGTCGACCGTGATGCCGCGCGCGCGCATCGTCGCCAGACCGCGCAGGCGGTGGTCCTCGCGATGCCAGCCCTCGCCGAAGTAGCGGCGCGAGGCGTCAGCCAGGGATTGCGTGTGGAGCGCGTCGAGCCCCATGCGATCCGTACGGATGAGGAGCGCCCCGGCACTGCCGGAGGCGCGCGACGCCCGCTCGATCAACGCCGGCCAGCGCGCCGAGTCGATCACCACCTCTTCGAGGTCTTCCCGGAACCCTGACTCCAAGTCGTCCCGCAGCCGGGCGAGGTGATCGCGATTCAGGCCGGCCATCGGACCTGTCTCCGGTCAGACTTCATCCATCATTGGTACGCGTCGGATCGGATCAAACATAATTCGGAGCGCTAATCCAGCGCAATTTATTGATCTTTGGCGAGCGCGTACAATTTTGAGCGCCGATCCTCCAGAGCCGACATGGTGGCCGTCCGGGTTTCGCGCGGCACCGTGTCGGGCGATATCGTCGGACCCGTGATCGACGGATCTTCCCCGCACGTCCGGGGGGCGCGCCTGCTCCAGGGCGCCGTCGTCGACGCGGTCTCGTGTCTTCGGATGGTCGCTGGCGCGGGCGACGCGGCCCCGTCCTCCGACCGATCGACGAAGGCTCAAGGGTCACGTAACTCGCGCGTCTCCCTCTACTCCGCGGGATGCAGGCCGGCGACGAAGCTATCCTGCGGTACCGCGTCGGGGATCGGCTCCTGGATCAGCGTCCAGTAGCCCAGCGCCGCCACCAGGGCGATCACCGCCCCGGTGATGAAGGCCATCGAGAAATGGCCGGTCCCGCCGACGATGAAGCCCGTGACGGTCGGCGCCAGGGCGCCGCCGATATAGCCGCCGAAATTCTGCATGGCCCCGAGGGAGGCGGTGCAGCTCGCCGGCGCCGCCACCGACGCCATCGCCCAGGCCGCCGACGAACTCATGTAGACCAGGAACAGCGAGGCCGAGATGCACGCGATCGCGACCGTGTCGCTCGGGGTCAGCGCGGCTACCACGGTGAAGGCCGCCGTCGCCACCAGCGAGGCGGTCATCGGGATCTTGCGGCTGCGGATCGGATCGACGCCGCGCCGGACCAGCATGTCCACGACCCTCCCGCCGAGGACGCCGCCCATGACCCCGAAGGCGAAGGGGATCGCGCCGACGAGGCCGGTCTTCTGCAGGGTGAAG
>CAXTCV010000122.1:0-11156 GCA_964242725.1 uncultured Methylobacterium sp.
AGGGCCGCGCTCCAGGTGAAGTCGGCCGCCGGCAGGCACAGTTCCGGGTCGAACCGGTCCTGGAGCTGCGGCAGCGCCCCGTAGGCATGCGGGTGCGAGGCCGAGAGCACCGCCATGCCTCCGAGCCGGGCGATCTGGTCGAGGGCGGCCTCGCTGAAGACCGGGCAGGCCTCGAAGCCCATATTCCCGTGCTCGGTCTGGATCAGGTAGCCGGAGGGGCCGATGCCGGAGACCGGCTCGTTCCAGAAGCGCCACACGCCGGGCTCCAGCTCCTGCCAGTGACAGGGGAACGCATCCTGCGCCTCCCGGGCGGTCCGGAACCGCCAGCCGTCCTGCGGCACCACGTGACGGGCATCGAGGCACATGGGGCAAGCCGCCGGCGTGTCGAAATGGCGCTGCCAGAACCCGCAATTGTCGCAGGTGTAGGCGGGGAGCTTCAGGGCCCCCGCGAAGGGCAGATAGCCGGGCATCGACGCGAACCTTTCTCGGGGCGGCTCATCTAGCAGTCAGCGCGCGCGAATGCAGCCTCACGACCGATCCGGCAGACGGCGCGCCGAGCGGGCGGCGTGGACGGTGCCGGCGAGCCCGATCAGCGCCAGACCGGCGAGGCCGCCGACCACGAGATCGCGGGTGCGGCTCGTGCAGAACTCGGTCCGGCTCCCCTTGGTCCGCCCCGAGAACCGGCCGTCGATCCCGACAGCGCCCGGCACGGCCTCGTAGAGGTTGCCCTGCAGTTCGGAAATGGTCTCGTCGGCGAGCTGCGCCGACCACATGGAGGCCGCCTTGCGGTCGGCGAAGGCCGGCGCCAGGGCCTGCGCGGCCGCCATCATCATCGAGGAGCGCCCGACCCAGACCTCCCGGCGCGGGTTCTCGACGGCGTACAGGATCGCCTCGGCGCAGAGCCGCGGATCGAACACCGGGTCCGGGGCGTATTGCCGGTGCCCGGTGCGATTGCGCGCCCAGTTGAACTGGGGCGTGTTCACCGCCGGCAGGTAGACCACGCTGAGGCTGACATCCACCTTGTCGTGGATCAGCTCGCAGCGCAGGGCGTCGGTGAAGCCCGACACCGCGAACTTCGCCGCGCAATAGGGTGCCTGCAGCGGAGCCGCCCGGATCGCGAGGCCGGACGAGACCTGGATGATCGCACCGCGGTTGCGTCGCTTCATGAAGCGCAGGGCGGCGAGCGTGCCGTAGACCTGGCTGAGATAGGTGGTCTCGGTCACCCGCCGGTACTCGTCCGGGGTGATCTCGTCGGCCGGGCTCACCACGGTCGACATGGCGTTGTTCACCCAGGCGCGGATCGGGCCGAGCTCGGTCTCCACCCGCCGGGCCGCGGCGTCGACCGCGTCCGGGTCGGCGACGTCGGCGCCGATCGCCAGAACCGGTTGGCCATAAGCGGCGAGTGCCCGGCTCGCCGCGGCGAGCCGGCCCGGATCGCGGGCGATCACGGCCACCGACCATCCCCGGGCGGCGAAGCGATGCGCCGTCGCGAGCCCGATCCCGGCCGTGCCGCCGGTAACGACCGCAACCCGTGCCATACTGACCTCACCACCACCGAACGATCGAACCGGCAACACGGGGCAGCGCGCTCGGTTGCGCCACGGTACCGGGCCGCAACGTCACGGGGGCATCGATTTCGGATCCGGCGACGCAACGTCCGAGTCCGCTCGTTGTTGACTGGGTGTATTGCGTCGAGCCGAACCACCGAGGGTCGAAGCCATGCGCACCGGACGACGCGTCTCCCTTCCGATCGATCCCTGGCCGCAGGCCTCGCTGGCCGAGCGGACCGCCGTCGGAATGGTCCTGACCTTCCTGCTGCTCCCGCCGGCCTGCGTGGCGGGCGTCGCCCTCCTCGTCGGCACGGCGCTCGCGGCGCATATCCACTGGTCCTACGACCTCGGCGCCTCCCTGAATGCCTTCGTCGGCCGGTGCACCGGGGCTGTCATCGGGCGATACGCGCGCAAGACCTGACGTCCGGTTCCGCGGCACAGCGCATCGGGCCGGGTGCCGGCCCACACGGCGCAGCGCCGCCGAGACCGGATTCTCTGTGCGCTCCCATCGGTCCGATTTGACCTGACCGTCTTTCGTGGGCCAGTCAGGTTCGGAACCGAGAGACCGCCATGTTCCGTACCCTGATGAGTGCGCGGCGCTTCGCGCCGCTGTTCTGGTGCCAGTTCTTCTCGGCGTTCAACGACAATTTCCTGAAGAACGCGCTCGCCTTCCTGATCCTGTTCGGGATCGGCGGCCAGGCGGACGCCGATGCGGGCGTCCTGGTGACGCTGGCGAGCGCCGTGTTCATCGGGCCGTTCTTCATCCTGTCGGGCCTCGGCGGCCAATGGGCCGACCGCTACGACAAGGCGCTGATGGCGCGGCGGCTCAAGTTCGCCGAGATCTTCGCGGCCGGCACCGCCGTGCTCGGCTTCCTGCTGCATTCCGTGCCGATCCTGTTCGTGGCGCTCGGACTGTTCGGGACGATCGCGGCCCTGTTCGGCCCGATCAAGTACGGGATCCTGCCCGACCACCTGCGCCGCGAGGAGCTGCCGGCCGGCAACGCGCTGGTGGAGGCCGCGACCTTTCTGGCGATCCTGCTCGGGACGATCGCGGCCGGGGCGGCCTCGGCGCTGGGCGGATCCGGCCTCCTGTTCGGCGCCCTGGTGATGGGCTTCGCCGTCCTGTGCTGGCTCTCGGCCCGGATGATCCCGGCGACCGGGGAGGGCGCGCCGGACCTGCATGTCGACCGCAACGTCGCCCGCTCGACCGCCTCGCTGCTGAGGGACCTCTGGGCCGACACGCGCCTGTGGCGCGGGTCGCTCACCGTGAGCTGGTTCTGGCTGGTGGGCGTGGTGGTGCTGTCGCTCCTGCCGGTGCTGGTGCGGGGCGCCTTCAACGGCACCGAGACGGTGATCACGCTGCTGCTCGCCCTGTTCTCGATCGGCATCGCCCTGGGCTCGGGGCTCGCCTCGTGGCTCGCCAGCGGCCGGATCGTGCTGCTGCCGACCCCGGTCGGCGCGGTGCTGATGGGCCTGTTCGGCCTCGACCTCGCCTGGACGATCGGGCACCTGCCCCCGCCCCCCACGGACGCCATCGGCCCGATCGACTTCCTGCGGACCGGCGACGGCCTGCGCACCGGCATCGGCTTCCTCGGCCTCGCGGTGTCCGGCGGCCTCTACATCGTGCCGTCCTTCGCGGCCGTGCAGGCCTGGGCCGAGAAGGCGATGCGGGCGCGCATCATCGGCGCCGTCAACGTCGTGACGGCGGCCTTCATGGTGGCCGGGACCCTGGCGCTGGCGGCCCTGCAGGCTGCAGGCCTCTCGATCGCCAGCCTGCTCGCCGTGGTGGGCGTGCTGAACCTCGTCGTCGGCGCGATCGTGTTCGCGACGCTGCCGACCAGCCCGTTCCGCGACGCCCTGTCGATCCTGTTCCGGGCCTTCTACCGGCTGGAGGTCCGCGGGCTCGACAACGTCGCTTTGGCCGGGCCGAACTGCATCCTGGCGCTCAACCACGTCTCGTTCCTCGACGCACCGCTGGCCCTGTCGCTGCTCGATCAGGAACCGGTCTTCGCGGTCGACAGCGGGATCGCGCAGCGCTGGTGGGTGCGGCCGTTCCTGCACGTCACCAAGGCGATGCCCCTCGATCCGACCCGGCCGCTGGCCACGCGGACGCTGATCAACGCCGTCAAGAGCGGCGAGACGCTCATCATCTTCCCCGAGGGCCGGCTCACCGTCACCGGCAGCCTGATGAAGGTCTATGACGGCGCCGGGCTGATCGCCGACAAGGCGGGCGCGATGGTGGTGCCCGTGAAGATCGACGGGCTGGAGCGCACCGCCTTCTCGCGCCTGTCGCGCCGGCAGGTGAGCCGCCGCTGGTGGCCGAAGGTGACCGTCACGGTGATGCCTCCGGTGCGCCTGATGGTGGACCCGGCGCTCAAGGGCAAGGCCCGGCGCCAGGCGGCCGGCGCGGCGCTCTACGGGATCATGTCGGAACTGCTGTTCCGCACCGCCGACATCGACCGCGGCCTGATGGCGGCGCTGATCGAGGCGGGCGAGCGCCACGGCTGGCGCCGCAACGCCGTGGAGGATCCGGTCACCGGCCGCCTGACCTACAGCCGGCTGGTCCTCGGCGCCAACGTGCTCGGCCGGAAGCTCATGCCGCTGGTCCCCGAGGGCGGCCGGATCGGCGTGATGCTGCCGAACGCCAACGGCGCGGCGGTGACGCTGTTCGCGCTGGCCTCGGCGGGCCGGGTTCCGGCGATGATCAACTTTTCCGCCGGGCCGGCCAACGTGCTCTCCGCCTGTCGGGCGGCGCAGGTCGACAGGATCCTGACCTCCCGGGCCTTCATCGAGAAGGGACGGCTCGGCAGCCTCGTCGAGGCGATCAGGGGCCAGGTCGAGCTGGTCTACCTGGAGGATGTGCGGGCGACCATCACCACGCCGGACAAGATCCGCGCCCTGCTGGCCGGCCGGAAACCCCTGGTGAAGCGCTCCGGCGAAGATCCGGCCGCGGTGCTGTTCACCTCGGGCAGCGAGGGCACGCCGAAGGGTGTTGTGCTCGCCAACCGCTGCATGCTGGCCAACGTCGCGCAGGTCGCGGCCCGGATCGATTTCGGTCCGATGGACAAGGTGTTCAACGTCCTGCCGGTGTTCCACGCCTTCGGCCTCACGGCCGGGCTGGTCCTGCCCCTGGTCTCGGGGGTGCCGGTCTATCTCTACCCGTCGCCGCTGCATTACCGGATCGTGCCGGAACTGATCTACGGCTCGAACAGCACAGTGCTGTTCGGAACCGACACGTTCCTGACCGGCTACGCCCGGGCGGCCCACGCCTACGACCTGCGCTCGCTCCGCTACGTCGTGGCCGGCGCCGAGGCGGTGAAGGAGACGACCCGCAGGACCTGGGCGGAAAAATTCGGCCTGCGCATCCTGGAGGGCTACGGCGTCACCGAATGCGGGCCGGTGGTGGCGCTCAACACGCCGATGTTCAACCGATTCGGTACGGTCGGCCGGATCCTGCCCGGCATCGAGACCCGCCTGGATCCGGTGCCCGGGATCGACGAGGGCGGCCGCCTGTCCCTGCGCGGGCCCAACATCATGCTCGGCTACCTGCGGGCGGACAAACCCGGTGTGCTGGAGCCGCCTCCGGGGGGCTGGCACGACACCGGCGACATCGTGGAGATCGACGCGGCGGGCTTCGTCACGATCAAGGGCCGGGCCAAGCGATTCGCCAAGGTCGCCGGCGAGATGATCTCGCTCGCCGCCATCGAGGCGCTGGCCTCCGAGCGCTGGCCGGACCGGCCGAGCGCGGTCGCGGCGGTGCCGGACCCGCGCAAGGGCGAGCGCCTGATCCTGTTCACCGAGGAGAAGGGCGCGACCCGGACCGATTTCCAGAGCTTCGCCAAGGGCCGCGGCGCCTCGGAGGTGGCGATCCCGAGCGAGGTGGTGGTGCTGGACGCGATCCCGCTTCTCGGCAGCGGCAAGGTCGACCATGTGGCCGTCGCCAAACTCGCCCTGGAGCGCGCGAAGGAACCCGCCGCCGCCTGAGAGCGACCTCGCCCCGCCCCGCATCATCCAAACGGGGGATGCGGCCCCCCCGGCGTTCCGCTCGTATCTCGTATGCAGTTTCGACTCGCTCCGACGGCGCGATCGCGCCGTCGGAGCGGATGTCGTCGACGCTCGCAGCGAGAGGGGCAGATCATGGCGAAGGACAGGCGCATTCCGGCTTGGCTAGTCAGGCGGACCTATTTCAAGCGAATCGAGCGCTGGTCGAAGCCCGGAAAGGCCCGCATGGCCCTCCCGGCGTCCGAAACCGAGGCGCCCCCGCCTCCGTCCAACGTAGTGCCGTTCCCGATCCGGCTGGACCGGCCGGATCGGCCCGACCTCCCGGATCGGCGCAGCGTCGGCATCGCGTAGGCCTCCACCGTCTCCGGACCGGTCTTGTCCGCGGCGCGGGAATTGGGGATCCTGCGCTCGGGACCGGCGGGTCCGGAACCTGGAGGAGACGTGCCGCAGGACAGGCCCGATCCCGGTGAAGGCGCGCCGTGGCCCCGGCGCCCTGGGGCGCGTCTCGGACTCGCTGCGGCGCTCGGGCTCGGCCTCCTCGCGACCGGCATCGGCGCGGTCTGGGGCTATGCCAGCACGCTGCCGCCCCTCGACCTCGCAGCCGCGGCGGCCCGCTCGACCGTGGTGCTCGACCGATCCGGCACGCTGCTGCGCCCCTTCGCCACCGGGGACGGGCGCTGGCGTCTGCCGGTCACCGCGGACGCGGTCGATCCGCGCTTCCGGGCCATGCTGCTCGCCTATGAGGACCGGCGCTTCGCCAGCCATCCCGGGATCGATCCGGTGGCGGTGCTGCGCGCCGCGTATCAGTGGCTGACGCGCGGGCGCATCGTGTCCGGCGGCTCGACCCTGTCGATGCAGGCGGCGCGTCTGGTCGAGCCGCGGCGCGCCCGCTCCCTCGACGCCAAGCTCCGCCAGATGGTCCGGGCTGTCGCGATGGAGCGGCGCTTCGGGAAGCCCCGCCTGTTCGACCTGTACCTCGCGCTCGCGCCCTATGGCGGATCCATCGAGGGCGTGCGGGCCGCGAGCCTCGCCTATTTCGGGCGGGAGCCCGTGCGGCTGACCGCGGCGCAGGCCGCCCTTCTGGTCGCCCTGCCGCAATCCCCCGAGACCCGCCGGCCGGACCGGTTCCCCGCGCGCGCCCGCGCCGCCCGCGACCGCGTCCTGGACATCGCCAGCGCCCGGGGCGTGCTCACGGCGTCGGAGGCCCGGGCCGCCAAGGCCGAGCCGGTGCCGACGATGCGAAAACCCTTCCCGATGCTGGCCGCGCACGCCGCCGAGGCGGCCGCGGCGGCCGATCCCGCGGCCCCGGTGATCCGCCTCGCCATCGACGGGCGCCTGCAGGAGCGGCTGGAGTCGCTCGCCGCCGAGCGCGCGGCGGCAGCCGGGCCGGATCTCTCGGCCGCGATCCTCGTCCTCGACAATCGCGACGGGCGCGTCCTCGCCCAGGTCGGCAGCGCCGGCTACCTGGACGCGGCCCGGCGCGGCGCCATCGACATGACCCTCGCGGTCCGCTCCCCCGGCTCCGCCCTGAAGCCGTTCGTCTACGCCATGGCCTTCGCGGACGGGCTGGCGCATCCCGAGACGCTGCTCGAGGACCGCCCCCGGCGCTTCTCGGCGAGCTATGCCCCGGAGAACTTCGACCGGACCTTCCAGGGTACGGTCACGGCGCGGCGGGCCCTGCAGCTGTCGCTCAACGTACCGGCCGTCGCACTGATGGAAGCGGTTGGTCCGGCGCAATTCATCGCGCGGTTGCGCGCGGCCGGCGCCGGGATCCAGCTCCCGAACGAGGCGGCACCGGGCCTTCCGGTGGCTCTGGGCGGCCTCGGCATCACGCTCACGGACCTCGCGCGCCTCTATGCCGGGCTCGCCCGCGGCGGCACGCTGCCGGCCCTCCGGCGTCGGATCGCGTCGGCCTCCACGGCTCCGAGTTCGTGTCCCGACGCGCCCGCCTGCCTCGGACCGGCCTCCCCCGCGGCGGAGGGCCCCGGGCAACGGATCGCCGAGCCCGTGGCCGCCTGGTACGTCGCCGATATCCTGCGCGGGACACCGCCGCCGGAGAACGCCCTTCCGAACCGCATCGCCTACAAGACCGGCACATCCTACGGCTACCGCGACGCCTGGGCAGCCGGGTTCGACCGCCATGTGACGGTGGTGGTCTGGGTCGGGCGGCCGGACGGCGCCGCCGTTCCGGGCCTCGTCGGCCGGACCGTGGCGGCGCCGATCCTGTTCGACGCCTTCGCGCGCCTCGGGATCGAGCCCGAGCCGGTTCCGCGCCCGCAGGACGCCTTGGCGGCCGGGCCCAATGGTCTGCCGCCGCCGCTCCGGCGCCTGGGTCGGGAGGCGGCCGACATCCAGGGTCCGGCCCTGCGAATCGCCTATCCCCCAGACGGCGCCCGGGTCGACGTCGGCCTCGGCGCGGACGGGCATGACGGCGCGGCGGGGCGGCCGGGGCTCGCCCTGAAGGCGCTCGGCGGCGTCCCGCCGCTCACCTGGCTGGTCGACGGTCAGCCTGTCTTGCAGACGCCGCGGCGGCGCGCCGAGTGGTTTCCTGGAGGGGCCGGCTTCGCGCGGATCTCGGTGCTGGATTCGACCGGCGCGAGCGACAGCGTTGCCATCCGCCTGGAATAGCCGGACACCATCGATGTCGTCGCGGAAGCTTGGCCACTCCAAAGTTTTTCATGCCGGAACAGGGTCCCGGGCCGATTTATTCATGCGGAGATTCATACGTCATCAACGAAAGGGGGTTTAATCAGACCCTGTGAGGTCGGTGATGGCGTGGAAGGTCGGCGCCGCGGTCGCGGTGGTTCTCGGGTTCGTCGGCGTCGGGGCCGGCAGCGGCAGCGGTCCCGATCCGCGCCGCTCCGGCTGGCGCGACGGCTATCGGCCGCCCGCCGAGATCCCGTTCCCGGCCGACAATCCCTATACGGCCGCCCGGGCCGAACTCGGCCGCCGCCTGTTCTTCGACCCGATCCTGTCCGGCGACCGGACCCGATCCTGCGCGACCTGCCATGTCCCGGATCTCGCCTGGGCGGATGGCCGCGCCCGGGCGGCGACGCGCCAGCGGGGCGACATGGACCTGCGGACGCCGACGCTCATCAACGTCGCCTGGCAGGATGGGCCGCTCGGCTGGGACGGCAAGTTCCCCACGCTCGAATCGGTCTCCGCGATGCCGATCACGGCGCCGGGCAACATGAACCTGCCGATGGCCGAGGCCCTGGCGCGGCTCTCCGGTGATCCGGACTACGTGGCGGCCTTCGCCGGTGCCTTCGCGGACCCAGCGATCACCCGCGAACGGCTGGAGGCGGTGCTCGCCACCTTCGAGCGCCTGATCGTGACCGCCCCGACCCCCTTCGACCGGTGGATCGCCGGCCAGGAGGACGCGATCGGCGATCCGGCCAAGCGCGGGTTCGACCTGTTCAACGGCCGGGCCGGCTGCGCCGGCTGCCATTCCGGCTGGTCGTTCACCGACAATTCGTTCCACGACATCGGGGTCGGATCGGGGGCGGATATCGGGCGCGGACGCTTCAAGCCGACATCGGTCGCCCTGCAATACGCGTTCAAGACGCCGACGCTGCGGGAGGTCGGGCAGCGCGGCCCCTACATGCACGACGGCTCGGTACCGAACCTCGAAGCCGTGATCGACCTCTACGACCGGGGCGGGATCGAACGCCCGAGCCGCGCCCGATCGATCAAACCGCTCCATCTCAGCGGCGCGGAGCGGGCCGATCTCCTGGCCTTCCTGGCGACGCTGTCGGCCCGCACGGAGCGCGACCTCATGACCGCGTCCTTCGCGGCCCAGCCCCCGGCGCCCTGACGTCGCGGCGATCCGCGCCTCAGCGGCCGATCTCGGATCCGCGCTGGCCGCGCCCCGGGCTCCGCTGCTCGCAGGCCTCCAGCGCCGCGGCGAGGCGCGCCGCGTTGGCGGCGGCGCCGTTCGACAGGGTCACGACCGCCCCCAGGGTCCAGGCGCCGCCGAAGACGCCGAGGGCCACCGCGCCGAGCAGGACGTAGATCATCAGCCTGTTGCGGCGCAGATCGCCCGTGAGCTGCTGGATCAGGTCCCGGCTGTCTTCGGCGAGCGTGTTCCGCGCGACCACCAACTCGTTGTACATGGTGGTGATGGCGTTGGTCGACATGTACACCAGGAGCAGGTGGACGACGAAGTCGTCGTCCGTCGTGGTGTTCAGGGCGGCCGCGATCCGCACGGCGAGCTGACGCTCCCAGGGCTGGAGATCGCGGCCGTGGACCGACCGGTAGAACCGCTCGAGGTTGGTCACGGCCGGAGTGCATCCCGCCACGCCGTGTGGAAGTTGCGCCGGAGGCGGCGGCCCTCCACGCGCAGGCGCATCGGCGCGGTGTTCGCCAGGAACTGCCAGGTCATGTGCTGCACCCGGAGCGCCTCGATCAGGCGCTCGCCGATCCGCTCGATCTCGATGACGCGGAAGTTCGGCTGCCTGCGCAGCGCCTTCACGAGGTCCGACGATTCGAGATAGTCGAAGTTGGTCGCCTGCGCGGTGTTCTTGGCCAGGATCGCCCGGTCGCACTCGATCAGCATCGGGCGGAGTTCCTTGAGAACCTCCAGGGCGGTCGGATCGACGGCGCCGGCCGCCACGACGACGCTGAGGCGGATATTCGCCTCCCGGCAGCTCTCGACGATGATCTCGGCGCAGCGCCGGGTCGTCTCGGTGTCGCCGGCCGGGAAATCGACCACGACGAAGCGCTCCGCGGTCTCGATCACGTGCTCGATCATGTCCTGGCACAGGGTCGGGTCGACGCGGCCGGTGCTGTCCTCCGCGCGCAGGCGCTGCTTGACGCAGGAGATGCCGGTCCGCCGCGGCGCGAAATTGTCGCTGCCGGGGCTGGTCTCCTGCATCAGCGCGGTGTGGAAGTGCCGGTTGGCCGGGTCGGTGTCGATCGCCAGGACCGGGCCGACCTCGGCACAGAGATCGGCGACCTGAAGCGCGATGGTGGTCTTGCCGACCCCGCCCTTGCCGCCCAGGCAGAGGACGAGGACTTTCGCCGCCGAGCCCAGAAGGTCGCGCTGGATCTCCTGGATCTCGTCAGGGCTGTACCAGGCCGGAACCTTGATCTGCGTATCGTCGCTCATGGGAAATCTCCTCGGCTGGTGGGGCAGGGCAGCCTCCGCGCGCCGGGGCGCCCGGGACCGGTCCTGCGGGGATGTCAGGATCGACGCGAGGCGCCCGGAGCCGCGGAACGCCTGCGCGGGGTCGAGCGGGTCACGCTCGGCTCCCGGGCCGCGCCCGAGCCGGCCACCGCCACGCCCGAAGATTCGCCCGGAGGGCCGGCGGGGGCGGAACGAGCCGCTTTGCGCCGGTCGCCGGGCGGTCGCCGACGTGAGCCGGGCGGGGGACCCGGCCGAGCAATGGTCCGGCAATGGGATGTCGCGCGGCCTGTACGGGCCACCCGACGTGTCGGGCCTCGCGATGGCGTCCCTCCCCGGGGCGTGCACACGATCGCTCCGCCCCTGTCGACAGCAGCCCCGCCGGCGACCTCGACATGCGCAAGTTCATCTGGCCCAAGTTCGTGCCGCCCAAGTTCGTGCCGCCCAAGTTCGTGCCGCCCACGTTCGTGCCGCCCACGTTT
>CAXTCV010000123.1:0-11037 GCA_964242725.1 uncultured Methylobacterium sp.
GCCGATGTAGAGGTAGTGGCTGAAGGTCAGCAGGTCGAAGCGCGGGATCGGGCTCTTGGTGACGTCGGCCTTGAACTTCTCCGCCGTGAACCGGCCGCGGCGCTCGCCGGCCTCCCAGGCCGTCACGAAGGTGTCGAGGATGCCCTCGGCCTCACCCAGCACCAGGAAATCGGCCTTGTCGTAGACCTCGGGCGTCGAGGTCGGGGCGGGGCCGCCGACGCAGACCGGCGTGCCGAGCGCCACGCACCGGTCGATGACGACCAGGCAATCCGGCTCCTGGGGGAGCATGCCCCCGGTCATCACGAGGTCGGCGGCCCGGATCTCGTCGTCGCTCAACTCTTCGCAGTTGCGGTTGACCAGCGTCACCTGCCAGCGCGGCGGCAGCATCGCGGCGAGCGTGATCAGGCCCAGCGGCGGCGCGGGCGCGCGGGCGCCCTGCAGCTCCATCGCCTCTTTGAAGTTCCACATGGAGTTTTCGTAGAACTTCGGGAACACCATCAGCACGCGCGGGGCCGTGTTCGCATCCGACATGCCAGTATCCCTCGTTCCCTAAAGGCGGCCCCGCCCGATCACACTTCGACCGGGCGCAGAATCGCCCCCTGACCTGCGGGCGAATTGAGGCCGTTTTTCGCTCCCGCAGCAATCCGAAGTGCCGCTGCCGCCAGGACGCCCGGCCCAGTGCCCCGAATCAAGCCCGCGGGGCCCTGCGGCGGCGCCGTCGCCGCGATTGTCGGGCGGCTGCGCCATTTCCGCGACAGGCCCCGCGCCGCACAGTCACGGCGCGACCCGGAAGCGCTCCGGCCGCGTCCCATCCGCGTCGGTGAAGCCGTAGATCCGGGCGAGATCGCCCGCGTGCAGCACCGCCCCGGCATGGGCGGCGACATCCGGGTCGGCGGCGAGGGCGGCCAGCGCCCGGCCCGCGTAGAGGGGGCCCTCGGTGGCGTGTTCGTCCTGTCCGAGATCGCGTGCCCGCTCGGTGGCGACGAAACCCGGCGACAGGCCCAGGGCGGTGACGCCGTGCGGCGCGAGTTCCCGGGCGAAGGCCAGGGTCAGCCGATTGGTGGCGGCCTTGGCCGAATCGTAGAAGATGTCGCCGAGATACGCCTCGGTCCCGAAGGAGACGAGCGCGATGAGCCCCGCGCGCGCCGCCACCATGGCGGGGGCGACCGCGCGGGCGAGCAGCAGCGCCGGCAGCGGCCCCGCCTCCAGGAAACCCAGATACGGCTCGGCCGAGCGGCGCCAGAACGGCGTGCCCCAGCCGGCCCCGTCGGGATAGCGCGCGCCGTCATAGCCCTCGTTGCCGCCCCAGACGCTGCACGCCGCCACGTCGATGCGGCCGAAGCGCCGCAGCATCCAGTGCACCAGCGCGTCGGTGGCGCGCTCGGAGCGGTGATCGCACAGGTAATGGTGTCCGCGCCCGCCCGCGGCATCGACCATCCGGGCGGTGTCCTCGATCGATTCGGGCCGCATCTCGGTGCGCGCCCCCGTCTCGCTGGAGCGGGCGGTGACGATCACCGTGGCCCCGGCCTCCCCCAGCGCCCGGGCGAGCCCCCGCCCGACGCCCCGCGACGCCCCCGCCACCAGGCAGATTTTCCGGGACAGATCGGGCGTGCTCACGCCGACGACGCAGGCTTGGCGCGCGACAGGAAGGCGGCGAGCCGCTCCTGCGATTCCGGCGAGCGCAGCTGCGCGTCGAAGGCCCTGGCCTCCGCCTCCAGGGCCGCCTCGACCTGGGCCTGGTCGCCCCGGATCAACGCCCGGGAGGCCGCCAGCGCCCCGCGCGGCAGGGCGGCGAGCTTGGCCGCCTGGGCGAGGGCCTGCTCGACCAGCATGTCGGCCGGCAGCACCGCGTTGACGAGGCCGAGCGCCTGCGCCTCGTCGGCGTCGAGGGGGCGGGACAGGAGCAGCAGCTCCGTCGCCCGGAGCCGGCCCACCCGCAGCGGCAGCAGGTAGCTCGACGCCGCCTCCGGCACGAGGCCGAGTTCCACGAAGGGCATCCGCAGCCGCGCCGCCGGGCTCGCATAGACGAGGTCGCAGTGCAGGCACAGCGTCGCGCCGATGCCCACCGCGATCCCGTCGACCGCCGCCACCAGCGGGGTGCGCGTCCGGGCGAGCTGGCGGATGAAGGCGAGGGCCGGCGAGGCGCTGAACCCGTCCCCGGCCCGGCCCATGAAGTCGGCGAGGTCGTTGCCGGCGCTGAACATGCCCGGCTGGCCGGTGAAGACCACGGCGCCGACGCTGTCCGAAGCGTCGGCCTCGGCGAGGGCGTCGCGCATGGCGTCGTACATGGCGCCGGTGAGCGCGTTCTTCTTCTCCGGGCGGTTCAGGGTGATCAGGCGGACACCGCCCTGGAGATCGTCGATCGCGATGGTGTCGGCCATGTCGTCCCCTCAAACCGCCAGCGCCAGCGCGGCCTCATCCGTGAAGGCACCGCCCTCGACAACGCTCTGCTCCAACCCGCCCGCGGCCACGAGGAGATTCTCGGCGTAGAACCGGGCGAGGGCGATGCGGCCGGCATGGGCGGGGTCGGTCTCGCCGGCCTTCAGGGCCGCGCTCGCCGCCAGCGCGCCCCGCGCCAGGCATGCGCCGCCGAGAGCGAGGCCGAACAGGCGCAGATACGGGCTCGCCCCGGCCAAAGCCGCCTCCGGGCGGTTCGAGGCCAGAGCCGCGAGCTGGTGACTGGTCGCCCGGTCGAGGCTGCCGATCCCGTCCCGCAGCCGCGCCGCCAGGTGGCCGAAGGCGGGATCGCCCGCCTTGAGCATCTGCTCCGCGGCCCGGCGCATCCAGGCGATCTGCGACCGGGCCGTGGCGCCGCCGTTGAGCGGCAGCTTGCGGGCGGTGAGGTCGATGGCCTGGATGCCGTTGGTGCCCTCGTAGATGCCGAGGATGCGGGCGTCGCGCATCAGTTGCGCCGCCCCGGTCTCCTCCACGAAGCCCATGCCGCCATGGACCTGCACGCCGAGCGCGGTCACCTCGTTGGCGAGGTCCGTGGAAAAGGCCTTCGCCACCGGGGTCAGCAGGGAGGCGCGGTCCAGGCCGGCTTGGCCCTCGGCGCCCTTCGACGCGTCGAGGGCGGCGGCGGTGAGGTAGCAGATGCCCCGCGCCGCGGCCGTGCAGGCCTTCATGGTCAGCAGCATGCGCTGCACGTCCGGATGCGCGACGATCGCGCTCGTCGCCTCGGCGGCCCCGATGGCCCGGCCCTGGCGGCGCTCCCGCGCGTAGGCGAGCGCCCGCTGGGTCGCGGCCTCGGCGACGCCGACGCCCTGGAGGCCGACATTGAGCCGCGCCGCGTTCATCATCGTGAACATGCAGGCGAGCCCCTTGTTCTCCTGGCCGATCAGCCAGCCGGTGGCGCCCCCGTCGTCGCCGAAGGCCATGGAGCAGGTCGGCGAGGCGTGGATGCCGAGCTTGTGCTCGACCCCTGCGCAGCGCAGGTCGTTGCGGGTCCCGTCCGGCAGCACCTTCGGCACCAGGAACAGGGAGATGCCCCGCGTGCCGGCGGGCGCGTCCGGCAGCCGGGCCAGGACGAGATGGACGATGTTGTCCGAGAGATCGTGCTCGCCGTAGGTGATGTAGATCTTGGTGCCGGTGATCCGGTAGGTGCCGTCGCCCGCCGGCACGGCCCGGGTCCGCAGCAGGGCGAGGTCGGAGCCCGCCTGCGGCTCGGTCAGGTTCATGGTGGCGGGCCACTCGCCCGTGACCAGCTTCTCGAGATAGCGCGCCTTCAGGTCATCGGAGCCGTGGGCCGCGAGCGCCTCGATGCCGCCCTGGGTCAGCAGCGGGCAGAGGCCGAAGGCGAGGTTGGCGCCGTTCCACATCTCGGTGCAGGCGGCCTCGATCAGCTTCGGCAGGCCCTGGCCGCCGTGATCGGCCTCGGCCGACAGCCCGTTCCAGCCGCCTTCGGTGAAGGTGCGGTAGGCCTCGCGCCAGCCCGGCGGCGTGGTGACGCGCCCGTCCGCGAAGGGTGTGCCGTGCCGGTCGCCGATCCGGTTGAGCGGGGCGATCACCCCGGCGGCGATCCGCCCGGCCTCGGTGAGGATCGCCTCGGCATCCTCATGATCGAACGCGGCGAGCCCGGCCACATGGCGCAGGCTGAACAGCATCTCGGGGACCGGGGCGCGATAACTCATACGATCCTCCTCGTCGCGGCCCGCCCGTTCGACCCGGGGCGGGTTTGACCGCGCCCGCGGACCGGGGCTACGGCGGGCCGAGGATAGGCGCGCGCGGCGCGTGCCGCCATCACCTCGTGGAACGGCTTCCCGCATGAACGATCCCGGGTCAACGGTCCCGGCCGCGACCCGGCGGCTCGCCCCCGACGCGGCCGGCCTCGCCGAGGCCGCCGCGCTCCTGCGGGCGGGCGGCCTCGTGGCCTTCCCCACCGAGACGGTCTACGGCCTCGGGGCGGACGCGACCGACGCGCAAGCGGTGGCGCGGATCTTCGCCGCCAAGGACCGGCCGCGCTTCAACCCGCTGATCGCGCATCTCCCGGATCGGGCGGCGGCGCTGGCGCAGGGCGTGTTCGACGATCCGGCGCGCCGCCTCGCCGAAGCGTTCTGGCCGGGTCCGCTCACCCTGGTGGTGCCGGCACGGGCCGACACGGGGGTCTGCGACCTCGCCCGGGCCGGCCTATCGAGCGTCGCCCTGCGGGTCCCGGCGCATCCGCTCGCACGGGACCTGTTGGACCGCGTCGGCCGGCCGGTGGCGGCGCCCTCTGCCAACCGCTCGGGGCGCGTCAGCCCGACCCGGGCGGACCATGTCCTCGATGATCTCGCCGGCCGGATCGCCGCGGTGCTCGACGGCGGCGACACCCCGGTGGGCGTCGAATCGACGGTGGTGGCCTGCCTGGGCGGCACGCCGCGCCTGCTGCGGCCGGGCGGGATCACCCGAGCGGCGCTCCGCGCGGTGCTCGGCCTCGATCCTGCGGCTCCGGACGCCGCCGAGTCGGAGCGGCCGGCGGGACCCGGCATGCTCGCTTCCCACTACGCGCCGCGGGCGCGCGTGCGTCTCGACGCGGACAGCATCGCGCCCGGCGAGGCGCTGCTCCTGTTCGGAGCCGGATTCCCGGAGGGTCACGCGCGCGCGCGGGCCACGATCAATCTCAGTCCGGCGGGCGATCCGGCCGAGGCGGCATCCCGCCTGTTCGGAGCCCTGCGCGCGCTCGATGCCTCGGGGGCCGCCACCATCGCGGTCGCGCCGATCCCGGACGACGGCCTCGGCGAGGCGATCCGCGACCGGCTGGCCCGGGCCGCCGCGCCCCGGTAAGCGGGCAGGGTATTTTTTTCGACGGAAGCGGAACGGACCCCGTGGTCGCCTGTTGATTGATCACGAAGGCCTTCTCAGCCCCCAATGGCCTTTTTCCTTTCAGGCTCGGAGCAATCCGAGCCTTTTTTCTTGGGCTGTCCGGCTCAGGCCAGCTTGGCTGCGATGCCCGCCACGTGGCGCCCCTGGAAGCGGGCACCGTCGAGGTCCACGGTGCTGGGCTGCCGGGAACCGTCGCCGTCCGCGATCGTGCTGGCGCCGTAGGGCGTGTTGCCCTTGACCGCCTCGACCCCGGCCTGGCCCGGGAAGCTGTAGGGCAGGCCCACGACCACCATGCCGTGATGGAACAGCACGGTGTGGAAGCTCGTCAGCGTGGTCTCCTGCCCGCCATGTTGGGAGGCGGTGGAGGTGAAGACCGAGCCGACCTTGCCGACCAGCGCGCCCTTCATCCACAAACCGCCAGTCTGGTCGATGAACTGC
This sequence comes from uncultured Methylobacterium sp., assembly GCA_964242725.1. Classification (GTDB taxonomy): domain Bacteria; phylum Pseudomonadota; class Alphaproteobacteria; order Rhizobiales; family Beijerinckiaceae; genus Methylobacterium. The sequence goes on from CAXTCV010000123.1 coordinate 5,740, forward strand.
TTCATCTGCGCGGCCATGTTGCCGTAGCGGGTCGGCGTGCCGAAGATGATCGCGTCGTACTGGGTCAGCTCATCGACGGTGGCGATCGGGGCAGACTGATCGAGCTTGAAGTGGCTCTGCCGGGCGACGTCCTCGGGAACAAGCTCCGGGACGCGCTTCACGGCGACCTCGGCCCCCGTCTCGCGGGCGCCCTCGGCAACGGCGTAGGCCATCTGCTCCACGTGCCCGTAGGTCGAGTAGTACAGCACCAGAACCTTGGCCATGCGGTGATCTCCCGTCTTTCCCAGCCGACCGGCAGCGGTCGGCCGACACACGCGGCAGCGTGGTCGCCTCTCCATGGCGCGTTTTGCGCCTTGCATGAATGCCCTCGCGTGCAAGAACAGACTTGCAATAACGCAAGGATCTCGACGTGCCGCTCGACTGGGACGAGTTCCGCTTCGTGAAGGCGGTGGCCGATGGCGGCGGTCTCGCTGCCGCCGCCCAGGAACTCGGCATCAATCACTCGACCGCGTTCCGGCGCCTGGGGGCCCTTGAAGCGCAGCTCGACGCACGCCTCTTCGAGCGCCTGCGGACCGGCTACGTGCCGACGCCCGCCGGGCGGGCCATGCTCGCGGCGGCGGTCCGGATCGAGACGGACGTGACCCAGTTTGCGCGGACGGTGGCCGGCCAGGGCGAGACACCCACGGGCGAATTGCGGCTGACGGCACCCACCGGCTTCGCGACGAGTCTGCTCATGCCGATCCTCGCGGATTTTTGCATCCGCTACCCCGCGATCCGCATCGATCTGATCCTCGCCGAGGAGGCGCTCAACCTGTCGCGCCGGGATGCCGACGTGGCGATCCGCGCGAGCCGGGGGCCGAGCGAGACCCTGGTCGGGCGTCGCCTGACGGGGCTCGCCTGGGCAATCTACGGCAGGGCCGACCGGGATTACGGCGACCTCGGCCGGGAGGCCTGGGTCGTACCGGGACCGGCCGTCGCGGGCGGCCTGTTCAGCCACTACTGCGAGAGACGTGTCCCGGCCGAACGGGTCGTGCTGCGGCTCAACACCGTGACGGGGCTCGACGCCGCGGTCGCGGCCGGGCTCGGGATCGGTCCCCTGCCCTGCTTCGAGGCGGACGCCAACCCCGCGCTGCGGCGTGTCTCCGGCCTTCAGCCGGACCTCGGGGCCGATCTCTGGCTGCTGACCCATCCGGATCTGCGCCACGCCGCCCGGGTCCGGGCCTTCATGGACTATTTCGCCACGGCTCTCCTGCCGCTCCGTCCCCGCTTCGAGGGCCGGTGAGGCGGCTCAGCGGATCTCGACCACCTCGACATCGTGGCCGTTGACCTCGACCACGTCGCCGATCGTCTTGCCGGTGATGGCCTTGGCGAGCGGCGCCACGTAGGAGATCGAGCCCTTGTGCGGATCGGCCTCGTCCTCGCCGACGATCCGGAAGGTCTGGCGCGTCTCTTTGCCGGACTCCTCCTCCCGGACCACCGTGACGATCGAGCCGAAATGCACCGTGTCGCCGGTCATGGGCTCCACCAGCTGGGCGGTGTTCTTGCGGGCCGCCCAGTAGCGCAGGTCGCGCCCGATCCGGGAATCCTCGGCCTTGTCGGCGGGATCCAGGGAGGCGACCTCCTTCTCCAGACGCGCGACCTCGGCCTCGATCTGGGCCAGGCCCTCCGGGGTCACGAAATTGGTGTGGGGCGAGACCGGCCGATCCGGCAGGTTCTCGAATGCTTCCCCGCCCTCGGGCTCTTTGACGAATGCAACGCTCATAAGCTCGGTAACACGCCGGGAACGGTACGGGTTCCGTCCGCCCTCAACCGACCTCGACCACCGTCCGCCCGCGCACCTTGCCGGCCAGGATCTCCTCGCCCATCCGGCCGACCTCCTCAAGCCGGACCTTGCTCGTCATGGCGGCGAGCTTGCCGAGGTCGAGGTCCCGGGCGAGCCGGGCCCAGGCGGCCCGCCGCTTCGCCTGCGGTGTGGTGACGCTGTTGATGCCCAGGAGCGAGACGCCGCGCAGGATGAACGGTGCCACCGAGGTCGGCAGATCCATCCCCTGCGCCAGCCCGCAGGCCGCCACCGCCCCGTCCGCCTTGGTCATGGCGAGCACGTTGGCCAGCGTGGTGGAGCCGACCGCGTCGACGCCCGCCGCCCAGCGCTCCTTGCCGAGGGGCTTGCCGGGCTTCGACAGCTCCGCCCGGTCGAGGATCTCGGCGGCGCCGAGGCCCGTCAGGTAATCGGCCTCGCCGTCCCGGCCGGTGGAGGCGATCACGTGCCAGCCGGCCCGCGCCAGCAGGGCCACCGCCACCGAGCCGACGCCCCCGGAGGCGCCGGTGACGATCACCGGACCGTGCCCGGGCGTGACCCCGTGCGCCTCGAGCGCCAGGCAGCACAGCATCGCCGTGTAACCCGCGGTGCCGACCGCCATGGCCTGCTCGGGGGTGAGACCCCGGGGCAGCGGCACCAGCCAGTCACCCTTGATCCGGGCGCGCTGCGCGTAGGCGCCGAGATGCGTCTCGCCGACGCCCCAGCCGGTGAGCACCACGGCGTCGCCGGGCGTGTACTCGGGATGCTCGGAGGTCTCGACGATCCCGGCGAAGTCGATGCCGGGAATCATCGGGAAGCGGCGCACCACCGGCGATAGGCCGGTGAGCGCGAGGCCGTCCTTGTAGTTCAGGGTCGAGTGCGTCACCCGCACGGTGACGTCGCCGTCCATCAGGTCGGCCTCGTCGAAGTCCCGGAACGCCAGGCTCTGGCCGGCCTCGCCCTTGTCGACCACCCAGGCCTTGAACGTCCCCATCGTCACCTCCCGCCGGCGCGTATCGCCTTTCGCCGTGAGGTGTCGCCGGGACGTCCGGAATCAAGGCGGTCCGGGGGGATCAGTATCCCTCGTAGCGGCTGCCGTTGGAGAAGCCGAGGGCGACTCCGACGTCGGACGAGCTGGCGCCGGTCATGCCGAGGGCGTCCGGGATCGATCCGACCAGCGGGCCGCCATAGGCGGCGGGACGATAGCCATAGCCGCCGTAGCCGCCATACCCGCCGCCGACCGGCACCCAGCCGGCCCGGGCGGGCGCCACGAGCACGCGCCGGCTGACGCTGGCATATTCCGGCGGGATCGTCTCGGGGATCGACTCGGCGGGCCGCACCAGCACGGTCCGGGTCCGCACCGCGAAGTGCGGCGGCGTGGTCACCCAGCAGCCGATCAGCTCGCCGCCGGGGCCGCGGCTCGTCTGCCAGAAGCGGCCGCCCGGCGAGACCATCACGCGCTCGGACACGGTGTCGTAGACCGGCGGGACGGTGCGGTAGACCGTCCGCGGCGGGCGCACGAGCACATTCTCCTGCACGGTGTCGTAGACCGGCGGCGCGACCACGTGGCGGTAGCATTCGGAGCCGTAGCAGCCGCCGGCCCGGGCCGGCGCGGCGAGCAGCAGGCCGCCGAAGGCGGCGAGAACAAGAGTGCGAGCGACCGGCGCGGTCATGGACATCCTCGGGTACGCGATACGGGCGAGACGCGGCGCGAACGCGGCGCTCGTCTCGACGCACCAGAGGCCAGACTCGTTGCCCGACGCGCAAGCATTATCGGGAACGAAGGTAAAATTAACCCTCGGTTTCGACTGCTTAGCCGTCGCCTACCTAGGTAGAATTGTTCGGATCCCGGTCAGGAGCTCTTACGAAGTCCTGACCGGATGCCGTCAGGTCTGGCCGGCCCTGAGCTGATAGAAGATGTGCCGGCCGATCACGTCCATCTTGCGCAGGCGGCGGGCCCAGCCCGGCCGCACGTAATCGGCGTGGTAATGGGTGGCGGCGCCGACCTCTGCCAGGTAGGTCCGCCCCTCGATCACCGAGCGGGCGATGCGGGTCGCCGATTCCCACGCCCCGGCATCGGTGATGCGCAGGGACTTGCCCTCGCAGGCGAAGGAGAACTGGCAGCCCATGTAGTGGTGCCGGTTCTGGTAGACGACGCCGCAGACGCTCGCCGGGTAGAGGCCGCTCTTCACCCGGTTGAGCACCACCTGGGCCACGGCGGCCTGCCCGGCCTCGGGCTCGCTCCGGGCCTCGAAGTAGACCGCCTCCGACAGGCAGCGCTGTTCCTTGTCGAGGGATTCCGGATCGATCAGGTCGGCGTAGCGCCGCCGGGCATCCTCCGGCACCGGTTGGACGCTGTCCGGGCGCTCGGTGCGGATCGCGAAATCGGGCAGCGCCAGGCTCGCCGCCGCCACCTCGACGGGGATCGCGTCGGCGGGCGCCGGCGTGGTCGACGACAGGGCGACGGCCCGGGGCACCGGCGGGGTCGAGCCGTCGAACCGCGCGGGATCGCCGTCCTCGGTGAGGTCGGCCGTGCCCTCGCCCGTTGAGGCGGCGCTGCCGGCGCCGGTGGTGAGGCCGAGATCGGGCACGGCCACGAAGCCGGCCTCCTCGGAATCCGGTTCCCAGACCGCTGGACCCTGCGTCAGCACGCCGGTGACGCTGCCGGTGACGTCACCGAACACCAGAGCGCCCCCGGCCTCGCGCAGGGCGGCGGCCCGCCGGGCGAAGCTCTCGGCCGGCGGCCGGGCCGGGTTGCCCTTGCCCGCCCGCTGCACCACCGGGAAGACGTGCGCGCCGGTCTTGAACACCGCCTGGGGCGGCGCGTCGCCGAGGGCGCGCAGGGCGGATCCGATCAGCACGGTGCCCGGGGGCAGCGGCGGGACGGTCTCGGCGTCGATCACCGCGAGCCGGCTCGCCCCGATGGCGTTCTCCGTGCCGGCATCGGCCGTGAACGAGACCAGGAGGCCAAGCCCGGCCATCCAGGGCGTCATGGCGGCCGAGAGCCAGCGCAGGCTCGATTCCCGTCGTCCTCGTCTCATGCCCACGACGCCAGACCCGTACTCAAGCACCCGAACCGGCCCGATCCTCCCCGTTTCCAGGGTGTTTCTGCGGCCGCGCGGGATTTATCGCCCGGTATGGTTGAGCCCCGGTTAAGTCGGGACCGGGCGGACCGGCCCGGTTCGACCCACCCGCGGGGGCGCCCACGAAAAAGGGCGGCCCGGAGGCCGCCCTGTCTCGTCTCGAACCCCCTGCGTCGTGACGGGCGTCACTCGGCGGCGGGGGGGAGCTCCTCGATCGGATCGACGGCGCTGCCGGCCTGCTTCTGCTGCAGGATCATCGCGTCACGGCGGCGGGCGATGGACCGGATATCCGCCACCATCGAGCCCGTGCCCGCCGGGATCAGCGAGCCGACGATCACGTTCTCCTTCAGGCCCTCCAGGGTGTCGACCTTGCCGTTGACCGCCGCCTCGGTGAGGACGCGGGTGGTCTCCTGGAAC
>CAXTCV010000124.1:0-10958 GCA_964242725.1 uncultured Methylobacterium sp.
GGCGATCAGGTGATCCTGGTCGACGGCTCGTCGTTCATCTTCCGGGCCTATTTCCAGTCGATCAACCAGGATCAGAAGTACAATTCCCGTCCCTCGGACGGGCTGCCCACCGGGGCCGTGCGGCTGTTCTGCACCAAGATCGCGCAGTTCCTCCAGGAGGGCGCGGCCGGCACGATGCCGACCCATCTCGGCATCGTCTTCGACAAGTCCGAGGGCTCGTTCCGCAAGGAGATGTTCCCGGACTACAAGGGCCACCGCCCCGATGCCCCCGACGATCTCAAGCGGCAGATGCCGCTGATGCGCGACGCGGTGCGGGCCTTCGGCCTGCACGCGGTGGAGCTGGAGCGCTACGAGGCCGACGACCTGATCGCCACCTACACGCGGCAGGCGGAGGCCCGGGGCGCGGGCGTCATCATCGTCTCCTCCGACAAGGACCTGATGCAGCTCGTCGGGCCGCAGGTGCGGTTCTACGATTTCGAATCCGGCGCCAAGGGCAAGCCCGGCTACCGGCCCGAGCGCAACCTCGATGTCGAGGCGATCATCGCCAAGTGGGAGGGCCTGCAGCCGAACCAGATCGGCGACGCCCTGGCGCTGATCGGCGACACCTCCGACAACGTCCCCGGCGTCCCCGGCATCGGCCTCAAGACCGCGGCGGCGCTGATCAAGGAGTTCGGCAGCCTGGAGGCGCTGCTGGAGCGGGCGGGCGAGATCAAGCAGCCCAAGCGCCGGGAGACCCTCCTCGCCAACGTCGATCAGGCCAAGCTGTCGCGCAGGCTGGTGGCGCTGATCGAGGACGTGCCGGTGCCGGTCGATCTGGACGATCTCGGCGTGCCCGCGCCCGATCCGGACAAGCTCGTCGGCTTCCTGAAGGCGATGGAGTTCAACACGCTCACCCGGCGCATCGCCCAGATGCTGCATGTCGACCCCGAGGCGGTGAAGCCCGATCCGCGGCTCCTGCCCGGCGCCCGCCCCCCCGGCAACGGCGACGCGGTGCCGTTCTTCGACGAGTCCGTGCCGCCCGATCCCGAGACCGCAGCGGCCGGCACCGAGCGGCCGCCGGGCGCCGCCCCGCCGGAGGGCGGCGAGGTCGACCCCTTCGCCGATCTCGACCTGCCCGACGGCCCGGCCAAGCCGAGGACGCCGGTCGAGGCGACCCCCGGCAACGTGGTCGCGGCCCGGGCCGCGGAGGCGGTGGCGCCGTTCGACACCGCCGCCTACGAGACCGTCGCCAGCCTGGAGCAGCTCGACGCCTGGATTGCCGAGGCCCAGGAGGCCGGGGTGATCGCGGTCGACACCGAGACCGACGCGCTGGACGCCCACAAGGCCGGCCTCGTCGGCGTCTCGCTGGCCACCGCCACCGGCCGGGCCTGCTACATCCCGCTGGCCCATATCCAGGCCGCGAAGGTGCAGGCCGAATCCACCGACCTGTTCGGCGAGGGCGCGGCGGCCTCCGACGTGGCCGAGCCGGTGCCGGGCCAGATCCCGCTCGACGCCGCCATCGCCCGGCTGAAGCCGCTCCTCGAGAATCCCGGGGTGCTGAAAGTCGGCCAGAACCTGAAATACGATTGGGTCGTGCTCGCCCGCTACGGCATCGAGATCGCGCCGTTCGACGACACGATGCTGATCTCCTACGTGCTCGACGCCGGCAAGGGCGGCCACGGCATGGACGAGCTCGCCCGCCGCCATCTCGGCCACCAGCCGATCACGTTCTCCGACGTGGCCGGCACGGGCCGCAACAAGGTGAGTTTCGACCGGGTGGCGATCGACAAGGCCACCGCCTACGCGGCCGAGGACGCGGACGTGACGCTCCGCCTGTGGCGGATGATGAAGCCGCGCCTCGTCGCCGAACACCGGGTCGCCGTCTACGAGACCCTGGAGCGGCCCCTGCTACCGGTGATCGCCCGGATGGAGCAGCGCGGCATCCGGGTCGACCGCGAGATGCTGAGCCGGCTCTCGGGCGATTTCTCGCAGATCCTCGTCCGCCTGGAGGAGGAGATCCAGGCGGATGCCGGCGAACGATTTTCCGTCGGCTCGCCGAAGCAGATCGGCGACATTCTCTTTGGAAAAATGGGCCTGCCGGGGGCCAAAAAGACGCCCTCGGGCCAGTGGGCCACGCCCGCGACCCTTCTCGAAGAACTGGCCCAGGCCGGGCACGAACTCCCGAAAAAGATCCTGGAGTGGCGGCAGCTCGCGAAGCTGAAATCCACCTACACGGATTCGCTCCAGACCCATGCCGACCGGGAGACCGCGCGGGTCCACACCTCGTTCTCCCTGGCGGCCACCACCACGGGGCGGCTGTCCTCCTCCGAGCCGAACCTCCAGAACATCCCGATCCGCACCGAGGAGGGACGGCGGATCCGCCGGGCCTTCGTGGCGGCCCCCGGCAACCGGCTGATCTCGGCGGATTACTCGCAGATCGAATTGCGGCTGCTCGCCCACATGGCCGACATCCCGGAGCTGCGGAAGGCGTTCGCGGACGGGATCGACATCCACGCCGCCACGGCGAGCGCGATGTTCGGCGTGTCTCTGAAGGACATGACCCCCGACCTGCGCCGCCGGGCCAAGACGATCAATTTCGGCATCATCTACGGCATCTCGGCCTTCGGCCTCGCCGACCGGCTCGGCATCGGCCGCGAGGAGGCGTCGGTGTTCATCAAGCAGTATTTCGAGCAGTTCCCGGGCATCCGCGACTACATCGACACCACCAAGAAGATCTGCCGGGACAAGGGCTACGTCACGACCCTGTTCGGCCGGGTCTGCCACTACCCGCAGATCCGCTCCAACAACCCGTCCGAGCGCGCCAGCGTCGAGCGTCAGGCGATCAACGCCCCGATCCAGGGCTCCGCCGCCGACATCATCCGGCGGGCGATGACCCGGATGGAGGCGGCGCTGGCGGCGGCCAAGCTCGACGTGCGGATGCTGCTGCAGGTCCACGACGAGCTGGTCTTCGAGACCGCCGCGGACGAGGTCGACCGGGCGATCCCGATCATCGCCAGCGTGATGGAGGAGGCGCCGGCCCCGGCCCTGACGCTCCGGGTGCCGCTGGTGGTGGAGGCCAAGGCGGCGGGGAACTGGCAGGAGGCGCATTAGGAGCGCGGCCGTCTCAGACGGCGGGCGGTGCAGGTGGGGCCGTTGGCGGCCGTTCCGGTGATCGGGCGCATCCCATTCACCCCCTCATCCTGTGGTGCTGCGGAGCCGCCGCGAAGGCGGCTCGCGGGGATCGCGGGGCTGCTGGAGGCCTCCATCGAGGCCCGCCGGCGCGGGCGCCTCAGGATGAGGGCGTGGATGGGATCAGGCTCGAACCCGTCCGTCCCCGCGAGCGCAGCGAATCCATCCAGGAAAGCGCGACCTCGGTGAGCGTGACGCCGCTGCTGGATTGCTTCGCGCCGCTCGCAACGACGGCGATGCCCCCGGCGGGCGCCGGCGAAGCGCGGCTGCGGCCTTGGAGATGCCGCCAAAGATGGTCATACGCCGGATACCTCGGATACGGACCGCTCATCGCTTGTGACCGACCCCCTCTCCTTCCTCGCTGGCGGCGGCGAAGCCGCGCGGATGATCCGCGCGCGCGACTGGTCCGGCCACCCCCTCGGCCCCCCGGAGACCTGGCCGGCGGAGTTCCGGGCGGCGCTCTCGCTCGTGCTCAACTCGCCGGAATCGATGATCCTGGCCTGGGGGCCGGACCTGCATTTCTTCTTCAACGACACGTACTTTCCCCTGCTCGGGCCGCGGCTCTCCTGGGCCATGGGAGCGCGGTTCGACGCCGTCTGGGCCGACGCCTTGGATCAGGCCGGTCCGATCATCGCGGCCGCCCTGGAAGGCCGCCCGGAGCGGTTCGTCGACCTGCCGTGGCAGCTCGACACCGACCGGGGCGCCCGCGAGACGTGGTGGACCTTCTCGTATTCGCGGGTGCTCGATGCTGCGGGCGGCGTCGCCGGGCTGTTCATCCTCACCAACGAGACCACCGGGCGGGTGCTCGCCGACGCCGCCCTGACCGAGAGCCGGGCCCAGCTCGAGACCGCGCTCGCGGAGCTGGGGAGCCTCAACGCCACCCTGGCGCAGCAGGTCGCGGAGCGGACCGCCGACCGCAACGCCCTGTGGACGCTCTCCTCCGACATGATGCTCCGCTGCCTGTTCGACGGGACGATCACCGCGGTGAACCCGGCCTGGACCGAGGTGCTGGGCTGGGGCGCGGACGCACTCGTCGGCGCCAACCTGATCGCCTTCGTCCACCCGGACGATCTGGCGCGCACGATCGCGGGGGGGCAGCTTCTCTCGGCGGGCGAGCGCCTCGCGCGCTTCGACAACCGCTATCGCCACCGGGACGGCAGCTACCGCTGGATCAGCTGGGCGGCCCGGCCCGGCGACGGCGTGATCAACGCCGTTGGCCGCGACTTCACCGCCGAGCGGGAGCGGGCCGACGCCCTGGCGGCCGCCGAGGAGGCCCTCCGGCAATCGCAGAAGATGGAGGCGGTGGGCCAGCTCACCGGCGGCCTCGCCCATGACTTCAACAACCTGCTGGCCGGCATCTCCGGCTCGCTGGAGCTGATCCAGACCCGGCTCGGCCAGGGCCGGATGATGGATGTCGACCGCTACATCAACGCCGCCCAGGGCGCGGCCAGGCGCGCCGCCGCCCTGACGCACCGGCTGCTCGCCTTCTCGCGCCGGCAGACCCTCGACCCGAAGCCCACCGACGTGAACCGGCTCGTGGCGGGCATGGAGGAGCTGATCCGCCGCACCGTGGGACCGGCGGTGGTCGTCGAGGTGATCGCCGCCCCCGGCCTGTGGCTGACCCTGGTCGACCCGCCGCAGCTCGAGAACGCGCTGCTCAACCTGTGCATCAACGCCCGGGACGCGATGCCCGAGGGCGGGCGCATCACCATCGAGACCGCCAATGCCCGGCTGGACGCGCCCGCCGCCCGGCACCACGACATGCCGCCGGGGCCGTACCTCTCGCTCTGCGTCGCCGATACCGGGACCGGGATGGCGCCGGAGATCGTCGACCGGGTGTTCGAGCCGTTCTTCACCACCAAGCCGCTGGGGCAGGGCACCGGCCTCGGCCTGTCGATGATCTACGGCTTCGCCCAGCAATCGGGCGGCCAGGTGCGGATCGTCTCGGAGGTCGGCCGGGGCACCACGGTCTGCCTCCACCTGCCCCGCCACGCCGGCGCGATGCCGGAGGAGGAAATGCACGCGGCGATCGGCGCACCGCCGCGCGCCGCCCCGGGGGAGACCGTCCTGGTCGTCGACGACGAGCCCACCGTCCGGATGCTGGTGACGGAGGTGCTGGAGGATCTCGGCTACACGGCGATCGAGGCCGCCGACGGCGGCGCCGGCCTCAAGGTCCTGCAATCGGACGTGCGCATCGACCTGCTGGTGACCGATGTCGGGCTGCCCGGCGGGATGAACGGCCGCCAGATGGCCGAGGCCGGCCGGGAGAAGCGCCCGGGGCTCAAGGTGCTGTTCATCACCGGCTACGCGGAGGCGACGGTGCTCGGCAGCGGCCAGCTCGCCCCCGGCATGCAGGTGATCACCAAGCCGTTCGTGGTCGAGGTGCTGGGGGCGCGTATCCGCGAGATGATCGGGACGGCTTGACCGCGCGGCTGGATCGGGCCTCATCGGCACGAAAGGCCGGGGAGGAGAGAACGCGATGCGGGCGCTGCTGTGCACGAGGCTCGACGGGCCGGAGCATCTGGAGATCGCCGCGCGGCCCGATCCGGTCCCGGGACCCGGGCAGGCCCTGGTGCGGATCCGGCTGGCGGCCCTGAACTTCTTCGACACGCTGATCGTGGCCGGGCGCTACCAGGTGAAGCCGCCGCTGCCGTTCTCGCCGGGGGGCGAGGGCCTCGGCGTGGTCGAGGCGCTGGGGGCGGGGGCCTCGGGCGTGGCTTTGGGCGACCGGGTGATCGTCCATGCCGGGCACGGCTGCTGCGCCGAGCTGATCGCCGTCGATGCCGGCCGGCTCACGCCGGTGCCGGACGGGGTCCCGGACGAACAGGCGGCCGGGCTCACCATCACCTACGGCACCTCGCTCCACGCGCTGGCCAACCGGGCGCGCCTGCAGCCCGGCGAGTGGCTCGCGGTGCTCGGCGCCTCCGGGGGCGTCGGGCTGGCCGCGGTGGAACTCGGACGGCTGATGGGCGCCCGGGTGATCGCCTGCGCCTCCTCGGAGGAGAAGCTCGCGGTCGCCCGGGCCCACGGGGCCGAGGCGGGCCTGGTCTACGATCCTGCGACCCTGAAGGACGACCTGCGCCGGATCTCCGGGGGCGGGGTCGACGTGGTCTACGACGCCGTCGGCGACGCCTACGCCGAGCCCGCCCTGCGGGCGCTGGGCTGGCGGGGGCGCTACCTCGTGGTCGGCTTCGCGGCCGGCGGCATCCCGCGGCTGCCGCTCAACCTGATGCTCCTGAAGGAGCTCGACGTGCAGGGCGTCCACTGGGGCGCCTTCCTCGACCGCGAGCCGGAGGCGCACCGGGCCGACCAGCGCCGGCTCCTCGGCTGGGTCGCCGAGGGCAAGCTCACCGCGCAGGTGCACGGCGCCTATCCCCTGGCGGAGTTCGCCGAGGCCTTCGGCCTGCTGACCCGGCGGGCGGCGATGGGCAAGGTGCTGCTGCGGCCCTGACGCCTCAGAGCAGACCGCGCTCCCTGGCCAGGCCGACCAGATCGGCCTGCGGGCGGGCGCCGATATGCTGGATCACCTCGGCCGCCGCCAGGGCGCCGAGGCGGGCGCTGGCGACGTGATCGAGGCCGCGGGCGTGACCGGCCAGGAAGCCGGCGGCGAACAGGTCGCCGGCCCCGGTCGTGTCCACCACCTCGCGCACCGGGCTGGCCTCCACGGCGCGGACCTCGCCGCCCTGCACCACCAGGGCGCCGTCCGCCGAGCGGGTGACGAGGCCGAGCAGGTGCCGGCCCCGGGCGTTGCGCTCGTCGCGCAGCGCCGCCACGGCGGCCTCGGGATCGTCGGTCTGATAGAGGCTCTGGAGCTCGCCCATGTTGGCGAACAGGATGTCGACGCTGCCGTCGCGCACGAGACCCAGGAACTCGTCCCGGTAGCGGCCGACGCAGAACGCGTCCGACAGGGTCAGCGCCACGGCGTTGCCGGCCTGGTGGGCGATCTCGGCGGCCTTGCGGAAGGCCTCCTTGGCGGCGGGCGGATCCCAGAGATAGCCTTCGAGATAGACCACCCGCGCGGAACTCACGAGCGCCTTGTCGACATCGTCCGGGCCGAGCCCCTGGCAGGCGCCGAGATAGGTGCTCATGGTGCGCTCGCCGTCCGGCGTCACCAGGATGAGGCAGCGGGCCGTGGCCGGACCGTCCTTCGCCGCCGGGACGGTGAAGTCGACCCCGGTGGCCTTGAGATCGTGGCCGAACAGGCCGCCGAGCTCGTCGTCCCGGACCTTGCCGACGAAGCCGGTCCTGGCGCCGAGGAGCGCCGCCCCCACCGCGGTGTTCGCCCCCGAGCCGCCCGACACGATCGTGGCCTGTCCCATGGCCTGGAACAGGGCCTCCGCCCGGGGCTCGTCGATGAGCTGCATCGCGCCCTTGGTAACGCCCTGTCCGGCCAGGAAGGCGTCGTCCGCGCGGGCGATCACGTCGACGATGGCGTTGCCGAGCACGAGGAGATCGAGGGAGGCTGTCATCCGGGCGTCCTGATTGGCGGTCCTGACGCTGTGGCATCCGCCTCGGACGGGATCAAGCCGCGGGGTCTGCGGGGGGCGGCAGATCGGCGAACAGATCGGCGACGGGCAGGCGCTGGCCCGGCGGCGTCAGATCGAGCGTGCCCCGGGTGGCGATACGTGTCGAGATCAGCCCAGCGGTGCCGCGCCCGTGGTGGACGACCAGGCGCAGGACCGGATCGATCAGCACAGAGTGCGCACCGCTCGCGAGGCTGAACGAGCCCGCAAGCTTGGAACCGTCGATCCCGGGCTCGCGGATCGCCACGGCGTCCGGGTCGGCCCGCGCGCCGCACTACACGAGGGCATCGGGCTCGAAGACCGTCGCCCGGTCGAAGCGCACGCTCATGCCGCCCGGCAGCGCGCGACAGGGCGATCGCGACCGGTTCAGGGCGGACCGGAGCGCCAGATAGGCCGATGCCTCGACCTCGGCATGTCGGGCGCGCTCCGGCGCCATGGCGAAGACCGCGCCGTCGACCAGCTCGTAGCGCCCCGGCTGGTCCTCGGCCCAGACCAGGAACTCGTCGACGGTCATCCGGGGCTTCGGCTGTGCGACGATGCCGGCAGGCTAGCACGGTTCGGCATCGCGCGAGATGGCCAGGCCTTCGTGGGCTGCGAAAGCTAAACGCGGGCGAAGAGTGCGGCGACGGCGATCTGCAGACCCGGCGGGGACAGGTCCAGGACGCCCTCTGAGACGATGTGGGTCTCGACCACCCGCCCGTGCCCACGGCGATGATGGATCAGACGGTGTTTGACCGGGTCGAGGATCAGGTAGTGGTGCAAGCTCGCGATCTGGAAATAGCCGATCAGCTTGGTTCCGGTATCCACCGCCTTGGTCCCCGGCGACAGCACCTCGACCACGATGACTGGATTCGGCACTTCGACCGCGTCCAGATCGATCGGCGGACCGCAATAGACCAGCGCGTCCGGCTCGAACGTCGTCGCCGCATCGATGCGGACCGTCATCCCGTCCGGCATCATGTGGCAGGGCAGGGCGGCCGTCTCGATCGCCCGGTGCAGGGCCGACTGGGCCGCGTATTTCACAAGGCTGTGTCGGGCGCGCTCCGGCGCCATGGCGAAGACCGCGCCGTCGACCAGCTCGTAGCGCCCCGGCTGGTCCTCGGCCCAGACCAGGAACTCGTCGACGGTCATCCGGGGCTTCGGCTGTGCGACCATGGATCCAGACTAGCACGATTCGGCATCGCGCGGCGGCCGGCATCACCCCGCGATCTTCTCCAATGCCACGTCGCGGGTGCGCGGGCCGAGCAGCCCGACCAGCAGCCCGGCGGCCAGCATCGCCGCGGAGATGAACAGGAACACCCCCGGGGTGCCGGCCTCGCGCAGCACGAAGGCGATGACGAACCCCGTGAAGATCGCCGAGAACCGGCTCCAGGAATAGACGAAGCCCACCGCGCGCGCCCGGATGCCGGTGGGGAACAGCTCGGCCTGATAGGCGTGGAAACTGTACGACATCACGTTGGAGGCCAGCGTCAGCCCGATCCCCAGCGCCACGATGGCGCCGACCTCCCGGGTCCGCGCGAAGGCCAGCCCGCAGGCGATGTAGACGAGGGCGGCGGCCACGATGACGTGCTTGCGCTCGAACCGGTCGGCGATGGCGAGGCCGACCAGCGGCCCGACCGGGGCGGCGAGCGCGATCAGCGCCGTGTAGGCGAGGCTCGACGTGACCGTGATGCCCTGCGCCACCAGCAGGGTCGGCACCCAGTTGGCGAAGCCGTAGAAACCCACCGTCTGGAAGACGTTGAAGCCCGCCATCATCAGCGCCCGGCGCCGGTAGGGCGGCCTCCACAGGTCGCGGAAGGCGCCGCGCGGCTGGACCGGGTCCGGCATCGCGGGCGGCGGCAGCGGCCGGCCGGTCTCGGCGGCGATCTGCGCCTCCAGCTTCCGCAGGATCGCCTCGGCCTCCGCCAGCCGGCCGTGCTCCACGAGCCAGCGCGGGCTCTCCGGCAGGCCCGCGCGCATCCACCAGACCACGAGGGCCGCCGAGGCGCCGATCAGCACGACCCAGCGCCAGCCGTCGATCCCCAGCGGCGCCGTCGGGATCAGCAGGTAGGACAGGAACGCCACCACCGGCACGGCGGTGAAGCCGATGCCCTGGCACAGGGCGAAGGCGCGGCCGCGGATCGCCTTCGGCACCAGTTCCGAGAGGTAGCTGCCGATCGTCACCATCTCCAGGCCGAGGCCGATCCCGGCGACGAGGCGCCAGAGGTTCAGCCCGAAGGCCTCGGTCTGGCAGGCCATCGCGACGTTGGCCGCCGTGTAGGCGAGGAGCGACCATGTGAAGATCGCCCGGCGCCCGAACCGGTCGGCGAGCCAGCCGCAGAGCAGGGTGCCGACGAACAGCCCCGTGAACAGGGCGGCCACGAAGCTCGCGACCCCGCTCGCCCCGAACAGGCCGGGCGTGGTCGGCGTGAGGATCCCGGCCTTCACCAGCCCCGGGGCGACGTAGCCGGTGAACAGCAGGTCGTAGAGCTCGAAGAAGAAGCCGAGGCCCAGCAGCGCCACGAGGCGCCAGATCGTCCGCGTGGCGGGCAGGCGGTCCAGGCGGGCGAGGAGGGTGCCGGGATCGGGATCGCTGACCGACACCCGTGCCGCCGTGATCGTCGCCATGGTGCCACGTCCCCCTCAGGCGCCGGATCGACGCCCCGGCGCAGTGCCGCGGAACCCTCCGCGGCGCAAGCTGCGCCTCAGAGCCTGCTTGACTGCGCGGGTGCCATCGCGTGACGGTCTCGACCGACGTGTCTCCCTCCTCGGCCTCATCCTGAGGTGCTGCGCAGCAGCCTCGAAGGCGGCCTCCAGGGATCGCGCGGCGGGCTGGAGACCTCTATCGAGGTCGCCGCTTCCCTCGCCACCTCAGGATGCGGTCGAGACGGGAGAGACCGGTCAAACCGGCCCTCCGACCCCGAACACCGACCAGCCCATCCGCTGCGTCAGCTGCTCCAGGGCGACGCGGCCGAGATGGGAATTGCCCGCCGCGTCGAGACCCGGGGCCCAGACGGCGATCGAGGCCTTGCCGGGCGCCACCGCCAGGATGCCACCGCCGACGCCGCTCTTGCCGGGCAGGCCGACCCGGTAGGCGAACTCCCCCGAGCCGTCGTAATGGCCGCAGGTCAGCATGATCGCGTTGATGCGGCGCGCCCGCTCCGCCGAGACCACCGAATGGCCGGTCGCCGGGTTGCGGCCGTTATGGGCCAGGAACCGCCCGGCCGTGGCGAGCTGGCGGCAGTTCATCGCGATGGCGCAGTGGTGGAAGTAGACGCCCAGCGTGTA
>CAXTCV010000125.1:0-2646 GCA_964242725.1 uncultured Methylobacterium sp.
CCCGCAACAAGGTCGATTACGTGCCGATCGCCGAGGCCGAGGGGCGGATCGCCACCACCCTGATGCTGGTCTATCCCCCGGGCATCGGGACGATCCTGCCCGGCGAGCGGCTGGACGAGCGGGCCAAGCCCATGCTCGACTATTTCAAGATGTTCGAGGCCTCCGCCAACCTGTTCCCGGGCTTCGAGGCCGAGATCCAGGGCGTCTACCGGGAGGTCGACCCGGACGGGCGGATCCGCTTCCACACCTACGTGGTCCGAGAGGGCGCCTGATGGCGATCGCGGTCGAGACCCCCGGCCCGCCGGTCGTACAACCCTGCCCGGACATCGTCATCCGCGCCTCCTCGGACGCCGATGTCGAGGCGATGGTGGCGATCTACGAGCACCACATCAGCAAGGGCGTGAGCGATGTCGGCGTCGCCGAGGAGGACCGCCTGCTCCCGGACGACCTGAAGCGGCGGCGCAAGACCATGCGCAAGAAGCGCCTGCCCCACCTCGTGGCCGAGCGCGCCGGCCAGGTCGCGGGCTACGCCTACGCGGTGCCGTTCCGGAAGCGCCCGGCCTACCGCTACACGCTCAAGCACTCGATCTACGTGCATCCCGACCACCTCCATGCCGGGATCGGCCGGCGGCTGCTGCCGGCCCTGATCGAGGCCTGCGCGGCCGGCGGCTACCGCCAGATGATCGGCTACATCGACGCCGCGAACGCCGCCTCCCTGCGCCTCCACGAGGCCTGCGGCTTCGTCCAGGCGGGGTATCTGCGGGCGGTGGCGTTCAAGTACGGCCACTGGTCGGACAGCGTGATGGTCCAGCGGGCGCTGGGCACGGGATCCGAGGACCGGCCCGGGGCGTAGCGCGTCGGCGCCCGGCCTGCCCGGAAAGCGGGCAGATGCGGCCGCGCGCGGCGTCGGTTCGACAGGGCCTAGAGCGGCCGCGCGCGACGGGGCTCGGGGTCGATGTCGGGACCCCCACGAGGCGCTCGCGGCGGCGTCCTCCAGGTCACCGGGACCGGCTTCACACCCACGACGCGCCCGATCACCTGGAGCCGGAACGGCGGCGGCCTCGACATCGCCGACCCGGCCGACAGCGTCACCCTCGCCCAGGCGCTCGCCGGATCGGGCGGGCTGGCCAAGCGCGGGGCCGGCACCCTGGCGCTCGCCGGCCCCAACAGCCTCTCCGGCCCGGTCAGCGTGCTCGGCGGCGAACTCGCCGCCACGTCACCACAATCAACAGGATTGGAGCCTCAGTCCCGCGCCGATTACCGTCCTGTCGACAGGCTGTGGTAGATAAGGCTGAAGATCCACCTGTTTTCAGGACGGCTGCACGCCGACCGGCAGCCGGAAGCGCGCGCGCCAAGGCCAGGATGCAGGCTCCGAGATCGATCGCTCAGCCGGGGGTCCGGGCGCAAATCCCGGGCGGTGGCCACACCGGGTCCGTCGGGTCGCGTCCCCGAAGCGGCGCCCGACCCGTCGTTTTTACAGTGGCGGCTTTCCTGGGCGCCGGGCTGACCGTCCTTCCTCACCGACCGGAAGCCATCGTGGTCGCGCCGGTTGCGGCCGTCGCGATGCCGGCACCGCGGCCGCCCTGTTTCGTCGTGATCATGTCGGTCGACGGGGTGACGGCCGATTTCATTCGGATCCGCATGCGGGCCGACACCGCAGCGGCCGCGATCCCGCAGGTCGACGCCGCGCTGCAGGATACGTGGCTGAACGCCTTCTACGGCGATAAACAGCGCCTGAAGGCGTTCATCGGGCAGGCAGCCGATGCCAGCGGCCTCCCGGTCGACTTCTTCCTCCGGCTCCTCGAGCAGGAGAGCGGGCTCGACCACCGCGCGGTCAGCCGCGCGGGGGCTCAGGGCGTCGCGCAGTTCATGCCGTCGACCGCGGCCGAGCGGGGCCTGGCCGACCCCTTCGACCCGTTCGAGGCGATACCGAAAGCGGCGGCGTTCCTCCGCGAACAGCGCGCGGCGTTCGGCAGCCTCGGCCTGGCGGCGGCCGCCTACAATGCCGGTCCCCAGCGCGTGCGGAACTGGCTCGCCGGACGGGCGCCGCTGCCGAAGGAGACGCGCGCCTACGTCGCGACGATCACGGGACGATCCGCGGAATCCTGGCGACAGGGGGACGACACGCTCGCCCTCGCCGAGCCCCCGATCCGGAACGGCTGGTGATCGCGACGAGAGGGCCCGGACTCCGCCGCCGGCCCTCGCCGACGTGACATCGCGCCCGGCCGCGGCAGCGGATGGGCAGGAGACGTCGGGTCCTCGCGGCACGCGCCTGTCAGGCGGCTTCCCGGCGCGTGACCACCAGGGCCCAGATGGTCGCCGGGATCCAGCCGATCAGCGTGATGTGGAGGATGATGCAGAGGATGCCTTGGATCACCTTCCCGCGCAGGAACATGGCGAGCCAGGGCGCGAGGAAGCAGATGATGATCATGATCATGGGTCGGACAGCTCCTTGACCACCGACATAGGCACCCGCCGCAATTCAGGTAGCCCTCCGCCTTCAGCCGCCCGGTGCGGCGTGCCGCGGAGCGCATGCGGGCCGGACGGCGCGGTCCGGATCGACCCCGGCCTCGCAGGGCCCGCACCGCAGGTCCGGACACCGGCCTTGAGCCGGCGACGGTCGCGTCGGGCCGTCGGCGCGACGGG
>CAXTCV010000125.1:2746-10787 GCA_964242725.1 uncultured Methylobacterium sp.
CGGGCCGTCGGCGCGACGGGGGCGCCCGTCGCGGGGCCCCGCCGGCCGGGATGCGCCTGGCTGGCGCGGCGACGCCGTCGCCGCATCAGGGCGCGCGGCGGGAGAGGCCGGGACGTCGCTCAGGCGGTGAACACCTGCACGAGCGCACCGAGACCGCCCAACGCGGCGGCGCTGACGCCGCTCACGAAGGCGACGTCCCAGCCCGCGATATGGGTGGAGATCGGGGCGAACCGGTAAGCGGAGATCGTCGTCGCGACGCCGACCGCCGCGACAGCGAGGGCGACAGCCATCAGGATAGTCATAAGGTTGATCCTCGTCCGCCAGCGGCAGGACTGACCAACCATCGCGCGGACCAGGACAACGGATCGGAGACGCGAAATATCCGCCTGCGACAAGGGCGATGCCCGGCCGGCGCCGCCCCGGAGGCGCGGCCGGGGAGCAGCCACGCCCGCCTCCCGGCTGCGCGCAGGCGTCGCGTCAGGACGCCAGAGCGAACTCCGCGCCCGCGAAGCCCAGACCGGCCAGGAACAGGCTTCCGCCGATCACTTCGAGGATCGCGCGGTAGCGCGGCGACCACAGGGACCCGGCAGCCATGCCGGCGCCGGCCACGACACAGAACACCCCGAGCGCCATCATGATGGCCTCCGCACCGATTCAGGACAGGAATGCTACTGCGGCGGAGCGCGACAGTTCCAACCCGTCGCAGCTGTCGACAGGATAATTGACGGGTCCGGCGCCCGCGACGGCCGCTTCGGCGCAGGACGGCCGCGGGGCCGCTCCTATGGGCCGCAGCGGCGTGCCCGGATCCGAACGTCACACAGCGCTGAGCGGGCTTGCGAGCCGTAGGCGCGCGTCCCAGGTCGCTGCGGGATGGGCGATGCCGTGTGGCGACCGAGGCAACCTCCGTCCACCGGTCCCTGAAACGGAGCCGTCACCGATCGCGGCTGAGGCGTGGAAGGAGCCTGGCAATGGCGTACGTCACCAAAGCGCGGGCCGCGGATGGCCACTTCCGTGTGATCGTGGCGGGTCGCCCTGTGACGGAGACGCGCGAGACGCGGCAGGCGACGATGCTCGTCCGTGCCATCCGCCGGCTGCGGTCCCTGAAGAAGGCCAAGACGCGGCACCGCGGCGTCTCGCTGTTCGGCGGCCTCGACCTGGGCTGGCGCGCGCCCGCAGGCGCCGCCGGTTCGGCGCAAGCGAGCGCGTCGAATCGAGGATCGGGAGCCGTTCCCGAACGCGCGAATGCGGCGGCGATGACGTGAGGGCCGGGAACAACTCGGCGGAGTAACGGTTCGTCAGCGTCGCTGGAGGCCCGATACTGCCATGGTCATGATCATCATCTGCATCCTCGCGCCATGGCTCGCCATGTTCCTGCGCGGAAAGATCCTCCAGGGGATCCTGTGCATCCTCCTCCACATCACGCTGATCGGCTGGATCCCGGCCACGATCTGGGCCCTGGTGGTCACCCGGCGCGAGAGCGCGGCCTGACGCGCCGCCGCGGATCACGACCGGCGGAAGGAACAGCACCCTGCGGGCCCGTCCTCGCATACGAGGCGGGCCGGCTTCGCGGCTGAGGGGCGGGACCCGACCCGCGAGGCTCGTGGGCGGTGCGTACAGCCGCGCGCACCTCAGTGCGTGATCATCAGCGCGATCGCCACGATCCCGCAGATGCCGGCGATCGCCGCACTGGCCTGCCCGATGGCGACGGTGAGGGCCTCGGCCCGATCCGGGGCCGCGTTGTCGTTGGCCGCGCGGTCCCGAGCCCCCCGCGGCCGGACCCACCGGTCGAGGCCGGTATCGTATCGGCCCTGTGTCGGTTTGGGGGCCGCGCGCATCGCCGGGTCTCCATGCTCCACCGCTGGATGAAACGGCGGCGGCCGGGATCGGATCCCGGCCCGCCTCCGAACGGCGTGGATGACCCCGCCCCTGCGCCCGGAAAGACACAGGGGCCTAGGGCCGGCGTGCCTGTTCCCGGTCGGCCTCGATGATCTCGCGGATCCGGGTGGCCATCGTATCCATGGCGAACGGCTTGGTCAGCACGGCCATGCCGGGCCCGAGCTGGCCGGGCCCGAGGACGGCGTTCTCGGCGTAGCCGGTGATGAACAGCACCTTGAGGTCCGGCCGGGTCTCGCGCCCGGCGTCGGCCATCTGGCGGCCGTTCATGCCGCCGGGCAGGCCGACATCGGTCACCAGCAGATCGATGCGGACATCCGATCGCAGGACCTTCAGCCCGGCCGAACTGTCGGCCGCCTCGATCGCCGTGTAGCCGAGCTCGTCCAGGATATCGGTGAGCAGCATGCGCACGGTGGGCTCGTCATCCACGACCAGGACCGTCTCGCCCTGCTCGGAGCGCGGGAACTTCGGCGGCGTCGCGGCGGCGCGCAGATCGGCCACCGCGCCGTGGTAGCGCGGCAGGTAGAGGCACACGGTCGTGCCGTGACCGACTTCGGAATAGATGCGGACCTGACCGCCGGATTGCTGCGCGAAGCCGTAGATCATCGACAAGCCGAGGCCGGTGCCCTTCCCCAGGGGCTTGGTGGTGAAGAACGGCTCGAACACGCGGCCGATCACCTCCTGCGACATGCCGGTCCCGGTGTCGGTCACGCACAGGGCGAGGTACTGCCCCTCGGGCACGTCGTGCTGCCGGGCGGCCGGTCCGTCCATCCACTTGTTGGACGTCTCGACCGTGATGTGTCCGCCCTCCGGCATGGCGTCGCGGGCGTTGATGCACAGGTTCAGCAGCGCGTTCTCGAGCTGCGACGGATCGACCAGCGCCGGCCAGACGCTCGCCGCGCCGACGACCTGGAGGGCGATCGACGGGCCGACGGTGCGCTGGATCAGGTCCTGCATGTCCAGCACCAGCCGGTTCACGTCGGTCGGCCGCGGATCGAGGGTCTGGCGGCGCGAGAACGCCAGCAGGCGATGGGTCAGGGCCGCCGCCCGCTTGGCCGCGCCCTGGGCGGCGGCCATGTAGCGCTCGACGTCCTTGAACCGTCCCTGCTGCATGCGGGCCTGCATCAGCTCCAGCGATCCCGAGATGCCCGCGAGCAGGTTGTTGAAATCGTGCGCGAGGCCGCCGGTGAGCTGGCCGACCGCTTCCATCTTCTGCGACTGGCGCAGGGCGTCCTGGGTTTCGGCCAGTTCGGCCGCGGCGCGCAGCCGGTCGGAGATGTCCTTGGCGAAGTGGAACGCGCCGATCACCGCACCCTCGGCATCGCGCAGGGTCGCGTAGGAGACTTCCCAGACCGGCTTGGCGAGGTTCGGGTCCCCGAACTCCTCCGTCACGGTGTAGCATTCCCCGGCCAGGGCCCGGTCCATGAGCGCGCGCATGACCGGGGCCTGGTCGGGCGGGAACAGGTCCGGAAAGACCTCTCCGAGCGTCACGCGGTGACCGAAGATCCGGAAGAACTCGTCGCTGTGGGCTTGGTTGAACGCGATCAGCCGGTAGTCCGTGTCGAACGCGCAGATCGGGGCGGCGCTCGACTGGACGATGTCGCCGTAGAGGCGCATCTGCGCCGTCCGGTCGGCGACCTGCGTCTGCAGGGACAGGGTGCGGTCGCGCGCGGCGAACTCGCTCCGCTTGCGGTGGGTGATATCGGTGGCGGCCCCGTACCATTCGGTGATCGCCTGCTGCCCGTCGAACACGGGAACGGCGCGCGACATGATCCAGCCGGTCGTCCCGTCGGCGGCGAGGACCTGATGTTCGAGGCTGAACGGCGACCGTGTCTCGAGCGCGCGCCGGATCTCGGCGGAGACGGCCGCGCGCGCCTGGGGCGGGATGTATTCCGCGAGCCAGTGCGGGTTGTCCTGCGTCGTATCGGCGAGGAAGTCGCCGCCGGCGAGCTGGAACATGCTGCCCCAGTCGGCGCTCATCCGGTAGCGGACCTCGGAGGACGAGCGCAGCAGCGCGTCGAGCATCTGCTCGCGTTTGTGAAGCGCCGCGTTGAGGTCGCGCAGGCGCTCGCGCTGGAGGGTGACGTCGAACTGCGATGCGAAGAAGTAGGTGAGCGCCCCGTCCGTGTCGAAGACCGGCGAGATCAGCAGGCGATTCCAGAACCGCTCGCCGCTCTTCTTGTAGTTGAGAAGATCGATCTCGATCGATTCCCGCTCTGCGATCGCCGCGCGGATCCTGTCGACGTCGTCGCGATCGGTCTCCGGCCCCTGCAGGAACCGGCAATTGCGCCCCAGAATCTCGTCCCGGCCGTAGCCCGTCAGCTTGCTGAAGGCCGCGTTGACGAAGATGATCGGGTTGTCGGGCTGATGCGGGTCCGTGATCACCATCGGCATCCGCGTCGCCCGGACCGCGGCCGCGAACGGATCGTGACTGCGGTCGGAGCGATGGATTTCCGCGGCGATGCGGTCGTGTTCGAAACGATCGGGCAATGGAGGCGTCGGCTCGCTCGCGATCTCGGAGACGCGGCATTCCGGCCGGTGGAGGCGGCGATAGCACGCGCGGCCGAGGGTCCGCAGGACCAAACCTGCGACCAAGCGTCCAATCAAGTCCGGTGTGCACCGGACTTTGGTCCAAAGGACTGCTCCGGGGGGCGGCTCAGGCGCGTGATGCGCCGGCCTGCCGACCCGATTAAGCCCGGAGCCCCGTTCCCGCATCCCGATCCGGAACGGGATGCGGGTGGACCACGTTTCTGGGCAACATCCAATCCCAGGAGCGACCCCATGCGTATGTTGACCGCCGTTTCACTGCTCGCTCTGACGGCCCTGGCGGGCGTCGGCCAGGCCGAAGCCAAGGGCTGCCTGAAGGGCGCCGTCGTCGGCGGCCTGGCCGGGCACATGGTCGGGCATGGTGTGGCGGGAGCCGCCGCCGGCTGCGCGATCGGCCATCACCGCGCCAACCGCGCGACGACGACGGACGGGACCGTGCCCACCGCCGCCGGGACCGCGACCACGACGACCAACACGCGCTCGTACTGATCGCGTCGGCGCCGAATCCTGGCGCGGAGGGGCCCCGGTCGGCGACCGGGGCCTTTTTTATGGTCTGCTGCGCCCGCGATGCCGATCGGCCGGTGACGGGCTGACGGGACGGGCTTCGAGGCGGCCGCCCGGCCCCGCGGTCGAACGGTGGCTCAGGCGCCGCGCCCGCGGTCCGAGACCAGCCGCAGGCCGGAGGCGAACCGCGCCGCGAGGGCCGCGGCGACCTTGCGTTCGAGCTCGCCGGCGCGGAACGGCTTCTGCACGATCCCGTCCGACCCGACGGTCCCCGCCTTCATCAGGATGGCGGTGTCGGCGAAGCCCGTGACGAACAGGATCGGGAGCGACGGCCAGCGCTTGCGGATCTCGACCGCGGCCTCGGCGCCGTTCATCCCCGGCATGGCGAAATCGAGCACCACCAGGTCGACGCACGGGTCCGCCTCCAGGGCGGCCAGCCCCTGAAGGCCCGAGGACGCCTCGCGCACGGCGTACCCGGCCTCCCCCAGCCGCGTCGCGGTGACCTCCCGGACGTTGCCGTCGTCGTCGACCACGAGGATGACCGGCGTGCTCCCGGGCGGGTGCGCCAGGGCGCAGTCGATGGGCGCCATCGCGGTCGGCCTGTCGGCCTCGCCGGCCGCGACGCGGGGCAGGTACACCTTGATCGAGGTGCCCTCGCCGAGGACCGTATCGATGCGGATGCCGCCGCCGGACTGCTTCACGAAGCCGAACACCTGGGCGAGGCCGAGGCCCGAGCCCTTGCCGACCTCCTTGGTGGTGAAGAACGGTTCGAACACCCGCGCCAGCACCGTCGGCGCCATGCCGGTGCCGGTGTCGCTCACCGAGACCATGACGTACTCGCCGGGCTGCGGCTGCTCGGGCCGGCTCGGCGGCCCCGCGACGGTGACGTTGGCGGTCTCGATGGCGAGGGTTCCGCCCACCGCCATCGCGTCCCGGGCGTTGATCGCGAGGTTGAGGATCACGAGCTCGATCTGGGTGGCGTCGACCAGCGCCGGCCAGAGCCCCTCCTGCAGCGTCGTCTCGATGCGGACCGCCCCGCCGATGGAGCTCTGCAGCAGATCCCGCATCGAGAGAACCGTCTGGTTCAGCTCCACCGGGGTCGGCTCCAGGCGCTGGCGGCGCGAGAAGGCCAGGAGCTGCGCCGTCAGGTTGGCCCCCCGCTCCGCGGCGCCCTTCATCATCGCGAGCCGGCGCTTCGCGCGGTCGTCGGAGACCGCGCGCTCCAGGAACTCGATGTTGCCGGCGATCACGGTCAAGAGGTTGTTGAAGTCGTGCGCCACGCCGCTGGTGAGCTGGCCGACCGCCTCCAGGCGCTGATTGAGCCGCAGGGCCTCCTCGGCCCGCTCCCGCTCGCCGATCTGGCGCTGGAGCTCGGCATTGGCGTCCGCGAGTTCCCGGGTCCGCGCGGCGATGCGCGCCTCGAGCGTCTCGTTCAGCGCCTGCAGCGCGGCTTCCGCCGCCCGCTTGTCGGCGCGGGCCCGCCGCTCCGCCAGGGCCCGCACGATGGTGCGGGGCATGCGGTCGAGCCGCTGCTTGGTGACGTAATCCGTGGCGCCGTTCTTCAGCGCCTCGACGGCCACCTCCTCCCCGAGGGTGCCCGAGCAGAAGATGAACGGGATGTCCGGGCATTGCTCCCGGGCGATGCCGAGCGCGCTGACGCCGTCGAAGGTCGGCAGCACGTAGTCCGCCAGGATGATGTCGTGGCGGCCGGGCAAGGCCGCGGCCGCGAAGGCGTCGCGCGTCATCACCCGCTCGAGCACCACCCCGTGGCCGAGCTTCTCCAGTTCCGCCTCGATGAGCTCCGCGTCGAGGTCGCTGTCCTCCAGGTGGAGGATGCGCAGCGGCCCGGCGGCGCTTCCGATCACACGTTCGATGGCCAGCCTCCCCGGTGCGGCGGCGGCTCGTTCAACAGCGCCCAGAAGACCCCGAGTTCCTTGATGGCGGCGAAGAACTCGTCGAACCCGACCGGCTTCACCACGAAGGCGTTCACCCCGAGGTCGTAGGAGCGCACCACGTCGGTCTCCTCCCGCGACGACGTCAGCATCACCACCGGGATTCCGCGGGTCGTCGGATCGCCCTTGATCTTGGCGAGCACCTCCAGGCCGTCGACCTTGGGCAGCTTGAGGTCGAGCAGCACCACCGCCGGGTCCTGGACCGGGCGCCGCTCGTGCGGCCCGCGCCGGTAGACGAAATCGAGCGCTTCCGCCCCATCACGGCAGATGACGATCTCGTTGGCGAGCTGGCTGGATTCCAGGGCCGCGAGCGTCAACTCGATGTCGTTCGGGTTGTCCTCCACGAGGAGGATCGGCTTCAGTCCCGCCATGTCAGTGGGTTTCCTCCCGGAGCGGTAGGGTGAAATAGAAGGTCGCACCCTGGCCCGGCGCGCCCTCGGCCCAGGTCCGCCCCCCGTGACGCTCGACGATGCGCCGGACGTTGGCCAGGCCGATGCCGGTGCCCTCGAACTCCTCGACCCGGTGCAGGCGCTGGAACACGCCGAACAGCTTGTCGACATAGGCCATGTCGAAGCCGGCGCCGTTGTCGCGCACGAAGAACACCGCCTCGCCGTCCTTCGGCGGCAGGCGCCCCATCGTGATGACGGCCTCGGGCTTGCCGCGGGTGTACTTGGCCGCGTTGGAGAACAGGTTCTCGACCACGAGCCGCAGCATCATCGGATCGGCATAGGCGCGCCCGAGCGGCGCGATGTCCCACGTGATGCTCCGGTCGGGGGGGACGTCGCGCAGGATCTTGCGCCGGACCTCCTCGACCAGGGCGTTCATGTCGCCCGAGACCTTGGTCAGGGCGTTCCGGCCCATCTGCGAGAAGGCGAGCAGGTTGTCGACCAGCGTCCCGGCCGAGAAGGCGGCCTCGATGATGGTGTCGACGTAGTGCCGCCCCTTCTCGGTGAGGTTGGCTCCCTCGCGGGTCTTGAGCAGGTTCGAGTACCCGACGATGTGCCGGAAGGGCGCGCGCAGGTCGTGGCTCACCGAGTACGAGAACGCCTCGAGCTCCTTGTTCGAGCGCTGAAGCTCCTCGCTCATGGCCGCGAGTTCCTCGGCCCGGCGCAGCACGATGCCGAGCACCGAGGCGCGCAGGTCCT
>CAXTCV010000126.1:0-10725 GCA_964242725.1 uncultured Methylobacterium sp.
CGATCAGGTCGCGGGTCGAGGGGCTGCCGACCTCCTCGTCGCCGGTGAACAGCACGGTCACGGGCAGCGGCGTCTCGATACCGGCCGTCGCCAGGGCACGGATCGCCGCGAGCGCGATCACGTTGCCGCCCTTCATGTCGAGGATGCCCGGCCCGTAGGCGCGACGTCCCTCGATCCGCCAGGGCAGGCTCCCGAGGGTGCCCACCGGATGCACCGTGTCGAGATGGCCGAGCACCAGGATGCCGGGCGTGTCCCGCCGCGGGTGCGGGAATCGGGCGCGGACGCAGTCGCTCAGTCCCATCCGGCCGGGGATCGTCTCGACCTGGGCCCCCGCGACGGCGAGGTCGCGGGCGGCGACGCCCATCATCCGGTTGACCGCGGCCGCGTCGTGGGTCGGGCTCTCGGACTCGACCCAGCGGCGCAGGGTCGCCAGGATGTCCTGGGCGTCGAAGTGCAGGTCCGGGATCATCGGGCGGCCTCCGCGGCGAACGGGTCGGCGACCCGGGGCCAATAGGCACCGGAGCGCTTGGTGTAGGGGATCGCGCCGTAATCCGGGGGGACGGCCCCGGGCGCCGCCACGTAGCGCACCGCGCTCGCGATGGGCGCGAAGGCGGCGTAGAAATGCTGCATCGACTTCACCACGACGATCCGCTTGTCGGCGAGGGTCAGCCCGAGCCCCGTGAAGGCGTCCGGCGCGAAGGCCTGCTGGCGCCTGTGGGTGAGCACCACGTGGATCCCGTCCGCCTCCACCCAGGCGGCGGGGCCGAGCTGGGCCCGGCCGCCGCTGAGGCCGGTCTGGCTGTGATCGTCCGAGAGGCCGCGCACGGTGATCCGCAGGTCGACGGGATCACCCGAGGTCACGCCGCACTTGCCGCCGATCCGCAGCGTGAAGGTCGCCCCGAGCCCGGCCTCGTGGCAGATGCCGACCGCACCGGGATCCCAGATCAGGCCCAGCGCCACGTCCGTGACGCCGCGCTCCGCGAGGCGGGCGAGGATCGCGGTGTTGTCCGAGGGCGCCCCCGCGCCGGCATTGTCGGCGAAGTCGGCGAGCACCATCGGGCGCGGGTCGGTGGAGGCGAGGGCGGCGTCGATGGCCGCATCGATGCTGTCGCAGCGGCTGGACGCCGCCTCGCGCATCGCCCAGACGGCGGCGGCGAGGTCGTCGGCCAGGGCCTGGGCCTTGGCGGCATCGCCGTCGGCGACGACGAGCATCTTGGCGCCGACATCGGGCACGTCGCCCCACGGGAAGCCGTGCCCGAAGGAGACCGACAGGATGCCGTCCCGGCCCTCCAGGGCCTCCATCCGGCGCACGAAGCCGGCGACGGGCTCGCGGCTGGTGCGCCACATGTTGACGATGCGGCAATCGGCATAGGCCATGACCGGCCGGATCTCGTGCGCAACCGTCCGGACCACCAGGGGATAGAGGTCGCGGGCGCGGTCGACGATGTCGGTATGCGGGTATTCCTTGTAGATCACGATGACGTCGGCGCTCGCCCGCATCGTCTCGGTGAGGTGGCAGTGCAGGTCGAGTTCGACGCCGATCGTGGTGTCCGGGCCGACGACGGCGCGGACCCGCGCCAGGGTGTCGCCCTCGCAATCGTCGTAGCCCTCGGCCACCATGGCGCCGTGCATGAACAGCAGCACCGCGTCCACCGGCATCGCCGCTTTCAGGTCCGCCAGCAGGGCGTCGCGCAGTTCCTCGTAGACGTCCCGAAGCGTGATCCCGCCGGGCTGGGCGAAGGTCGAGAGGCTCTCGACCACGCCGTGCCCATCCGCCTCGGCCATCGCGCGCCAGGCCTTGAGGCCGATATTGCTGAGGCTCGGCGGGTTCCGGGTGCCATCCCGGCGGGCGTAGTCGGCGTGGAAGGCGGCGCGGCCGGTGGGCAGCGGCGCGAAGGTGTTGGTCTCGGTGGCGAGGCCTGCGATGAAGATCTTCACGGTCCTGTCCCGTTCGGTCCCGGCCGCCGGGTCAGGGGAAGCCCGGCGTCAGCGTGATGATGGTTTCGGTCGCCGCGTCCACGGCCGCGCGGCCGTAGAGCATCGGCACATGGTCCTGGCGCGCCCAGACCGGGGCGAGGTCGGCGTAGTGCGGGCTCTCCGGGTTCCCCGACTGGCCCGGCACGTTGACGAAGACCGACCGGTCCCAGTCGCCCACATCCACGACCATGCGGAAGGAGGCGCCGTGGGTGAGCCGGAACGTGTCGGTCCGGTATTCCGCGTGCATGACCGATGCCGCGGACCCGCCCACCGACAGCGGACCGACATCCCAGGCGGGATCGGGCCTCACGGCGGTGAGGGGATGCGCGAACAGGGCGTGGTGCAGGCGGCCCCAGGACCAGGCCGCCGGATCCGGACCGATCCGCTTCAGACAGTCCCGGAACGCCGTGCCCGAAGCCTCCGCCAGCAGCGTCGCGCGGGCTGCCGTGTCGAGCCCGGTCTCGAGCCGCTCGATCAGGCTCTGGGTGTCGCCGGGGGGCATCAGGCGGCGGATACCGGAATCGGGCACCAGGGCCTCAAGCAGGGCCGGGCGCAGATGGCGGACCCAGAGCACCTCGATGAGCGCCGCCGCAGGGGAATCCGGGTGCAGCCCACCGTCGAACGCGGACAGCAGGGCCTGGGCCGAGGCGACATCCGGATCGGTCCCCGCCGGCAGCGCCCGGATGAGGTCGGCGAGGCGCAGGGCCGGCTCGGATAAGGCGTCGCCCTGGAGGGCCTGCGAATCCGCGAGGCTATGGCGCGTCTGACCGCCGAGCACCGCCCGGATGCGGCGGGCCCGCCAGGGTTCGGCCCATTCGAACCCGACCTTCCGCGCCTCTGCCGGGAAATCCGGCGGCAGGTTCATCTCGTTGGCGGTGGCGAGCCAGCCCGAGACCGGGTCGATGCTCCGGGGCAGGGTGTCCGGATCGTGGAACCCGGCCCAGTCGTAGCGGCCGTCGCCCGGGACCGGCAGCAGCCCGTCATGGGCCGGGCGGACCGGTGCCCTGCCGGCCATGAACCACGCGATCCGGCCCGTGGCGTCGGCATAGAGCTGGTTCACCGAAGGCGCCGACCAGTGGCGCAGGGCCGCGCCGAAGGCCTCGGGGCTGGTGGCGCCGAGATAGGCGAGACTGCCGAGATAGGCGGCAGCGCCGGGCTCGGTCCAGACGGTGCGCAGGGCGAAGGCCAGGCCCGGTGCTTCGCGGATGACCGGCCCGTGCCGGGTGAAGCCCAGCACCACGGTCTCCTCCGGCCCACCGCGCACCGGGATCGTGTCCACGAGGCGGACGATCCGCTCCCAGCCACCATCGTACCTGTAGCGGTCCGGATCCGCCGGGTCGGTCTCACAAGCGAAAAGATCCTCCTGGTCCATCGGCGCGATCGTCAGGCTGAAGGCGGCCTGCCCATTATGGCCGATGGAGATGCCGGGGAGCGCCGGCTCGCCGGCCCCGATCACGTCGAGCCCCGGGGCGGTCAGATGGACCGCGTAGCGCAGGGAGGGCTGCAGGTAGACCCGGTGCGGGTCGCCCGCCAGGATCGGGCGGCCGGTGTCGGTGCGGGCGGGCCCGACCACCCAATTGTTCGAGCCCTCGGCCGGCTCCTCCGGGACGGCGCGCTTCCCCCGCGTGACGGCGCCGTGCGCGTCGAGCTTCGACCAGTCCCAGGCCTCGTCGCGGGAGGCCGCCATCCGTTCGGGGCTGAACCCGACCATCGCCGTGGCCAGGCGAAACACGTCCAGGAGATCGTCCGGCCAGGCGGCGGCGTCGATCCCGTCCGGCGCCACCGGGTCGTGCGGCGGGCTGATGCGCTTGCGCAGGTCGTCGAGGGCGAGACCGGCCTCGCGCGACGGGGCTTGGGCCAGCACCCGGGCGCGGGCGACCTCGGAGAGGACGTTGCGCACCAGCCCGTGGCTGCGGATGCGCACCACGTCCTCCGGCCGCCACCGGGCCGGGCGCGTGTCGGTCAGGGCGAATTCCGGCGGCAGCAGATCGGGCCGCGCCTCGGTGAGCGCCACGTAGGCGTTGATCCCGTCCACGAAGGCCGTGACGATGGCCTGCGTGTCCTGCGGCCCGTAGGCGGCCCATTCGGCCGCCATGTCGCCCCGGTAGAGGAACAGCCGGGCGGCGCGGTCCTGGGCGAGGTAGCCGGGCCCGAAATCCGCCGCCAGAAGGCCGAGGCCGCGCTTGCGCCAGAGGTCGAGCTGCCAGAGCCGGTCCCGGGCGGCGTTGAAGCCCTGGGCGCGGAAGGCGTCCAGCGCGGTCCCCGCCCGGATATGCGCAAGCCCCCAGCGGTCGACGCGGATCTCGACCGGGCCCTCGAGCCCGGGGAGCGCGAAGGCGGCCCCGCTCACAGGGCCACTTCGATGAGATGGGGGCCCGTGTTGGCCAGCGCGTGCTGGAAGGCATCGATGAAGTCGGACAGGGTCTCGACGCGTCGTGCCTCGACCCCGAAGCCCTTGGCGAGGCTGACCCAATCCACCGCCGGGTCGTCGAGGCTCAGCATGCCCAGCGCCTTCGGGCCGGGATTGTGGGCGCCGACATTGGCGAGTTCCGCCCGGAGGATCGCGTAGGAGCGGTTCGACCAGACCAGCGTCACCACGTCGAGGCGCTCGCGGGCCTGGGTCCAGAGCGCCTGCACCGTGTAGAGGCCGCTGCCGTCGGCCTGGAGATTGATGACCTTGCGGTCCGGGCAGGCGATGGCGGCGCCGGTGGCCATCGGGATGCCGAGCCCGATCGAGCCGCCGCTGAGCTGGAGCCAGGTATGGGGCGCGGCGTCCCGGGTCAGCGCGAAGAAATTGCGGCCCGTGGTGATCGACTCGTCGCAGATCACCGCGCCCTCCGGGATCAGCGCCCCGAGCACCTGCCCGATCGTGTCCTGGTCGAGGTGCCCGGAGGCCGGGAGCTTCGGCCGCGGCGCCACCGGAACGGCCTCCGCGGGCGGGGCCGCGACGGCCTCGGCGAGGCGCTCCAGCGCGTCGATCTGGTCCTCCTCGGGGGTGGCGAGGGTGATCGTGGAGGAGCCCTCGGGGGCCAGGAGGCTCGGCTTGCCGGGATAGGCGAAGAAGCCCACCGGGGGCGTCGCGCCGATCAGGATGATGTGCCGAAAATCCTTCAGGGCCGCGATGCCCTGATCGATCGGGTAGGGCAGGCGCTCGACCGGCACGGTGCCGGCGCCGCGGTCGATCCGGGAATTGGAGGTCATCGCCAACAGCTGCGCGCCGGTCCTGCGGGCGATCCGGTCGGCGATGACCCGGCCCTCGCCCCGCACCGCCCGATCGCCGAGATGCAGCAGCACCGGCTCGCCGCTCCGGAGCGCCTTGACGGCGGCAGCGACCGCGTCGTCGCCGGCCTTCGCCCGCTCGGGGACCGGCGGCACGGGGGCGGGGCCGCGGCCGGGATCCCAGGCGGTGTTGGCCGGCAGGATCAGGGTCGCAACCTGCCCGGGGGCGGTGCGGGCGGCCGCAATGGCGGCGGCGCCGTCCGTGCCGATCTCGGCGGCGCTCATCCCGGTCCGCACCCAGGACGACATCGGCCGGGCCAGCCCCTCGATGTCCGAGGTCAGCGGCGCGTTGTAGTCCCGGTGATAGGTCGCGTGCTCGCCGACGATGTTGACGACGGGGGTGCGCGCCTTCTTGGCGTTGTGGAGGTTGGCGAGGCCGTTGGCGAGGCCCGGCCCGAGGTGGAGCAGGGTCGAGGCCGGCTTGTCGGTCATGCGGGCGTAGCCGTCGGCCGCGCCGGTGGCGCCGCCCTCGAACAGGAACAGGACGCAACGCATGCCCTCGACCCGGTCGAGGGCGGCGACGAAATGCATCTCGGAGGTGCCGGGATTGGTGAAGCAGACCTCGACCCCGCCGGCCACCAGGGTCCGGACCAGGCTCTCGGCCCCGTTCATCGCGGTTGGAATCCCATCGGTCACGGGCGGCTCCCTCTCGGGCCGGCCAAACCGGCCGGCGACGCGCATTTTTCATTATCGTGGCGCAGCCGAGGCGCCGCGCAAGGGGCGAAGCCTGACACCTACTCTTCGCCCGACGCGGGGACTATGCCGGGGGCTGGCGCGGGATTTGCGGTTGGCGCGCCGCGACTTCGACGATGGGATCCGATGACATTTCGCCGCCTGATTGCCGCCGCCCTGGTCGGTCCCGTGGCCCTGGCCGGCCCGGCCAGCGCCGAGAGCGTGCTGCGCATCGCCATGACCGCCACGGACATCCCGACGACGACGGGGATGCCCAATAACGGCTTCGAGGGCATGCGCTTCCTCGGCTACCCGATCTTCGAGGGGCTGGTGCAGTGGGACCTGACGAGCACGACCAAGCTCGCAGGCGTCGTCCCGGCACTCGCCGAACGCTGGGAGCAGGACCCGAACGACAGGACCATCTGGACCTTCCACCTGCGCCAGGGCGTCAAGTTCCATGACGGAACCCCGTTCAACGCCGACGCGGTGATCTGGAACCTCGACCGCTACTTCAAGAACGACAGCCCGCAATTCGAGGCGCAGGGTGCCGGCATCTCCCGCGCCCGGGCGCCGCTGGTCGGCCGCTACAAGAAGATCGACGACGCGACCGTCCAGATCACCACGACGCAGGTCGC
Organism: uncultured Methylobacterium sp.; assembly: GCA_964242725.1. Classification (GTDB taxonomy): domain Bacteria; phylum Pseudomonadota; class Alphaproteobacteria; order Rhizobiales; family Beijerinckiaceae; genus Methylobacterium. Next base: position 6,564 of record CAXTCV010000126.1, read on the forward strand.
GTCCTACTTCCCCTACATGGTGGTCTACCTGCTGTTCACCGCGCCGGCCTCCTTCGAGAAGGCGGGCCGCGACTGGAGCAAGGTCGCAGCACTTCCGGCAGCCGGAACCGGGCCGTTCAAGATCACCCGAGTCGCCCCGCGGGAGGCGGTCGATCTCGCCAAGAACGACGGCTACTGGGACCCCGACCGGATGGCCAAGGTCGACAGGGTCCGGCTGCTGCCGATCCCCGAGGCCAACGCCCGGGTCGCCGCGCTGCGCTCGGGGCAGGTCGACTGGATCGAGGTGCCGGCCCCCGACGCCATCCCGTCCCTCAAGCAGGCGGGCTTCACCATCACAACGGGCTCGTACCCGCATGTCTGGCCCTACATCTACAACATCGGCGCCAAGGACAGCCCGCTTAAGGACGTGCGCGTCCGGCAGGCCCTGAACTACTGCGTCGACCGCGCCGGCATCGTCGAGCTCCTGAACGGCACGGCCGAGCCGGCCGCGGGATGGCTCAACGACAAGGACCCGAATTTCGGCTCTCCGACGAACCGCTACACGTTCGACGCCGCCAAGGGGAAGGCGCTGCTCGCCGAGGCCGGCTACACCGACAAGAAGCCCCTGAGCCTCAAGGTGATGATCTCGTCCTCCGGCTCGGGCCAGATGCTGCCGATGCCGATGAACGAGTATCTGCAGGAGAACCTGAAGCAGGCCTGCAACGTCGAACTCAGCTTCAACGTGGTCGAATGGCAGGTGCTGCTCAATTCGAGCCGGGCGCTGCCGGACGCCCAGAGCCTGCAGGGCTCGATGGCGCTCAACGTCTCCTCGCCCTCGTCCGATGCCAGCGTGATGGCGCGCTACTTCGCGGGCGACCGGTTCCCGCCGAACGGCTTCAACTTCCCCAACTGGAAGGACGACGCGTTCGACGCCGCCCTCAGGGCGCTCGCCGAGACCACCGACGCCAAGGTGATCGACGCGCAGACCACGATCGCCCACGAGCGGCTGGTGGACAATCCGCCCTGGCTGTTCGTCGTCCACGACCTCAACCCCCGCGGGATGTCCAAGAAGATCCACGGCTTCGTCTCGCCGCAATCCTGGTTCGTCGATCTCACCCGCGTCAGCGTCCAGTGAGTCCGATGCCCGATCTCGATCCCGTCCACGCCTCCGCGTCCGAACTCGCCGGGGCGATCCGGTCGCGAGCCCTGTCGCCGGTCGACGCGGTCGACGCGCTGCTCGGCCGGATCGCCCAGCTGGAGCCGAAGCTGCAGGCCTTCACCGAAGTCTTCCAGGCGGATGCGCGCCTCGCCGCCGAGGGGGCCGACCGGGCGATCCGGTCGGGCCACGCGGTGGGGCCGCTGCACGGCGTCCCGGTGGTGCTCAAGGACCTGATCGATCTGGAGGGCCGCATCACCATGGGCGGCTCGGCCGCCCACCGGGCGCGCCGGGCCGAACGCACCGCGACCGTCGCGCGGCGGCTGATCGCGCAGGGCATGATCGTGCTGGGGAAGACCCACACGGTGGAATTCGCCTATGGCGGCTGGGGCACCAACCCGCATCTCGGCACCCCCTGGAACCCCTGGGACCTCGAAGCGCCGCGCACGCCCGGCGGGTCGAGCAGCGGCACCGGCGTCGCGGTGGCGGCCCGGATGGCGCCCTGGGGCCTCGGCACCGACACCGGCGGCTCCGTGCGCCTGCCCGCCGCCTTCTGCGGCCTCACCGGGCTGAAGGTGACGGTCGGGCGCGTCTCGACCGCGGGGATCGTGCCGCTCTCGACCACCCTGGATTCGCCCGGCCCGCTCGCCCGGACCGTCGAGGATGCCGCCCTCCTCTACGAGGCGATCTCCGGCCCCGATCCCCTGGACCCGACGACCCGCGGCATCCAGCCGGAATCCCCCTGGCCGACGCTCGACCGCGGGGTGCGCGGCCTGCGCCTGGCGCGCATGCCCGCGATCGAACGGGAGGGCGTGGCCCCCGACATGCTGGCCGCCTACGACGCGGCCCTCGACCTGCTCGCCGCGCGGGGGGCGGAGATCGTCGACGTGACCCTGCCGTTCCGGTTCAGCGACTGCGTGGCGATGAGCGGGATCACCAATGCCGAGGCCTACTTCGTCAACGGCGCCCTGGCGGAGGACCCGTCCACGCCGCTCGGCGACGCCGTGCGCGCCCGGATCCTGGCCGGCGCAACGATCTCGGCCCAGGACTACCTCGGCACGCTCCACCGCCGCGCCGCGATGAAGCAGCTCTACGCCGCCGCGCTGGACGGGATCGACGCCCTGCTGACGCCCACGACGGAATCCGCCGCCGTCCCGCTAGCCGCGGTCGACGAGGCGCACATGCCCTCGCGCTTCACCCGGTTCGGCAACCTGCTGGATCTCTGCGCCCTGGCCCTGCCGAACGGCTTCACCGCCGACGGGCTGCCGCTCTCCCTGCAGATCGTCTGCCGCGGCTACGACGAGGCGATGGCGCTCCGGATCGGGCAGGCCTACCAGCGCGCGACGGAGTGGCATGGGCGCCGGCCGCCGGTGTGAGACGGGCGGGACCTCCGGCCCCGCATGTCGGCGGCTGAGCAGACCCCAGACCCGCGCAAGACAGCCCGAAGAATGTGAGATTCGCGAAGAGCCGGGGCGCCGTTCAGGCCGCCGGCGCCTGTCCGGCCACGACACCGCCGAGGGTGCCGAGCAGCGACGACCGGGCCCGGCTCACACGGCTCTTCACCGTGCCGACCTGACAGCCGAGCTTGCTCGCCGCCTCCTCGTAGGTGTGGCCCTCGGCGCCGACCAGCAGCAGCGCCTGCCGCTGCGCAGCCGGCAGGCCTTCGAGACGCGCCCAGACGACCTTGAGGGTGCTGGCATCCTCCTGATCGGCGAGGCTGGTCATCTGGCCCGCATGCGTCCCGTCGACATCCTCGATCTCGCGCCGCGTCTTGCGCAGGTCCGAGTAGAACTGGTTGCGCAGGATCGTGAACAGCCACGCGGTGAAGTTCGTCCCGGGGCGGAACCGCTGCTGGTTGGCCCAGGCCTTGACGAAGGTCTCCTGGACCAGATCGTCGGCCCGGTTGACGTCCCCAGCCAGGGACAGGGCGAAGGTGCGCAGCGCCGGCAGCGCCTTGATGATGTCGCTGCGGAAATCGAAGGCCACGGTCTGGCCGTGCGCCGCGACCGCCGCCTCGAAGCGCGCGACCAGATCGTCGAGCTGCGCCGGCAGCGGCTCCTGCTCGACCAGCTTGAAATAGTCCCGGATCGGCAGGGCAAGGTGCTGGCCGATGGCCGTGGCATAGCCCGTCGCATCCCGGGGGCTCTCGACCTCGGCCAGCGGAGTCACAGCGTCGTCGATCATGAACGTGTCCTGATCCGTTGTACTGGTATACTGGATTCGCTCTAACCTAGGTACCGGTGGAATTATGAACCGATACCAAACGCTTCCGTCAGTATCGGTGGAAACGGTCCGGAGACCCGCAGCGGCGGACATTGGTATTCACCATCGTTCCGTAGGTCGTATCGGGGAAAATCACGATGCGGATCAGAGGATTATCGCGGCGCACCGCCCGCGTTTCCGCGTCGATCCCCGCCCCGATGGCGAGCACCGAAACCGCGTCCCGGGGGTGGCAGCGGGGCGTCCGAGGGTGCACACTGCACGCCGCGAGGAGGGCGGGATGAGCCATCGACACGCGGATCACGATCACGTGCACCACGGCAGCGACCTCACGCCGATCGAGGCGCGGGTCCGGGCGCTCGAATCCCTGCTGACCGAGAAGGGCTATATCGACCCGGCGGCCCTCGACGCGCTGGTCGAGCTCTACGAAACGAAGGTCGGCCCGCATCTCGGCGCCCGGGTGGTGGCCAGGGCCTGGAGCGATCCCGATTTCCGAGCGCGGCTGCTCACCGACGCCACGCCGGCGATCGCCGAACTCGGCATCGGCGGCCGGGGCGGCGAGCACATGGTGGTGGTGGAGAACACCCCCGAGACCCACAACCTCGTCGTGTGCACCCTCTGCTCCTGCTACCCCTGGCCGGTGCTCGGCCTGCCGCCGGTCTGGTACAAGGCGCCCCCCTATCGGGCTCGGGCGGTGATCGACCCCCGGGGCGTCTTGGCCGAGTTCGGGGTGACGCTGCCGGAGACCACCCGGATCACCGTCTGGGATTCCACCGCCGAGACCCGCTACATGGTCCTGCCGATGCG
>CAXTCV010000127.1:0-10703 GCA_964242725.1 uncultured Methylobacterium sp.
CCCTCCGGCAGGTGCAGGCGCTGGTGCATCGGGAGGAGCGCTTCGATCCGGCCACGGTCGAGCGCACGTTCACGGTCAGCCTGCCCGACAGCGTCGAGGTGCTGCTCGGGCCGCGGCTCATCGCCCAGCTCCGCCGGGAGGCGCCCGGGATCCGGCTGCTGCTGCGCTCCGTCGAGCAGGCCCGGATCCTCGATGAACTCGATGCCGACCGGGTGGACATCGCCATCGGGTTTTTCTCGGAGGGGCAGATCCACCACAAGCAGCGGCTGCTCTACCGGGACAGCTACGTCGTCCTGTTCAACGCCGCCCTGATCGGCCTCCAGCCGCCGATCGACCTCGACGGGTACCTGCGCTTCCCTCACGTCCTGACCTCCCTGCGCGAGACCGCGCACGGGGTGGTGGACGACGCGCTCGCCCTGATCGGCCGGTCGCGCACGCTGGCCGTGACCACGCCCCGATTCCTGGTCGTGCCGTTCCTGGTGCGGGCCGCCCCGGTGATCGCCACGATGCACGCGCGGCTCGCCACCTCCTTCGCCAGCGCCCTGGCCCTCAGCGTCAGCCCGGTCCCGGTGGCGCTGGACGATGTGGCCGTGTCGATGCTCTGGCACGCCTCCTACGACCGCGATCCGGCCCATCGCTGGCTCCGCGACCTGCTGGTGCAGCTCGCCCACGCGCCGCCGGCGCCCGGCATGATCTGACGCCCGGCCTTAGAGGCAGGGATCCTCCGCGGCCTCCAGGCGGCCGCCCGCGATCGCGTCGCGGAACAGGGCGAAATCGGCGGCGTTGCGCTCCGCATAGGCCGCGGCCCAATCGGCGATCGCGGCGGCGAGTTCGGTGTTCTTGCCACTGCCGCAATAGCCGGTGATCGCTGCCGCGTCCCCGGTCCGGGCATGGGCGCGGGCGAGCAGCGCCCCGTAGGCATACGAGAAGGTCAGGAGCGAGGCACCCGACATCCGTGCGATCGGGATCGCACCCTTCAGGTTCTTCATCTGGCGCACGTAGAACGGGCGGCCCGCGATGCTGGTCCAGCCGAGCAGCGGATCGCCCACCGCCTGGAGCAGCCGTTGCCCGTAGATCACCCGCTCGCCCTGGTGGTCGGCATAGGGGGCCGGCATGCCCGGCAGGTAGGGGGCGTGGGCGGGGGTGAGCGCCTCCTTGACCTGGAGGAAGAGCGCGTCCGCGTCGGAATTGCCGAACAGCAGCGCGAGATAGGCCCGGGTCCCGACGCTGCCGACGCCCACGACCCGGTGGGCGACGTCGACCACGTGATAGCGGTCGAGCATGAAGCGCCGCTCGCGCGGAAGGGTCTCGGCGTAGCGCTCCAACCCGGTGACGATGTCCTCCCGCGTGGCGTCGTCCACCGGCGTCAGGATCGGAGCATCCGATTGCAGGCGCCAGCTCCCGTCGGTGCGCCGCTCGGCCACCTGCGCCAGGAGGTTGCGGTTGTTCCGCCGCCGCGCCTTGTCCACGGCCTGCCGGACCATGGCCCGGGCTTCGGCGTCCAGCCGCAGGCCGGCGAGATGGGGCGTGTCGGCCCGCGTCGTCTGATACCAGACCTCGAGGGAGCCCTGGGGTGCCAGCCGGCGCATCGTCTGCTGGTAGCCGGCGACCGCCTCCATGACGGCCTCGCGGCGCGCGGAAGCGGGCGCACCGGCATCCGCGGTGGCGACCGTCAGGCCGGCGGCGAGTCGCTTCAGATCCCATTCCCACGGGCCGATGGTGACCTCGTCGAAATCGTTGAGGTCGAGGACGATGTCACGCTGGGGTGTGCCGAACAGACCGAAATTGTCGGTGTGGGCGTCCCCGTTCATCACCACGTCGATGCCGCTGCGCGGCCCGCGCGACAGGTCATAGGCCATGACATGGGCGGCCCCCCGGAGGAACGCGAAGGGCGACGTCGCCATGCGGGCGACCCGCAGCGGGATCAGGTGCGGCTGCCGCCCGCGATGGGCCTCCTCGATCAGGACGACCGGATCGGGGCGCTCCGGGTCGGACGCGAAGGCGCCCTGTGCCGAGAAGGGCACCTCCGCCCGCAGGCGCTTGCCCGCATGACGGCGCTTGTCCCAGGACTCGACGCCGGTGCGGAGGTCGATGCGCGGGAAATCCGCGATCGGTGCCAGCACCGGATCCGTCTCCGGCGCAGGCGATTGCGGCGCGGCACCCGCCGATCCTGCCCCTTCGCTCGTCGCCCGATCCATGAATTCATAATTCCCTGAGCCGAGGTCAACCTTGACCATGCGACGCCGTTCCGGGCTCGCCCCGGTCTTCAGAGGATAGCATCGACGCACCCTTGTGACGGTTAAGGCCCGGACCGGCCTTGACCACTTCCGGTGGCGGCACTCTAACCGACCGACGCCTCGGAACGGCTTCCTCCGCCGGGACGGTGCGACGCGCGGGCCGAGATGGTCCGGGCGCCGCAGGCACGCCGATGCAGCAGCGGGACTTCGCATGCCCAAGGGTTCAGATCTCCTCATCGCGGCCCTCGAGAACGAGGGTGTCGACCGCATCTTCGGCATCCCGGGCGAGGAGAATCTCGACGTCGTCGAGTCCCTGCGCAACTCCAGCATCGAGCTGGTCCTGACCCGCCACGAGCAGGCGGCGAGCTTCATGGCGGCGACCCACGGCCGACTCACCGGCCGGCCCGGGGTCTGCCTCTCGACCCTCGGCCCGGGGGCGCTGAACTTCTCCACCGGCGCGGCCTACGCGTATCTCGGCGCGATGCCGATGATCATCATCACCGGCCAGAAGGGCATCCTGTCGTCCCGACAGGCGAAGTTCCAGATCGTCGACGTGATCAGCTCCATGAAGCCGATCACCAAGATGGCCCGGCAGATCGTCTCGGCCTCCTCGATCCCGACCATCGTGCGCGACGCGTTCCGGGTCGCCACCGAGGAGCGGCCGGGCCCGGTGCTGCTGGAACTGCCGGAGGACATCGCCGCCGAGAAGGCCGAGGCCGACCTCGTGCCTTCGCATCCGATCGACATCCCGGTCGCCCATCCGGCCGCCATCGAGCGCGCCGCCGCCATGATCCTGAAGGCCGAACGGCCGCTGATCATGCTGGGCGCCGCCGCGAGCCGCCCGCGCGCCACCGGCGAGCTCGGCGGTTTCGTCCAGCGCACCCAGATCCCGTTCTTCACCACCCAGATGGGCAAGGGCACCGTCGCGAGCGGGACCAACCTCTACATGGGCACCGCGGCGCTGTCCGAGCGCGACTACGTGCACGAGGCGATCGACCGGGCCGACCTGATCATCGCCATCGGCCACGACACCGTGGAGAAGCCGCCGTTCTTCATGGGACAGCCGAACCAGAAGGTTCTCCATATCGGCTACATGCCGGCCAACGTCGAGCAGGTCTACTTCCCCGATGCCGAGGTGGTCGGCGACCTCGGGCCGACGCTGAAGCTGCTGGCCGACAGGCTGGACGGGAAGCTCCCCAACGCCGGTGCGCTGCTGTACCTGCGCGAGCACATCCTCAGCCATATCGGCGACCGGGCCGGCGAGGACCGCTTCCCGGTGACGCCGCAGCGCCTCGTGCGCGATGTGCGCCGGGTGATCCCGGAGGACGGCATCGTCTGCCTCGACAACGGGATGTACAAGATCTGGTTCGCCCGGAACTACCGCACCTACGTCGCCAACACGCTGCTCCTCGACAACGCGCTGGCCACCATGGGCGCGGGCCTGCCTTCGGCGATGATGGCGGCGATGCTGTACCCCAACCGGCGCGTGATGGCGGTGTGCGGCGACGGCGGCTTCATGATGAACAGCCAGGAGCTGGAAACCGCGGTGCGGCTCAAGCTCAACCTCGTGGTGCTGGTACTGGACGATTCCGCCTACGGGATGATCCGCTGGAAGCAGGCGGTCGACAAGTTCGCCGATTACGGCATGACCTTCAACAACCCGGATTTCGTCCTCTACGCCAAGTCCTACGGCGCCACCGGCCACCGGGTCGAGGCGGTCAACGACCTCGTGCCGACCCTCGACCGCGCCTTCGCGGCCGGTGGTGTCCACCTCGTGGCGGTGCCGATCGACTATTCGGAGAACACCCGCGTCCTCGTCGACGAGCTGCGCGCGAAGGTGAAGGATTTCGAGCCGGCCGAGTGAATCCGGCCCAGGCGGCACGCAGACAGGGCAGTCCGATGAACCCGTTCACCTTCCAGACCACCCCGAACGTGCTGTTCGAGGCCGGCGCCGCGAAGAAGCTGCCGGAGATCGTCGGCAGCTTCGGGGCCAAGCGCGTCCTGCTGGTCACCGACAAGGGCGTGCGCGGCGCCGGGCTGACCCGGGCCGCCGAGGCGGCGCTGGCGGAAGCCGGCCTGACCCTCGACGTCTACGAGGACGTGGTCGCCGATCCCCCCTCCACGGTGATCGAGGCGGCGGCCCGGCGCGCCCGGGAGCTCGGGACCGACCTCGTCCTCTCGATCGGCGGCGGCTCGGCGCTGGATACCGCCAAGCTGGTCGCCTACCTGGCGAAGTCGGACGCGCCGCTGGACTCGATCTACGGCGTCGGTCTCGCCAAGGGCGACCGGCTGCCGCTGATCCTGGTGCCGACCACCGCCGGCACCGGCTCGGAGGTGACGCCGATCTCGATCGTCACGACGCCGACCACCGAGAAGAAGGGCGTCGTCGCGCCGAAACTCCTGCCCGACTGGGCGGTGCTCGATCCCGAGCTGACGCTGGGCCTGCCGGCCCATGTGACCGCGGCCACCGGCATCGATGCCATGGTCCACGCCATCGAGGCCTTCACCAGCAAGAACAGGAAGAACCCGATCTCGGACCAGCTCGCCAAGCAGGCGCTGGCGCTGCTCTCGACCAACATCCGCAAAGCCTGCACGGACGGGACGAACCTCGAGGCGCGCTCCGGCATGCTGCTCGGCTCGATGCTCGCCGGCATGGCCTTCGCCAACGCACCGGTGGCGGCGGTGCATGCGCTGGCCTATCCCGTCGGCGCGCTCTTCCACGTGCCCCACGGTCTCTCGAACGCGCTGGTGCTGATGGGGGTGATGCGCTTCAACCTCTCCCACGCGGAAGGGCTCTACGCCGAGCTGGCGCCGATCCTGGATCCCGCCGCCGCGGACATGCCGCCGGCCCAGGCCGCCGCCCGGTTCGTGGACTGCCTCGACGCGATCTGCCGCGACTGCAAGGTGCCGGCCTCGCTCGCCGAGGTCGGTGTCGCCCGCCAGGACCTGGAGCGCATGGCGGCCGACGCGATGAAGCAGACGCGGCTCCTCGTGAACAACCCGCGGGAGGTCACCTACGACGACGCGTTCGCGATCTACGCCGAGGCCCTCGGGGAGGCGCGGCCGGCGGCGTGAGGGCACGGAGGGCGTGCGATGTCCCGCCCTCCACCTCATCCCGATGTGCCCGCGCCGGCGGGCCTCGATGGATGCCCCGGGGATCCGCGGCCGGCTGGAGGGCGCCCGCGTGACGGCTTCCCCGCGCCTCGGGATGCGGTGGAGGGTTGGAGGCACGCGGTCCGGATGACCACGCTTCGGGCAGCGTGAAAGCACAACGAGCTCCGCGGCATCGCGGGGCCAGAACGGCCGGGAGGGAACGCCAGCATGGATCAGTTCGACGCGTTCCGGGCGATGGGCGAGTTCTGGACGCGCGCCGGTGCGGGATTCCTGTCCGGCGGCGCCGGGCAGGCCGCGCCCGGGTCCGGCTGGCCGGTCTTTCCGGCGGGGGATCTCGCCGGCCTTGCCGCCGCGCAGGCCACGCTGACCGAGGCCTGGACCTCCGCCACGGCCCTGTCGGAGATCCTGGCCAAGTCGCTGCAGGGCGGCCCCGGCGCGCCGGATCCGACCGCCGGGGCGGTGCTCGCCCGGATCTTCGATCCGCAGGCCTGGCTGGGCGGCTCGGCCGAGTTCGACGCCGCCCTCACCCGCATGGCCGAGGGCCCGCAGCTCGCCGACCTGTGGCAGACCGAGCGGCGCTACGGGGCCCTGTTCACGGCCTGGGCGGCGCTGCGGCGGGCGCAGGGCGAGCATCAGGCGGTGATGCTCGACGCCTGGACGCGGGCCGCCGGCACCTTCGCCCAGGAGGCCAACGCCCGCGCCGAACGCGGCGAGAACTTCGCCTCCGCGCGGGCGATGATGACCCGCTGGATCGAGACCGCCAACGCGATCCTGCTGGAGGTCCAGCGCTCGGAGAAATTCCTGACCTCGCAGCGGGCCGTGCTGAATGCCTCCACCGACCTGCGGCTCGCGCAGCAGGATCTGGCCGCCTTCCTGTCGGACTTCTACGGCCAGCCGACCCGGGCCGAGCTCGACGACGTGCACAGGAGCCTCACCGAACTGCGCCGGGAGGTGCGGGCCCTCCGCCGGGAGCGCCGGATGGCGGCGGGACGGCCGGCCCGCAGCGGCGCCGCCGCGCCCAACGGGGAGATGCACCATGGCTGACAGCACAGGCCCGAAGGGCCCGGCGGCACCGCTCGCCCTCTCGCCCGCCGAGATGCTCGCCGAGGTCGGCGCGCTCGGCCAGCGCATCAGCGCGGGCGCCAAGCTGTTCGCGGAGGTGCGCGACGCGGATGTGGAGATCGCCACGACGCCCAAGGATCTGGTCTGGAGCCAGGACAAGGTCCGGCTCTACCGCTACCGGCCGCTGGCCGAGAGCAGGGGCCTGCCGCCGGTGCTGATCGTCTACGGGCTGATCGGCCGCTACACGATGGCCGACCTGCAGGAGGACCGGTCGCTCGTGCGCAACCTCCTGCACCTCGGCCTCGACCTGTACGTGGTCGATTGGGGCAATCCGGGCCGGGCCGACCGCTACGTCACCATCGACGACTACGTGGACGGCTACCTCGCCGAGTGCGTCGCCGTCATCCAGGAGGCGGCCGGGCGCGAGCGGATCAGCCTGCTCGGCATCTGCGAGGGCGGGGTCTTCACCACCTGCTACGCGGCGCTCTACCCCGAGACGGTCAACGCGATGGTGCTCACCATCACGCCGATCGACTTCCACGCCGATGCCCGGGACGAGCGGGCCGGCCACGGCTTCATCAACGTCTGGACGCGGTCGCTCACCCCCGAGGATGTGGACCGGCTGATCGAGGCGCAGGGCGCGCTGCCCGGGGCCTTCATGGGCTCGGTCTTCTCCATGATGACGCCGATGCGCACCATGACGAAATACAACCTCGACTTGCTCGACGCCCTGGACGACAAGAAGAAGTTCCTGAACTTCCTGCGCATGGAGAAGTGGATCGCCGACCGTCCGGACCATCCCGGCGAGGCCGCCAAGCAGTGGCTCAAGGACCTCTACCAGGACAACAAGCTCGTCCGGAGCGCCTTCGTCCTCGGCGGCCGGACGGTGGACCTGAAGGCGATCACCTGCCCGGTTCTGAACGTCTTCGCCCAGGACGACCACATCATCCCGCCGGCCACCTCGCAGGCTCTGCGCGAGCGGATCGGGACCGCCGACTACACGGAGATGGGTCTGCCCGGCGGCCATGTCGGCGTCTTCGTCGGCGGCAAGGCACAGAAGCTGCTGGGCTCCGGCATCGCCGATTGGTTGGGCGAGCGGGGGTAGGATGCGCGCCCGACGGTTCTCGCAAGGTGCGACGCCCCCTCCCTCCGCCCTCTGTTGGGGAGGGTGGCCCCCGGAGGGAGTCGGAAGAGGGGAACCCGGCTTCCCGGGGTGGCGCAGCCTTCATGACCGCCAGTGCGCCTGCCTGCACCGTCGCTTCCCCCTCCCGGCCCTCGCTGACGCAGAGGGCGCCCTTCGGGCCACCCTCCCCGGCCGCGGGGGGCGGGAGAGACGCACATCCCGGGCGCCGAGGATCTCCCCATGGGCAGCCTGAAGAACAAGATCGTCAGCGCCGACCAGGCCATCGCCATCCTCCAGGACGGCGACATGGTCGCGGTCTCGGGTTTCGTCGGCATCGGTACGCCGGACGAGCTGATCCTGGCGCTGGCCCGGCGGTTCGAGTCCGGCGCCGGCCCGCGCGGGATCGGGCTGATGTTCGCCGCCGCCCCCGGCGACGGCAAGGAGCGCGGCCTCAACCGGCTCGCCATCCCGGGTCTCGTGCGGCGCGTGGTCGGCGGCCATTGGGCCCTGGTGCCGAAGCTCGGTGCGATGGCGGTCGAGGGCCTGATCGAGGCCTACAACCTGCCGCTCGGCGTAATCTCGCATCTCTACCGTGAAATTGCCGCCCACACGCCGGGCCACATCACCAAGGTCGGCCTGCGCACCTTCGTGGATCCGCGCCTCGAAGGCGGCAAGCTCAACGCGGTGACCCGGGAGGATCTGGTCAGCGTGGTCGAGCTCGGCGGCGAGTCCTGGCTTCACTACAAGGCCTTCCCGGTGAACGTGGCGCTGATCCGCGGCACCACGGCCGATCCCGCCGGCAACATCACGATGGAGCGGGAGGCGCTGACCCTCGACAACCTCGCCGCCGCCATGGCGGCCAAGAATTCCGGCGGCTTCGTCATCGCCCAGGTCGAGCGCCTGGCCGAGGCCGGCTCGCTCGCCCCCCGCGAGGTGCAGGTGCCGGGGATCCTGGTCGATTGCGTGGTGCTGAGTCAGCCGGAGAACCACCGCCAGACCTACGGCACGCCCTACAACCACGCCTTCACGGGACGGCAACGGGTGCCCCTCGACCGGATCCCGCCGATGTCCCTCGACGCCCGCAAGGTTGTCGCCCGGCGCTGCGCCTTCGAGCTGCCCCCGGGGGGCGTGGTCAATCTCGGGATCGGCATGCCCGAGGGGGTCGCGGCGGTCGCCGCCGAGGAGCGGGTGCTGAAGTACCTGACGCTGACCGCCGAGCCCGGCGTCATCGGCGGCCTGCCGCAGGGCGGGCTCGATTTCGGCGCCGCCCTGAACCCGGCCGCGGTGCTGCACCAGAACCAGCAATTCGACTTCTACGACGGCGGCGGGCTCGACCTCGCCTGCCTCGGGCTCGCCCAGTGCGACGCGGAGGGCAACGTCAACGTCAGCCGCTTCGGCAAGCGGCTCGCGGGCGCGGGCGGCTTCATCAACATCTCGCAGAACGCGAAAAGCCTCGTCTTCGCCGGCACCTTCACGGCCGACGGGTTGAAGGTGGCGGTGGAGGATGGCGGCGTCCGCATCCTCGCCGAGGGCCGCTCCCAGAAATTCATCGCCGCGGTCGAGCAGGTGACCTTCTCGGGCGCCTACGCGGCCGAGCGCGGCCAGCCGGTGCTGTACGTCACCGAGCGCTGCGTGTTCCGCCGGACCCGGGCCGGCATGGAACTCGCCGAGGTCGCCCCGGGGATCGATATCGACCGGGACATCCTGGGCCGGATGGGCTTCACGCCGATCGTGCGCGACCCGAAGCCGATGGATCCGCGCCTGTTCCGCGAAGCCGTGATGGGGCTGGAGCCCTGGCTGCTCGGCCTCTCCATGGCGGAACGGATCAGCTACGATCCGGAGCGCAACATCCTGTTCTCGAACCTGGAGGGGTTTCAGGTCCGGACCATCGACGACGTCGAACTGGTGCGGCGGGAATACGAGCGCGCCTGCCAGGAGATCGGCCGCAAGGTCCACCTGATCGCCAATTACGACGGGTTCGAGATCGACCCGACGGTGAGCGATGCCTATTTTTCGGCGATCGCCTATCTGGAGAAGCGGTACTACGAGACCGCCTCGCGCTACACGACCAGCGCGTTCCTGCGATTGAAACTCGGTGCCTCGTTGGCGAGCCGCGATCTGGCTCCCCATGTGTTCGAGACAAAAGCCGAGGCGCAGGCGAGGAATACGTCCCAGAGCGTGCCGCTCAAGACGCGCACGGCCATGTCCGAGCCCGACAGGCCGCAGCCGCCGAAGGAACCGTTGAATGCCTGAGACCGATCCTCTGTCCCTGAAGGACCGTGCCCTCCTGGTCGAAGCCTGCCTGATCGGCGGGCAATGGTCGGAGGCCGGCTCCGGGACCATCGACGTGACGAACCCGGCCACCGGTGCCGTGATCGCCCGGGTGCCGAATGCCGGCGCCGCGGAGACCCGCCGGGCGATCCAGGCGGCGCACGCCGCCTATCCGGGCTGGCGCGCCAGGACCGCCAACGAGCGGGCCGTGCTGTTGCGCAAGCTCGCCGCCCTCGTGACCGAGCATCAGGAGGACCTCGCGCAGATCCTCACCGCCGAGCAGGGCAAGTCGCTGGCCGAATCCCGCGGCGAGGTCGCCATGTCGGCGGCCTATGTCCTGTGGTTCGCCGAGGAGGCCCGGCGCGTCTACGGCGACGTGATCCCCTCCCCCTGGGGCGACCGCAAGATCCTCGTCACCAAGGAGCCGGTGGGCGTGGTCGCGGCGATCACGCCGTGGAACTTCCCGTCCTCGATGATCGCCCGCAAGATCGCCCCGGCGCTGGCGGCCGGCTGCCCGATCGTGATCAAGCCCGCCTCGCAGACCCCGCTCTCGGGGCTCGCCTGGGGCGTATTGTGCGAGCGCGCGGGCTTCCCGGCCGGTGTGGTCAGCATCCTCACCGGCTCGGCCCGGGCAATCGGCGGGGAGATGACCGGCAACCCGCTGGTCAAGAAGATAACGTTCACCGGCTCCACCGAGGTCGGCAAGGTGCTGCTCGAGCAGGCCTCCCATACGGTGAAGAAGGTCTCGATGGAGCTGGGCGGCAACGCGCCCTTCATCGTGTTCGATGACGCCGACCTCGACCGGGCGGTTGCCGGCGCGATGCTCGCCAAGTTCCGCAATTCCGGCCAGACCTGCATCTGCACCAACCGCTTCCTGGTGCAGGACGGGATCTACG
>CAXTCV010000128.1:0-10570 GCA_964242725.1 uncultured Methylobacterium sp.
GTCGAGTTCCTCGCTGTAGCGCTTGAGCGTGTGGCTCTCGGTGAGCAGGCCCAGCACCCGGCGGGTCTCGGGCCCGTCGACCACGGCCAGCGCCTCGCTCTCGGTGCGGTCGAAGGCGGCGGCGGCGTCCTTGGCGTTCATCCCCGGCGTGAGGAGATCGTCGCGGTGGAGGAGGAGGTCGGCCAGCACGGGCTGCGCCGCGGCGTCGGCCTCCCGCGCGGCCGCGTGCGCCTCGGGGACGTTCACGATCCCGGCATAGCGCCCGCGCCCGTCCACGACGATCACCCGGGAGGGCGAGCCCAGGGGGTGGGCGCGCAGGAAGGTGGGCAGCGGCATGTCCACCGCCACGGTGCCGGGATCGCGGCGCATCAGCCGGCCCACGGTCAGCGAGCGGATCCAGCCGACATCGTGGGGGCTGCGGATGCTCTCGCCGCGGAGGTGGAAGCGCCAGGTGGCGAAGGAGTAGCCGAAGGTCTTGCGCACGGTGAGCGAGGACGCGATCACCGCCGCCAGCACCAGCCCGGTGATCGGCAGGCTGCCGGTGATCTCCAGGGTCAGGAACGTCATGGTCAGCGGGCCGCCGATGACCGCCACCGCCAGCGCGCTCATGCCGATCACCGCGTAGGCGAGCGGCGTGAGGCCGAAGCCCGCCAGCGGCGGCACGAGCGCGGGGGCCAGGGCGGCGAACAGCTTGCCCGCGATGGCCCCGAGCAACAGCGAGGCGAAGAACAGGCCGCCCCGGAAGCCGGAGCCGATCGAGATCGCCGAGGCCACCGCCTTGGCGGCGAACAGCCCGGCCAGCGCCGCGACCCCGTGTCCCTGCCCCTCGGCGGCGAAGTGCATGTGCAGGGCGCCGTGCCCGCCCGAGAGCACCTGGGGCGTCGCCAGCAGCGCCAGCGCCCCGACGCAGAGCCCGCCCAGGGCCGGCGCCGCCGCCCGGGGCACCCGCGAGGCCTGGACCAGCCGCTCCACCAGGGTGACCCCGCGCATGATCAGGATGCCCAGCCCCGCGCAGACCAGCCCCAGGGCGAGGCTCGGCAGGAGCTCCAGGCTGGTGACGTGCGAGGTGGTGATCGCCTGCACGTCGCCGAAATCGACCAGGGGCTGGGTCTCGATCAGCGACCGCGCGATCAGGTTGCCGCAGAGCGCCGCGACCACCACCGGCGTCAGCGTGGCGATGGAGTAAGTGCCGATGATCAGCTCGAAGGCGTAGAAGGCCCCGGCAAGCGGCGCGCCGAAGCCCGCCGCGATCGCCCCGGCCGCGCCGCAGCCGACCAGGGTCCGCAGGTCGCTCCGGCGCACCTCGAAGGCGATCCCGAGCCGCGAGGCGAGGCCGGCGGCGAGCTGCGTGTAGCCGGCCTCCAGACCCACCGAGGCGCCGCTGCCGTTGGAGATGACGTTCTGCAGGGCGAGGTAGAGGCTGTCGCGCAGGGACAGGCGGCCGCCATGCAGGGCGTTCGCCTCGATCGGATCGATGGCGGGGCGCTTGCGCGGGCCGCGGACATAGCCGGCCGCGACGATCACGAGCCCGAGCAGCCCGCCGCCCAGGCAGGGCCCGACGAGCAGGAGCACCGGCGAGACGGTGTCGGCCGCGCTGAGCCGCATCCCCGGCGGCAGGAGGAAGAGCAGCTCGCGCAGGCTCTGGGTGACCCAGTTCATGCCCGAGACGGCCACTCCCGCGATGCAGCCCACCAGGGTCGCCAGCGCGACGAGGCCGCCCTCGCTCCGGCGGACGAGGCTGCGCAGCTGCCCCGGCGCCTGGACGATGCCGGCGCCGGTCCAGCGGCGACGGCGGCGTCCCTGCGGCCCGGCCGCAGCCCCGGCCGGCGCGTCCGCCGACCGGTCCGCGGGGGCCTGGTCCCCGCCCTTGGCCGCCGCTGGCTGTCGCGCGCTCACGGTCCGTCCGTTCGCCCCGGTCCGCCCCGGCCGCCGCATCATGGTCCGGCCTCGCGGCCTCACTTAGGAGCTGAACCCGGCCTGCGTCCACCGATCCGGGGCGCCGACCCGCACAACGCCGCGCACATCGCTTGAAAACCGCCGCGGCCCACGATACACCGCCCGCCAGTGCCGCCGTAGCTCAGTTGGTTAGAGCACCAGATTGTGGATCTGGGGGTCCCCCGTTCGAGCCGGGGCGGTGGTACCATCCATTCAGCTCGATCGCGCAAGGGGTTGGCGGATCGCCGGCCCCTTTTGCCTGTGCGGGGGCGGTCGGTTCGGTGACGCTGCGGCGCCGCCGTCCCGCATCCGCGGTTTCCCCCGCGATCCGGGGAGGCTAAGACCGGTGCCGAGCGCGGTGGCGGGTCCCGTCCCGCGACCGGACTTCCGGGACACGTGAGATGAGCATCCCTGAACGGCGCGTCCGAACCCTGTTCGACGAGGCCGCCATCGCCAAGCGCAACGACGAGCTCGCCCGGGAGATCCTGGGGGCGCGGCCGGAGAATCTCCTGGTCGTGGCCGTGCTCAAGGGCAGCTTCATGTTCGCCGCCGACCTGCTGCGGGCGCTCCACCGGGTCGGGCTCGCGCCGCAGGTCGAGTTCGTCCACCTGTCGAGCTACCGCACCGGAACGGTCTCCAGCGGGCAGGTCGAGATCCTGCGGGACGTGCAGAGCGAGGTGCGCGGGCGGGACGTGCTGCTCGTCGACGACATCCTGGAATCGGGCCGGACCGTCGTCTTCGCCAAGGATCTGCTGATGGCGCGCGGCGCCCGGCGGGTGCTCACCGCGGTGCTGCTGGAGAAGCCGGGCAAGCGCGCCGTGACCATCGACGCGGATTTCGTCGGCTTCACCTGCCCCGACGTGTTCGTGGTCGGCTACGGGATGGACGCGGCCCACGCCTATCGGCAGCTGCCCTTCGTCGGCGTGGTCGATTTCGGCAGCGGGGATCCGGATCTGTTCGATCCGTAGCCGGACATCCGTCCAGCGCGGCATTTTCGCCGCGGGCCGCGCCGATCCGGCAGTTTTGACCGCGCCCCATCTTGACATCGGGCGGATCGGTCTGCGTCTGTCGTGCGTCGGAGGGTCTGGCGTCGTCACGGCGGGAGGCTCGCGGGGCGGGGACGTTTACGGGACCACATGGCGCGCATCCTCCTGGTGGATGACGAAGAGACCGTCCGGGGCTTCCTCAAGCGAGGACTCGAGATCGACGGGCACGCCGTCGTCACCGCCAACGACGGGAGCGACGGGCTCGACCGCCTCAACGAGGCCCATGGCGGCTTCGACCTGATGCTCACCGACATCCGCATGCCGCTCATGGACGGCATCGCCCTGGCCCTGGCGGCCAAGCGCGACTTCCCGGATCTGACCATCCTGCTGATGACCGGCTTCGCGGACCAGCGCGAACGCGCGCGCGGGCTCGATGCCATCGTCACCGACGTGCTGACGAAGCCCTTCTCGCTGGCGGATCTGCGGGCCACGGTGCGGCGGGCGCTGGCCGCCTGACGCCCGGCGGACGCACGGTCGGCGTTCAGACAACCTTAAACATTCGCTTTAGGCCAAGCTTCACGAAGGCATGGCACCGTGTCTGACCGGATCAGACCGAGGCCAGTCTTGCCATGTACCGCCGGGATCGGGACATCGACGCGCTGCCCCACGCGGATCGCCACGGCTGGGATCCGGAGGAAACGGGCTGGGACGCGGAGGACGACCCGCCGCGGCGCGAGCGGCGCGGCGTCTTCGGGCGTCTGTTCGCCCTCGTGAAGCTCGGCCTGCTGGCGCTGCCGGTGGCGCTGTTCCTCTACGGCAGCTACGCCGATTGCAGCGGGCCCCCCGCGACGGGCTGGCTCGGGCTCCTCGGGACCGGCGCCTGCGCCCGGCACGCGATGTTCGGCAGCGTCGCGTCCGTGCAGGACAATTTCGCGCTCCTGAAGCGGATCACCGAATGAGCCGCCCGGACCCTCGGTGCCCGGCATCCGGGGCGAGGCTCGAATCCCGTCCGATCCGCACCTGACGACCCCCGCGAGCGCGCCATGTCCAGCCGCCCCCTCCTTCCCACAGCCGGCGACACCCCCGACAGGCTCGAGGAAGCCCAGTTCCGCGCGCGCGTGGCGCGGGTCGGTCCCGATCCGTCCCGGCGGCGGGGGTCCCGGCGGCGCCCCGGCCAGGGCGGCGGCTTTCGGCTCGGCTGGAAGGGCTGGCTCGCCGTCGACAGCGTGGTGGTGCTCCTCGTCGTGGCGGGGGTGATGGCCTGGCCCCCCGTCCTGTCATGCCGGCATCAGGAGCAGACGATCGGGTTCTATGCGGGCGATTCCATCGGCCGGTGCATCCGGCGGGGCATCGCCGACCGCCTCGACAGGGCCGACCAGCGCCTCAAGAGCCTGATGCGCGGTTCAGGCCGCTGACGCGACGATGCCGGACGCGGCCGCCCCTCGGATCGGACGGCGGCCGGTGCAGCAGGGGGGCCGCCGTCCCGGGACCGCGGATCGGCACGCCGAGCCGTGGTTTCGAACGGGCCAAGACCCTTCGCGGGTGCCGGGCGCAAGCCCTGCGAAGTCCCCGGGGCTCTGCCCCGGGACCCCGCCGAAGGGATGATCCCCTGGGAATCCACGGGATCGGGTCGACGTGCCATCCTGCGCGGCAACGCGGACCGGATGTCGGAACCGGCGCGCTGCTCTAGCGGCGCAGCGCCGTCCACTGCGTGAGGACGGTCTCATCGGCCGGCATATAGGCGTCGACGATCGCGCCCTTGCGGTTCACGACGCAGATCATCGCCGCCTCGCGCACCTCGTACATCATCGGCCGCTCGTAGGTGATGCGGAACAGCACCGGCGCGAAGTAGTCGCCCTTCTTGTCGGTCCGGTCCGCCCCCACCGAGACCGCCTCGACCTGCTTCGCACCGGCCTTGGTGGCCTCGCTCATCACGGTGCTGCGGCAGGTCTCGACCGTGCGGTTGCGACCCGGAACCTCGGTCAGCGGCTGGCCGATGGTCTGCAGGGCCGCGAACGTGCCCTTCACCAGACCGGTGCCGGGGACCATCGACAGGATGATCTGCTCGCCGGCCGCGGTCGATGCGGGCCCGATCGGTGCGATCTGCCAGGGCATCTGCCACGTGGCGGCGGAACTGTCCGGCGGGGCAGCCGCCTCCTGGGCGAGGGCGGGCCCGACCAGGACGGACACGAGGGTAGCGCAGCAGATCGAACGTCGGAACATCACGGCTCTCCTTCTTCGCGGGGGGTGAACGGGGGGCCGCGGCATGGCTCTAATCCGACGGCGCAAGGGCGGATGGCAGCGTCCAGGCGGCGGACGGCGCGGGTGCGGTCGCCGGGGCGGCGGAGCGACTCCGGTGGATCGTGGCGTAGGCGACCGCGCCGGCATCGATCCGCGCACGCAGCGCGCGCGGCGCGCGCGTGATGCTCGCCGTCTGCTCGGTGTCGCGGTACGGCACCCGGGCCCGCGCGGTCGCCACCGCGGCGGCGCGCGGCCGCCTGAGCGACCGCGCGTGACGCGCGGGTCCGGGGTTCAGGATCGGCGCGACCACGCCCCCGGCATCGCGCGGCGGCGTGATCGGGACCGGGCGATCGACGACCGTCTGCGCCGGATCCGGGCCGAGCGTCGCCACGCGTCCGGGCGGGGGTGCGGCGGCGACCGTCGGTGCGGGACGAACGGCGACCTCGGTCGGAGGCCGGGCCTGAGCCGGTCCGGGCGGCAGGGTCGGCGTGGGCGTCGGATCCGCTGGCCGGATTCGGGTCGTCCCCGTCGCGGCGCGACCCTGCAGCGGCTGCGCGTCCGGTTCGAGGGTCGGGACCGCGGAGGGCGGGACCGCCGTCGCGATGTCCCGGAGCCCGGTGCGTTCCGTCCAGCCGGGCGGCTGTTCCTGCGTGAGACGCGCCGCATCCAGGGGTGCGCGGCCGATCAGCGGCAGGCGGGGGTTGGTGCGCGGCGGCAGGGTTGCGGGTTGCTCCGGCGCATCCGCGGGGTTCGGATCCAGGAAGGTGCGGGGCCCCTCCGCGGGCGGGGAAGCCTCCGGATCGTCCCCGACCGGTGGGCCCGGTGTCAGGTGCGGGACCTCGACCCACGACGGAAAGACGGCCGCCTGCGGCGCCTCGGTGGGCGTGACCGCGGCCGTGCGGCGCATCGACACCGGCGGGATCCAGCCGCTGCGGGGGCCCAGCCAGGCCACGCCCGAGGCGAGCACTGCCAGGGTCGACAGGCAGGAGATGGAGATCGTGGCCCAGGACGACAGGTGATCGTCGCGCCTGATGACAGCGAGGTGCCTCGGCAAGCCGACAGGCTGCAGGTCCCCCACCGTGGCTGGGCAACGACGTACCATATCCAGGAAACTGCGTTGGGGGACAAAGAGTTCAAGGCGGCGGTGATTAAGTAAGAGTGCCCGATAGAACGGGCACGGACCCGGTGGGTCGGCGCTGGTCCTCGTGCCCGTCTGGCGGATGATCCCGGGACCGCGAGCGCCCCGCTTCGGCCGCCGCCCCGGCCGCGCCCGGACGGCGGCCGGCGATGGATCGCGGACCGAGCTGCGCTGACGGGGATCCCAGTGGGGCTGCGCTCGGGCGTTCCTCGGGAGAGGCTGCCGGCTGCGGGGTGCGGGATGGGTTGCGGGCGGCCCCGCGAAGGGCGCTTTTCATCCAGGTTCCGAGGCGCAGGCCGTGCCGGTTCCCCGGCACGGCCGCCCGCGGGTCCGGTCAGTCCCGGCGCTCGAAGGCGCCCGCGATGGTGAGGTGCAGGTCGTCGCCGATCAGCGGCTCGTAGGTCGTCACGCCGAACGCGGAGCGCTTGAGCGTGCCGGTGGCGTCGAAGCCGACGGTGACCTTCTTGCTCAGCGGGTTCACGCCGGCCCCGACCAGGGTGACGTCGAGCGTCACCGGCTTGGTCACGCCGTGGAACGTGAGGTTGCCGGTCACCTTCGCCCTGTCCTGGCCCTCGGGGGCGACCTGGGTCGAGACGAAGGTGATGTCGGGGAACTTGGCCGCGTCGAGCCATTGGTCGCCCTTCAGCTCGGCGGTGAGCTTGGCGCTGGTGGTCGCCACCGAGGCGACCGGGATCCTGATCGTGAGCTTGGTGGCCGCCAGGTCCTTCGGCTGCAGGTCGAGGGTGCCGGACACGTCCGAGAACCCGCCGGCATAGTTCGAGAAGCCCATATGGGAGACCCGCCAGCCGACCTGGCTGTGGTCGGGATCGGCCACGTAGGCGCCGGCCTGGACCTGGGCCGGATCGCGGGTCGCGGGGGTCTGGGCCAGGGCCGGGTCGGCGACGAGGAGGGCCAGAAGGCCGGAGGCGAGAAGCGACTTCACTGCAAACTCCCATAGGCGCGACGGTACGGGCCGATTCGGCACGCCGTCGGGCTCCTGTAGCGCCGTTCACGGCTACGGTTGAGCCTGCTATCCGGAACCCCATGGTTGCGAGAACGGAAACCTTCCGGGGCGGACTCGACGACGTGCGCGCCTTCTGCGCGGTCGTCGATCTCGGCACGGTCACGGCCGCCGCGGCGAGCCTGCGGCAGACGAAGGGCAGCGTCAGCCGGCGGGTCTCCCGCCTCGAGCGGGCGCTCGGCGCCCGGCTGATGGCGCGCACCGCGCGGGCCGTCTCGCCGACCGCGGAGGGGCTCGCCTTCTACGCCAAGGCGCAGGAGAGCCTGGTGCTCCTCGACGAGGCCGCCGAGACCGTCCGCGATGCGCAGACGGTGCCGGCCGGGCACCTGCGGATCACAACCTCCATCGATTTCGGCATCGAGGTGATGCCCGAGATCGTCGCGAGCTTCCGGACCGCCTACCCGCAGATCACCGTGGAGATGCTGAACACCGACGCGCGCCTCGACCTCGCGGCCAACCGGATCGACCTCGCCCTGCGGCTCGGCGGTGCCGAGGAGACCGGCTACCACGCCGCGATCCTGGCGACCCTGGCGGTCGGCCTCTACGCCGCCCCGGCCTACCTGCGGCGGCGGCCGGCCCCGGCGACCGTCGCCGCGCTGCGCGACCACGACCTGATCCTCGCCCGCGAGCGATTCGGCGCGGCGGCGCTGGCCCTGACCGACGGGAGGGGCCGCACCGAGCCCCTGTCCGTGAGCCCGGCGATCCGGGTCAGCGACTTCGCGACCGCGCACCGGCTGACCCTGGCGGGGGCCGGGATCGGCCATCTTCCCACCCTGGTCGCGGCCCGGGCGGTGGAGTCGGGCCAGCTCCTGCGCGTGCTGGCCCCCTGGGCGACCCGCGGCGCGGCCCTGCGCGCCGTCACCCTGGCCGGACGGGCGTTGCCGGCCCGGGTCCGGGTGTTCCGCGCGCACGTGCGCGGCGCGCTGGCGGACCGCGACGGCGCGCACGAAGTCGCTGATTTAGGGTCGAATACAGTTGAAATTCATAAGGTTGCAGTAGATCGATCGTCGATATTGCCAGATCGATAAAATTCTAACGCGCTGCTTATCGATGTGGTGAGGGGCCTCCGCCACGATGCAGTGCAGCAGATCCCGGACCGCTCGGCGACCGATCCCGGTGGCCGGGGACGCGTCAAACCCCTGGCGGACGCCCTCATGCCCCCTCGCAGCAGGAGCCTGCGCTCCATTCTCCTCGTCGGGACGCTCGCGCTGGTCGGGTCGGGTGCCGCGCTGGAGACGGCCCGGGCGACGCTGTCGGTCGGGGTTCGGATCGTGCTGCAGAAGGGGCGCCAGTACCTGCCCACCGACCTGTACCTGCGCCGGGGCGACACGGTCACCCTGCGCAACGGCGACGAGGGCCTGACCCACCACGCCTTCATCGAGGCGGACCGGTTCGCGTTCGATGCCGGCGACCAGGAGCCCGGCACCGAGACGCGGCTGACGCTGGCCGAGCCGGGGGATTTCGTGATCCAGTGCGGCATTCATCCGAAGATGAAGCTGACCATCCACGTCGAGTAGGGCCCGGGTCCCGACGGGGAAACCGGGGCGTCGACGCCGAGAGGCGGGTCCAGCCGCCCGTGGCCCCGCAAGATCGCGCGGCGCCGCGCAGGTCGGATCCGCCGCCGCGGCCGGGCCGCATGGTGCCGACCGGAGCGATCGTCCCGAACGCGGTCGGGGCGATCACGACCGGACCGTCGGATCCTGCCGTCCCGCGATGGCATCGGCATTTCGAAACGAAAAAAGGCCACTCCCGAAGGAGCGGCCCGAAGTCTAGGGAGGAAACGCCCAAGAAGGGCAGCGGGATCGCGACGCCATCGCCATCCCGCAACGCACAGATAGGATATCGCATTGCGGCACGCAACGGTCCCAAGGCCGTTCAGGCATGCATAGGTGGCGGAGCTATAGCCATAACCCATGTCTTCATCTCATGGCAGTGCCGCCGTCGCGGTCGTCCGTGGGATCGGCGTCGGAACGTCCGGGGCCCAGGCCATGCCTCACGCCGCGCCCTCTCCGCCGGTGTCTGCTGCGGTGCAGCGGGACGGGGCGGCTGGAGATGCGGGTCATGGCCGTCCCGCTCCCGCGGTCATCATGCGCCGCACGGCCCGCGGCGGCGCGGCCAGA
This sequence comes from uncultured Methylobacterium sp., assembly GCA_964242725.1. GTDB lineage: Bacteria > Pseudomonadota > Alphaproteobacteria > Rhizobiales > Beijerinckiaceae > Methylobacterium. The sequence continues at coordinate 9,442 of CAXTCV010000128.1, forward strand.
CCTCCGGATTGACCAAGCCGCCCGGCTGCCTTCCGGCCAGGACGTCGACGACGCGGCCCGCGGCGGTCTCGGCGGTGCGGATCAGGGCCGCCTCGGTGGAGCCGCCGACATGGGGCGTCAGGATCGCGCGCTCCTGGCGGGCCAGGGGATGGTCGGGCGGCAGCGGCTCCTGCGCGAAGACGTCGAGCCCCGCCCCCGCGATCGTGCCGGTCTCCAGGGCCTCCACCAGGGCGGCCTCGTCGATGAGGCCGCCGCGGCTGGTGTTGATCAGGAAGGCGCCCCGCTTCATCCGGGCGAGCTGGTCCCGTCCGATCAGGCCGCGGGTGGTCTGGGTCAGCGGCAGGTGCAGCGAGACGATGTCGGCCTCCGCCAGGAGGGCGTCGACCGAGGCGGCGCGCAGGGCGCCGGCCTCGGTGAACTCGGTCTCCGGGCGGCTCGGCCCGTAGGCCAGCACCCGCAGGCCCAAAGCGGCGCCGAGCCGGGCGGTCGCCTGACCGATCGCCCCGAAGCCGACGAGTCCGAGCGTCCGCCCGGCGAGCTCGATCAGCCGGGTGGTGAACTTGAAGCTGGCGTCGCCCCGCCGGACCGACCGGTCGGCGGCGGGCAGGGCTTTCGCCAGGGCGAAGATCAGCGCCAGCGTCTGCTCGGCCACCGAGACGGCGTTGGCCCCGGGCGTGTTGACCACCACGATCCCCGCCTCGGTCGCCGCCGCCCGGGCCACGTGGTCGGTGCCGGTCCCGTGCACGCCGATCACCCGCAGGTCCGGCGCCGCCGCGATGGCCTGGGCCGGGAAGCCGGTGTTGCGGGTGATGACGGCGACGCAGCCGGCGACGTCGCGGGCCAGGCTCTCGGCGTCGGTGCCGCCGGCCGGGCGCGGGTCCAGCCCGGCCGCGCGCAGCCGGTCGAGGCCCGCCGCGTGGATCGGCTGAACGATGAGGCAGGGACCGGTGATCACGGGAGAGGCAGCCTCTGCGGACGGGAGGGCGGGGGCAGGCAAGTCGTTTGCCGCGCGCGTCTTGGGCGCTCCGCGCCGAGGTGGCAACCGGTTCGATTCGGGCCGCATTCGGGTGCCGGCCCTGTCGGAGGGATCGGGGCCCATGCGGTTCGAGGCCGGTCAGGTCGAGGCCGG
>CAXTCV010000129.1:0-10512 GCA_964242725.1 uncultured Methylobacterium sp.
TCGTTAAGTGGCGCGAAGGCCACGACCCCCCAAAATCCCCTGACGATGGCCTCCCGCGCGTTTGCTTGGCAGTGGAATCCCGCTAAGAGCTACGCTTGGACCGAAGCCACGCTTGGACCAGGTGATCAGGACGGCCGACCAACGGTCGCCTGTGACGGGCTAACCCCCGCGACCAGAACAGAAACGGGCGATTGCATGATGTCGTTGACGGGGAAGCACCGACGCAAGTCGGTGCGGAGAACCATCGTCCTAGCCGCTGCTGGTCTTGGCGTCGTCCTGGGCGGGGCGGCCCAGGCGCAGCAGATCGTCGTCCAGGGCAACCAGCGCGTCGATGCCGATACGGTCCGGTCCTACGTGACCGGCACGGCCTCGGGTTCGGCCGAGGAGGCCCGCCGCAATCTGCTGGCGAGCGGCATGTTCTCGGACGTGAAGGTCACCCAGTCGGGCGGGCGCACGGTGGTCACCGTCCGCGAGAACAACCTGATCAATCGCGTTGTCTTCGAGGGCAACAAGAAGATCGAGAAGGCGACCCTCGAGGGCGTGGTCGAGGCCAAGGCCCGGGGCCCCTACAGCGAAGCCATCGTCAACGCCGACCTCGCCCGCATCCGCGATGTCTACAAGCGCTTCGGCCGCGGCACCGCCAAGGTGACCTACCGCACCGTCGACCTGCCCAATGGCCGCGTCGACGTGATCTACCAGGTCGACGAGGGCGACAAGACCGGCATCATCTCGATCAACTTCGTCGGCAACAACGCGTATTCGGACCGGACCCTGAAGGGGCTGATGAGCTCCTCGGAGATGAACTTCCTGTCGTTCATCAAGACCTCCGACGTCTACGATCCCGACCGCATCACCAACGACCTCGATCAGGTGCGCCGCTACTACCTGAAGAACGGCTACGCCGATTTCCAGGTGGTCAGCGCCGACGCGCGCTACGTCGAGGGCGAGGCCTCCGGCTACGTCATCACCGTCACGGTGAACGAGGGCGAGCAGTACAAGGTCGGCGCGGTCCAGGTGGATACGCGCCTGCCCGGGCTCGATACCGCCCAGCTCGACGGCGGCATCACGGCCGCCGTGGGTGACGTCTACAACGCCGACGATGTCGAGAAGACGCTGAACAACGTCACCCGCGAGGTGAACCGCGCGGGCTACCCGTTCGCGCAGGTTCGGCCGACCGGCCAGCGCGACCCGGCGACCCACCAGGTCTCCCTGGGCTTCGTGGTCGAGGATGGCCCGCACGTCTACGTCGAGCGCATCAACATCCGCGGCAACACCCGCACCCGCGACTACGTCATCCGCCGCGAACTCGATATCGCCGAGGGCGACGCCTACAACCGCGTGCTGACCGACCGCGCCGAGCGGCGTCTGAACGGGCTGGGCTTCTTCAAGAAGGTCCGCTTCTCCAACGAGCCGGGCTCCGCCCCGGACCGGGTGGTGATCAACATCGACGTCGAGGATCAGCCCACGGGTTCGTTCTCGGTGGCGGGCGGCTACTCCACCCAGGACGGCATCATCGGCGAGGTCTCGGTCTCCGAGTCGAACTTCCTCGGCCGCGGCCAGTATGTCCGCCTCGCCGGCACCGGTGGCCAGTATTCGCGTGGCGTCGACTTCTCGTTCACCGAGCCGTACTTCCTCGGCTACCGCCTCGCCGCCGGCTTCGACGCCTTCTACAAGTACTCCGACCTGACCCGGTACTCGCGCTACGAGACCACGGTCTACGGCGGGCAGCTCCGCCTCGGCCTTCCGATCACCGAGGAATTCGGCGTCACGCTGCGCTACTCGCTGTACAACACCGACCTGAAGGTCCCGAACACCCTCAAGAAGCCTTACAACGACTGCTCGGTGCCGATCCCCGGCTACACCGCCACCTATGCGGCCGGCACGATCGACCCGAATACCGGCCGCAACATCGGCGGGCAGGCGCTCTACCCGAACTGCGCCTATGACGGCGAGGCCTCGATCGCCATCAAGGGCTCGCAGGGCAACACGCTGACCTCGCTGGCCGGCCTGACGCTCGCCTACTCGACCCTCGACGTCATCGGCGCGCCCCATAACGGCATCTACGCCGAGCTGAAGCCCGACGTCGCCGGCCTCGGCGGCGACTCCAAGTTCTTCCGCGTGACCGCCGATGCGCGCTACTACAAGGAGATCTTCGAGGACGTGATCGGCTTCGTCCGGTTCCAGGGCGGCCACATCCAGTCGATCAACGGGCAGCCCCTGCGCGTGACCGACGAGTTCTTCCTCGGCCCGTCGCTCGTCCGCGGCTTCGCGCCGAACGGCATCGGTCCGCGCGACGTCGGCATCGCCGACGCCCGCTCCAACGCGATCGGCGGCTCGACCTATATCGGCGGTACCCTCGAAATTCAGTTCCCCCTGCCGGGCGTCCCGCGCGACCTGGGCCTGAAGGGCGCGCTCTTCGCCGATGCCGGCACGTTGTTCGGCTATCACAGCAAGCGCAGCTTCGACGTGAACGGCGACGGCTTCATCAACGGCACCGCGCCGCAGACCGGAAAGTGCAACTTCTCGGCCTTCACCATCGGCGTCGAGCCGGAATGCGTGAACGTCCGCGACAGCGCCGCGATCCGCTCCTCGGTGGGCGCGTCCATCCTGTGGAACTCGCCGCTCGGCCCGATCCGGTTCGACTACGCCTACGCGCTGACGAAGGACGAGGGTCAGTCCGTGTACGTGCCCCTGCTCAACAAGATCGGGCATATCGGCAAGGATCAGACCCAGGCATTCCGCTTCTCCGGCGGATCGCGCTTCTGATCAAAATCTCTCGCGCGCCGGCCGGATCACCCCGGCCGGCGCGTTACCGCGCATGACCGACCTCATCTTCTTCACCGCCGCGGCAGATCTGACTCTTGCGGAGATCGTGGCGGTCGCCGGGGCCGCCCTGCCGGAAGGTGCGGATCCGCAATCCAGGCTCGTCGGCGCGGCGCCCCTGGAGAATGCCGGGCCGCAGCACCTCGCCTATATGGACAATGCCCGCTACGGCGACGCGCTGGCCGCCACGCGGGCGGGCGCCTGCCTGATCTCACCGCGCTTCGCGGCCCGGTGCCCGGCCGGGACCGTCGCCCTGGTCAGCCGCGATCCCTACCGCGCCTACGCGACGCTGCTCGGGCGCCTTCACCCCGACGCCCTGCGTCCCGGCTCGCAATTCGCCGCCCGCGGCATCGCCCCGGGGGCCCATGTCCATCCTGAAGCCCGGCTCGAGGACGGAGTCACGGTCGATCCGGGCGCGGTGATCGGTCCGGGTGCCGAGGTCGGGGCGGGAACGGTGGTCGGCCCGAACGCGGTGATCGGCCCGGGCGTGCGCATCGGGCGCGACTGTGCCATCGGCGCCGGCACGACCCTCAGCCACGCTCTGCTGGGGAACCGGGTGATCCTCCATCCGGGGGCACGGCTCGGCCAGGACGGGTTCGGGTTCGCCATGGGCGCCACGCATCTCAAGGTTCCCCAGATCGGCCGGGTGATCGTCCAGGACGATGTCGAGATCGGCGCCAACACCACGATCGACCGGGGCGCCTCGCGCGATACGGTGATCGGGGAGGGGACCAAGATCGACAATCTCGTGCAGATCGCCCACAACGTCGTCATCGGGCGCCACTGCGTGATCGTGTCCGGCGTCGGCATCTCCGGCTCGACCACGCTGGAGGATTACGTGGTCCTCGGCGGGCAGGTCGGGGTGGTGGGCCACCTGCGCATCGGCCGCGGCGCGCAGATCGCCGGCTCGTCCAACGTCAACCGCGACGTGCCCCCGGGCAGCCGCTGGGGCGGGACGCCCGCCAAGCCCGTCCGGGCCTGGTTCCGCGAGCTGACGACGCTGGCGCGTCTCGCCGAACGCTCCGGGAAGGCCCCGGCGGACGACGAGGCCTGAGCCGTCCCGGATCCGGCCGGCTTGTCCGGACGCTCTTGCGCTTCCGGCGATTTCTTCCGAAGAGAGCGCTCTGCCCGCCATCGGCGGCCGGATGCCAGGCCGCCGCGGGCGGCACGTCGAGGTGCGGGATTTGATGAGTGAGGCGGCGCGCGAGACCGGCGGCGAGCTGGGCATGGCCGATATCCAGACGCTGCTGGAATTGCTGCCGCACCGCTATCCGTTTCTGATGGTCGACCGCATCGTCGAGATCGACCGCGACGAATCCTGCATCGGGATCAAGAACGTCACGGCCAACGAACCGCAATTCATGGGGCATTTCCCCGGCCTGCCGGTCTTCCCGGGCGTGCTGCTGATCGAGGGCATGGCCCAGACGGCCGGCGCGATCTGCTGCCGTCACATCCGCACGGACGAGCTGCGCACCAAGCAGGTGTTCTTCATGACCATCGACAAGTGCAAGTTCCGCAAGCCGGTCACCCCCGGCGATCAGGTACGCTTCCACATGCGGAAGATGAACCAGCGTCGGACCATGTGGTGGTTCCGCGGCGAGGCCCGGGTCGACGGCACCCTGGTCGCGGAGGCCGAGATCGGCGCCATGCTGGTGACCGAGTGAGCGCGCCGGCGATCCACGCGAGCGCCGTGATCGAGCCGGGTGCGCGGATCGGGGACGGGGCGCGGATCGGTCCCTTCTGCCATGTCGGGCCCGAGGTCGAGCTGGGGCCGGACTGCGAACTCGTCAGCCACGTGGTTCTCGCGGGCCGCACCACGATCGGTCCGCGCACCCGGATCTTCCCCTTCGCCTCGATCGGGCACCCGCCGCAGGACCTGAAATACCGGGGCGAGGCCTCGACCCTCACGATCGGCTCGGATTGCCTGATCCGCGAGGGCGTCACCATGAATCCGGGCACCAGTGGCGGCGGCCTCGAGACGGTGGTGGGCGATCACGGCACCTTCCTGGCGAATTCCCATGTCGGCCACGATTGCCGGGTGGGCGATCACGTCATCTTCTCCAACAACGTGATGCTGGCCGGCCATTGCTCGGTCGGTGATTACGCGATCCTCGGCGGCGGCGCCGCCGTGATCCAGTTCGCCCGGGTCGGGGCCCACGCCTTCGTGGGCGGCCTCTCGGGCCTGGAGAACGACTGCATTCCCTACGGGATGGTGCTCGGCAACCGGGCCTGCCTGTCGGGGCTCAACATCATCGGCCTGCAGCGCCGCGGCTTCGCCCGGGAGGACATCCACGCCCTGCGGCGGGCCTACCGCCTGCTCTTCGCCCCCGAGGGCACGCTGATGGAGCGCGTGGAGGACGTGGCCGCGACCTTCGAATCCCACGCGGCGGTGCGGGAAATCCTCGATTTCATCCGTGTCGGCGGCAAGCGCTCGATCTGCACGCCGCGCGAGGTCCCGACCCCGATCGGCGCCGCCTGAACGGCCCGGGCCATGGCGGAGGCCGATCCCGTGCCCGAGGGCGCCCTCGTGCTGATCGCCGGGGCCGGGCGCCTGCCGGAACTCGTCGCCGAATCCCTGCGCCGGGCGCGTCGGCCGTTCCGGGTGATCGCGCTCCGGGGCTTCACCGGGCGGAGCCTGCGCGCCGGTGCGGACGCCACCGTCGACCTCCTCGACCTCGCCGCCACCCTGAAGCTGCTGCGCCGATGGGGGCCGGCCATCGTGATCCCGGCCGGGGGCGTCTCGCGGCCGAGCCCGGCGGCGATCCTCAACGCCGGGGCGGCCCTCCGCAACCGGGAGGCCCTGCGCGCCATCGCGGGCGGCGGCGACGACCGGCTCCTGCGCGCGGCGCTCACCCTCGTGGAGGAGGAGGGCCACCGGATCCTCGGCGTCCACGAGGCGGCGCCGGATCTGCTCTGTCCGGAGGGCCCGATCGGGCGTCGGGCGGCGGGCGCGGAGGCGGCCGCGTCGATCCGGACCGGGTGCGGCGTGCTGGCCGCGCTCTCGCCCTTCGACCTCGGGCAGGCCGTGGTGGTCGCCGGCGCGCGGGTGCTGGCCGCCGAGGGACCCGAAGGGACGGACCGGATGCTCGCCCGGGCGCGCGCCCTCGGGCGGCGACCGCTCGGCTGGGGGCGGCCGCTCCCCGCGACCGTGCTGGTGAAGGCGCCCAAGGTCGGCCAGGATCTGCGCGTCGACCTGCCGGCGGTCGGGCCGCGCACGGTGCGCAACGCCGCCCGGGCCGGCTGCGTCGGCCTCGCCCTCGAGGCCGGCGGGACCCTGGTCATCGACCGCGCCGCCACCGCCGCGGAGGCGGACCGGCTCGGCCTCTTCGTGGTCGGCTACGGGACCGCGCCGTGATGGCGCGACCGCCGACCATCTGGCTGGTCGCCGGCGAGGATTCCGGCGACCAGCTCGGCGCCAAGCTGATGCGGGCGCTGCGCGAGACGGCCCCCGACACGGCCTTCGGGGGGGTCGGGGGCGAGGCGATGGCGGAGACCGGCTTCGCCTCCCTGTTCCCCCTCGATGACGTCGCGGTGATGGGCTACCTGCCGGTGCTCGCCAGGGCCCGTACGCTCCTGCGCCGGATCCGCGAGACCGCCGAGGCGGCGGTGCGCGCCCGCCCGGACGTGCTCGTGATCATCGACAGCCCCGGCTTCACCCACGCGGTGGCCAAGCGCGTGCGCAAGGCGGCCCCGGGCATCCCGATCATCGACTACGTCTCGCCGAGCGTCTGGGCGTGGCGGCCCTGGCGGGCGAAGGGCATGCGCCCGTTCATCGACCACGTGCTGGCGCTGCTGCCCTTCGAGCCCGACGCGCATCGGCGGCTCGGGGGGCCGCCCTGCACCTATGTCGGGCACCCGCTGATCGAGCGCCTGCCGGAGCTGCGCCCGGCCGGCGCGGATCTCACGCGCCGGGCGGCGGAGCCGTACAGCCTCGTGGTCCTGCCCGGGTCGCGCCGGTCCGAGATCGAGCGGCTGATGCCGGTCTTCGGTCTTGCGCTGGCGCAGCTGGGGCGGGTATTGCCCGTCGAGGCCGTGCTGCCCGCTGTCACACGCCACCGCGCCCTGATCGAGCGCCTGTCGGCGGATTGGCCGGCTCCGGTGCGGATCGTCACCGGCGAGGCGCCGAAATATGCGGCGTTCCGCGGTGCCCGCGCGGCGCTGGCGGCCTCGGGGACCGTGACGCTGGAACTGGCGCTGGCGGGCGTCCCCATGGTCGTCGCCTACAAGGTCTCCCGGATGGAGGAGGTCATCGCCCGCCGGCTGATCCAGGTCCCGAGCATCGTCCTGCCGAACCTGATCCTCGCCGAGAACGCCATGCCGGAATTCGTCCAGGCGGATTGCACGCCGAAGCGCCTCGCCGAAGCCCTGTCGCCCCTCCTGACGGGGGGCGCGGCGCGCGCGGCGCAATGTGCGGCGCTGGCCCGGATCGACGCGCGGATGCGGCTCCAGGATGCGGACACGCCCAGCCGGGCCGCCGCGCGGATCGTGCTGGAGGCGGCCGAGCGGTCGAAGATCTAACCCGCGCGCTGGCCGCAGCGCGTGTAGGACACGGTTCCGCGGCTGCTCGACCAGGTCAGACGATCGCCCTCCACCGTCAGCCGGACCTGTGACGACCAGCGGCGGCCGCGGTCGCTGCACTCGGCCATGGTCAGCCACGCGTTTCCGGCGCGGCGCGTGTCGTGAAAGGTGCAGAGCGTGCGGCCGGCCCGGGCCTGATCCTGCGCGATCATCGCCGGGATGTAGCCCCGCCGCCGCGACCGGGCCGCGCAGGCGTTGGGGTGCGGGCCCCACAGGCCGACATACTCGGCGGCGACGGGCGCCGGTGCGGGACGGGAAGGGGGAGCCGGCGCCCGGATGGCCTGGACGCCCGGCGCCGCATTTGCGACCGGCCCGGGGCTTGAGGAGCGCGGCATGTCGAGGACCACGACCTGACGCGGAGACTGCCCGGGGGCGGTTTCGGCGGGTGATGCCGCTTCGCGCTTCTGGGGGCGGAAGGGCAGGTCCTCGGTGAGGTAGGCCGCGCTGTAGGCGAAGAGCCCGCCCCAGCCGATGACGAGAAGCACCGGCAGCACATAGCGACGCCTGGACACGGAACGAGGTCCGCCGCCCGGATCCGCCAGCACCACCGCCCCCATCGTCCAACCCTTGCGTCCGTTCAGCGGCCGAAGATCCCCTTGAGGAACTGCGCCGTGCGGTTGCGCTTGCGCTTGCGTTCCAGCTCCGACGCATCCTTCAGCCACGCCACCTGGACCACCCGCCGCTCGCCCTCGAACGGCTCGTGACCGTGCCAGGAATTGTCGGCCCGCAGGAACGCGAACATCGTCCCCATGGTCGGCGGGACCTCGACGGCGAAGGGCTCGTAGTTCCGCCCGTCGTACAGCACCCGAAGCCGGCCTGCGGCCGGCGCGTTCCAGGCGTCGTTCATGTAGACGAGGAGCGTCAGCACCTTCGAGGGGCCGTCGGTGTGGATCGAACCGTATTTCGGCTGGCTGCGCCGCATGATCGTGGTGAGCCGCGGGCAGGAGACGAGGTCGATCCCGAACTTCGCGCCCAGGATCTCCGAGAAGGCATCGCTCTCCAGCTCGTCGATCAGCGCCTTGAAGCGGCCCTTCAAAGCGACCTCGTCGACGGTGAGGTAGCCGGGCTTGGCGATGTCGGGGAAGTCACGACGAATCGCGTCGATCGCGTCGGGATTCAGGACGTTGCTGCCAAGCGTGTAGGCGTAGGGCTCGCGGGCTACGGGCGCAGCCTGGATGGCCGAAATGTCGAGGATCGAGAGGGCGGACATCGGTGGATTCCCTGGCTCCCTGGCGACGCGTCGTTTCCGGCGCGCCGGGCGGCCGTTCCAGGAATCTCATAATCCGCCGATTGCGGCGGTCCGACGGCGAAAGCCGCCCGGTGGCACATTCCGGTGACAGTCTCCGGCCGCCGGCCCGTGCAGGATAGTACGATGCCCACGGACTTTCTTCCTGGGCGCATGTTGGACCCGTGTCTGATGAGGCCGCTGGCCCTCGCCTTGCTGTGCGTGCACCTCGTCGCGGTCGCGACCGGGGCGGAGGCGTTCGCCCAATCCCGGACGCCGCGCGGCTCGATGACGGCCCGGATGACCTGCGCGGAGGCGATGGCACTGGTGCGAGGCGAGCAGGACGTGGTGATCGCCGCCGGCGCTGCGCCCGAGCGTTTCGTCAGCGGCCCCGGACAGTGCAGCGGCTCCGAGATCGCCGAACTGCGCTTCGTGCCCACCCGCGACAACCCGCAATGCCCGATCGGCTATCACTGCCGCGAGCCGGGCTTCGAGGAGTGGAACTGGTGAGCGGCCGGCCGGCGTAAATCGACGCAGGCCCCGATGATGACGAAAGTTTCACGCGACAGCGCGGGGTCACGGCCACTATCTCGCCACTGACCGGGACCAAGGGCGCCGGGTGCGCCCCTCGCCGGGCGCGTTGCGACGGGAGAGACGCGTGGCCGCACTCAGGACCGGGCTCGGGATCCAGGCCGTGCTCACGGCCGTCGCCGCGCTGATCCTGCTGGCGCTCCCGGGCCTCCCGAGCCCGCCGCTCTACGTTTCGCTGGCCGGATTCGCGATGGCCGGCATCCTGATCGCCTCCAACGGAATCTCGGCCTACCTGAAGGTGTTTGTTTCGGTCTACGGCGTCGGCTACCTGCTGCTCGCCGGATCGAAGACCGTCGCCGCCCTGGGCCTGCTCCCGCCGGTGGTCGCGGCGCTGCTCCCCCCGGCCTTCGCGGCCACCGGTGCGGTGGTGTTCGCCGCGATCGTGCTCGGCATCTCCTATCTCGAGCCGATCCGGGCGATCACCAACATCGCCGACCCGTACTTTGCCAACCGCGACAAGCCCACCAAGGAGATCGGCCTGTTCCGCTGGTTCGGAACCACGGAGGGCCGGATCGGCCGCAACCTCGTCGCCCTGTCGATCTTCGTGAACTTCGCCGACGTGGCCCTGACGCTGCGGTTCAACTTCTTCTACCGCGACATCTACAACTCGCTGCAGGAATACGACGCCAACGCCTTCTGGTACCAGCTCCTCTGGGTATTCGTGCCGCTCGCTACCCTGAACATCGCCATCGGCATGTTCGACCTGTTCGTCGATTCCTCCCTGCTCATCCGCTGGCGCACGTGGCTGACCCACAGCCTGTACGAGCGCTGGCTCGGCAACGGCACGCATTATCGCATCCCGTTCACCGACGAGGAGGCGGACAACCCGGACCAGCGCATCCAGGCCGACGTCAACAGCTTCATCGTGCAGACGACGACCCTGTCGATCCGGCTGCTCAGCCAGGCCGCGCAGCTGGTCTCGTTCATGGTGATCCTCTGGACCCTGTCGCGTGACTTCGTCGTGCCGTTCACCGACGCGGTGATCCCGGGCTTCCTGGTCTGGCTGGTGATCGGCTACGCCGTGGTGGGCACGTGGCTCACCCACCTGATCGGTCGGCCGCTCATCGGGCTCGACTTCCGGCAGGAGCAGGTCGAGGCGAATTTCCGCTTCGCGCTCGCCCGCAACCGCATCTATTCCGAGCAGATCGCGCTGCTGCGCGGCGAGCGCGCGGAGGCCTCGCGGCTCTCGACGCTGTTCCACAGCGTCATCGACAACTACGTCGGCATCATCTTCCGTCGCATCAAGCTGATCGCCTTCACGTTCAGCTACCGGCAGGCGAGCGTGATCTTCCCGA
>CAXTCV010000130.1:0-10427 GCA_964242725.1 uncultured Methylobacterium sp.
GACGACGACGCGCGGCGCCACGCCCTCGCCTATCGCCGCGTGCCCTTCCGGCTCGCCCCGCCGGAGGCCGATCTGGGGCTGATGCGACGGATCGAGCGCTTCCCGTTCGTACCCGCCGACCCGACGCGCCTCGCGCAGGATTGCTACGAGGCGTACAACATCCAGGTGGCGGGCCTCGCCCAGCGCCTGGAGGCCACCGGCACCCGGAAGGCCGTGATCGGCGTCTCCGGCGGCCTCGATTCGACCCACGCCCTCATCGTCATCGCCAAGGCGTTCGACCGGCTCGGCTACCCGCGCTCCGACATCCTGGCCTACACGCTGCCCGGCTTCGCCACGTCGGACGCCACCAAGGCCAACGCCCACGCGCTCATGAAGGCCCTGGGCTGCACGGCCGCCGAGATCGACATCCGGCCGGCGGCCCGGCAGATGCTCGCCGATCTGGACCACCCCTTCGCGAGGGGCGAGGCGGTCTACGATGTGACCTTCGAGAACGTGCAGGCGGGCCTGCGCACGGACTACCTGTTCCGCCTCGCCAACCACGCGGGCGGCCTCGTGGTCGGCACCGGCGACCTCTCGGAATTGGCGCTCGGCTGGTGCACCTACGGGGTCGGCGACCAGATGAGCCACTACGCGGTCAATGCCGGCGTGCCCAAGACCCTGATCCAGCACCTGATCCGCTGGGTGATCGGCACCGGCGAGGTCGGCCCCGAGGAGGCACGCACCCTCCAGGCGGTCCTCGACACCGAGATCTCCCCCGAGTTGGTGCCGGTGGACCAGGACGATACCCCGCAGAGCACGGAGGCGACGATCGGCCCCTACGCGCTGCAGGACTTCAACCTGTTCTACACGCTCCGCTACGGGTTCCGGCCCTCGAAGATCGCCTTCCTGGCGCTGCACGCCTGGGGTGACCGGGGGCGGGGCTCCTGGGCGCCGGACTTCCCCGAGGCCAAGCGCGTCGCCTACGCCCTGCCGGAGATCCGCCGCTGGCTGGGCGTGTTCCTGACCCGCTATTTCGGCTTCAGCCAGTTCAAGCGCTCGGCGCTGCCGAACGGCCCGAAGGTCTCCGCGGGCGGCTCCCTGTCGCCCCGCGGCGACTGGCGCGCCCCCTCGGACGGGTCGGCGCGGATCTGGATCGCGGAGCTGGACCGAAACGTCCCCGAAACTTGACCGTCACAAACGCGACCGATTGTGCCATGATAAGCACGGTCAAGCCGATTCTCGTCAGCGCAGGGGCCTGTGCGGCGAAGGTTCGGCCTCGAGGGCGGCCAGGCGGAGGACTTCGGATGCGAAGCTACAACCTGTTCCAGCTCAAGGGCGAGGAAAGCCTCTGCTGCGCGGTGCCCGAGGCGAGCACCGTCCCGCCCTTCATCGGCGCCGGCCGATGGACCTTCGGCGGCAAGCTCTGCGACGGCAGCCTCCAACCCCTCGACTTCGACGACCGGGCCGCCGACACGGCAGTGCGCTTCAACGGCTTCTACCTGTTCCAGACGGTGGACCGGCGATTCGTGGCGTGAGCGAGCTCGCGGGCCTGGGCTGGCGGGGTCACCGATTTCCGATCGCAGTTTGGGTATGAGCAGTCCCGCGCCTCACCCGCCCCCGCAGAGGGGGGCGGGTGAGGCGCGGAGCCGGCGGCCAGTTCCAGGTCATCATGTCCCTTCACGCGCCGCTCGATCGATATCGGTTCGCGAAATCGGCCCCGACTCCGGTATTCCGGCGAAGATTTTTTAAGGGCTGGGGTGCACGGTTCGCGGCATCGTCAGGTTCCGGAGCCGCCCGCATGTCGGAGCATCGCAGAGAGACACGCCAGAGGGTCTTCCTCAAGGGCCGCATCGTCTTCAACAACGGGTCGTCGAGCTTCGACTGCCTGGTGCGCGACATGTCGTCGTCCGGCGCCCGTCTCGTCATGAGCGACGCCACGACGCTGCCCGAGGCGTTCGACCTGTACATCCCGCAGAAGGACCGGACCTTCCGCGCGACCCTGCGCTGGCGGCGGGAGGACGGGATCGGCGTCACCTTCGAGGAGCCCGGCCGGGCCGCCCCGACGAAGGCGACCGAGATCGCCGCGACCGAGGCCTCTGTGACCCTGCTGCTGCGGCGCGTGGGCGAGCTGGAGACCGAGAACGCCGCCCTGCGGCGGCTGCTCGCCGGCATGGCACAGCCGGGCGATTCGGCGAGCGCAGCCTGAGCGTCACCCGTCCGAATCGAGGGCCGCGCGGATGCGGGCGGCGTGCGCGGCCAGGAGCGCGTTGTCGGCCATGCCGCCCTCGTGGCGCGTCAGCGGAACACCCTCGCGCCGCGGGATGACGTGGACGTGCAGGTGGAACACGGTCTGGCCGCCGGCCGGCTCGTTGAACTGGAAGACCGTCAGCCCGTCCGCCTGGAACGCCGTCTTCACCGCCCGGGCGACCCGCTGGACGCTCGCCATCAGGGCCGCGAGCGCGTCGGGCTCGGCATCGAGCAGGCCGCGGGCCGGGGCCTTCGGGATCACCAGGGTGTGGCCCTCGCCCTGGGGCATCACGTCCATGAAAGCCAGCGTCTGCGCGTCCTCGTAGACGCGGTGGCAGGGGATCTCCCCGCGCAGGATCTTGGCGAAGATGTTGTCGGGGTCGTAGCGGGCGTCGACCATGCTGCCTCCGGGCCTCCGTGAGCGGGCGCAGGTTGCACGGGCCGACCGGCCGCGTCCACATGGGAACCGGCCGCGAGCCGGAACGCTTGCATCGCCGCAATCGGGGCATCAGGGCGCCCCGGGTTCCGGCAGGCGGGGCTCGCCCGCGCGGACCGGGTCATGGGGTTTTTCGGATGGCGCATGAGAGTACGGGAGCGATCTACGCGGCGGCGGGGGCCAATCTCGCCATTGCGGCGGCGAAGTTCGTCGGCGGGGCGCTGACCGGCTCGACCGCGATGCTGGCCGAGGGGGTGCATTCGCTGGTCGATACCGCGAACCAAGTGCTGCTGCTCGTCGGCATGAAGCGGTCCGAGAGGCCGGCCGATGACCGCCACCCGTTCGGCTACGGGCGCGAGATCTACTTCTACGCCTTCGTGGTCGCGCTGATGATCTTCCTCGGCGGCGGTGTCTTCGCGGTCTACGAGGGCATCGAGCGGATCCGCCATCCGTCACCGGACGCGGACGCCGAACTGTTCGGCTACCGCCTGCCCGGAATCTGGGTGAACGTCGCGATCCTGGGCTTCGCCATCGCCGCCGAGGGCACCTCCTTCTTCGTGGCGATGCGCCAGTTCTGGTCCGAGAAGGGCGACCGCTCGGCGGTGCGGGCGATCCGGCGCAGCAAGGATCCGACCCTGTTCACGGTGCTGGCGGAGGATACCGCCGCGCTGGTCGGCCTGCTGATCGCGCTCGCCGGCATCGCCCTGAGCCATGTTCTGGAGATGCCGAGCCTCGACGGCTGGGCCTCGGTCGGGATCGGCCTCGTCCTCGTCGGCATGGCCCTGTTCCTGATGATCGAGACCCACGGCCTCCTGATCGGCGAGGCGGCGGACCCCGCGATCGTCGCGGCGATCGCCGAACTGGCCCGCGCGGAGCCGGGCGTGCTCCACGTCAACGAGGTGCTCACCCAGCACCTCGGCCCCTCCGACATCCTGGTCAATCTCAGCATCGACATGGCCGATGACCTGAGCGCGGGCGAGGTCGAGAGCCTCGTGACCCGCCTCGACCGGGCGCTGAAGCAGCGCAGCCCCGACGTCACCCGCGTGTTCATCGAGATCCAGCAGCAGGGCGACCACGTCGTTCGGGCTGCGGCCTGATGGGACGTTGATCGCGCGGACGGTGGACGCGCCCCGTCCTCGGGCGAAGAGCGAAGCGAGGGAGTGGTCGAAATCCGAGTCCGTCCCACCGAACTGGGCGAGCCGGCTCGCACTGCGAACCACCGCCCCCTGTACTGGCGGCTTAGGCCCTGGTAGGCAATATCCGCCTTCGTGAGAGCGTCGGCGATGCCAGTGCCGTACGCCATTCATGCGGTGATCCGGCGCGGCGTTTGCACCCGGTCCTCGGCACCCGGGGGCGGTCCCGCTCGATCGCTCCTTCTTCCGGCCCGGCCTGATTCTCTCAATCGGCGCAGGGTCGACTGGGTCAATCGGTAGGACGGTGCGCTCAAGCGAACGCAGATCAAAGCCGGAATAAAATCCACATTTGAATGTTGACAGGACGATTGCTATCGAAAACCTGTGTATGACATCTGCCATTTCAGCAAAACTATCATATCCTATAGCTTTTTCTAAGGACACTATTGTCCATGTCCGCGACGGTTGCTAAGATTTTTTCCCCTCCTTTCCCGCAAATCGGGGCCCAATAATCGACCACTCTGGGTACCGCGAACTAACGTTCGTAAGTAGTATAAGCAAAAACCCGCAGAAAATTTATTCGCATGGGCGAATGCTTTCTGCTAAGTTTTATAAACCGTCTATCATGCCCGACAGCCGAGGTGGTGATGCAGGAAAATTGCATTTGCTATGCGGTCGACTCAAACTACTTGTTCCCAGCAACTTTGAGCGCGGTGCAAGTCAGAAGCAAGACGCCGCAGAGTAGCGCCGATGTCGTTATCGTATGCTTCGATGACGCCAACGACAACACGCGATTGGCATCAAGCATATCGGATGCGCATGGAATAAAGTTTATTCAGATCCCTCAGGCTGAACTCGAGGGCATGTCGCTTGCTTACGCAAGACTCTTTTTAGACAAGGCGCTGCCGACTCAATACAAAAAACTCGTGTACGTAGATGGGGATACGCAGGTTTCCGATTCTCTTGAGGATCTGTTCGATCCGGCGCTGGCGCAATACGAATTCATCGCAGCGCGTGATGCCATGACGATGATCGTCAACGACAACACAAGAATTGGAAAGAAAATAAAGAGGTATTTCAGCGCGCTTGGACTCGATGAAGCTGACCATGAGACATACTTCAATTCCGGCGTCATAAAGCTCGATAGAAGTATAATAAGCAATCTCAGGTCAGATATTAAAAGTCTGATTGACCATAAAAAATTCGATTTTACTTTCTTCGATCAGGATGCGCTCAACATTATTTTAGCCAAAAACAAAAACAGGATCTCTCTAAAATGGAATTTTCCAACGTTCCTTATGAACTATAGTCATTTCCGCGAGATCCCGGCCCGTCTGCTGCACTTCTGCTCGAACCCCCGGCCGTGGCATGGTCCCTTCTCCCCTTGGGGAGAGGCATACTTTCAGGTATATACCGATTTCGCGAAATCATTCCCGAACACCAATCATAAAACGCAGCCCCTGAGAGGAATGAAAAAAGTAAAATATGTTTTACAGACACGATACAAAAGTATTACTGAGCCTTACATGTGGGACAACGCCCATACGAGGCAAAAGCGGACTGAACAAGAGAGAGAGACGGTCGTTTGAACGGCACAGCTCGATAGGCCTTCGAGATGAATTTATTCAGGACAAATTTTCAGGCGGCGATACAATACCATGAAATCGACACGACCCATCTTACAGGCGATGGTCGCAATGCGATAAGACGACAACGCTGTACTTGCCGGAACGACAGACAATCCTGCCGATCAGGGCTGGGACGGTTGTGCTGTTAATTATATTAAACATGTATTAAATTATAATCTAGCGACGGCAACACCGTTCCGATTATACATGCCTGCAGAAAGATTCCCCAGGAGGGATGGATGCGTTTAGCGGTTATCGGATCAGGGTATGTCGGGCTCGTATCCGGGGTCTGTTTGGCGGACTTCGGCCATTCGGTGGTCTGAGTCGACAAGGATCCTGCGAAGATTGCGGCATTGAATGCGGGCCGGATGCCGATCTACGAGCCGGGCCTGAGCGATCTCGTCGCGGAAAACGTGAGCCAGGGGCGGCTGTCATTCGTAACGGAACTCGGCCCGGCCGTCGCGCAGGCCGAGGCGGTCTTCATCGCGGTCGGTACGCCGTCGCGCCGCGGCGACGGATTCGCCGACATGACCTACGTCCGCGAGGCCGCTCAGGAGATCGCCCGGTCGCTGACAGGCTTCACGGTCATCGTGACCAAGTCGACCGTTCCGGTGGGCGAGGGCGACGTGGTCGAGCGTATCGTGCGCGAGATCGCCCCCGAGGCGGATTTCTCGGTCGTCTCGAACCCCGAGTTCCTCCGCGAAGGCGCCGCGATCTCCGACTTCAAGCGGCCCGACCGGATCGTCATCGGCGTGGGCGATAACCGCGCTGAGGCTGTCATGCGCGAGATCTATCGGCCCCTGTACCTCAACGCGGCACCGATCCTGGTGACGGGCCGGCGGACAGCCGAGCTCACGAAATACGCCGCGAATGCGTTCCTGGCGACCAAGATCACCTTCATCAACGAGATCGCTGAACTGTGCGAGTCCGTCGGCGCGGACGTGCAGGCGGTGGCGCGGGGGATCGGCCTGGACGGCCGGATCGGGTCGAAGTTCCTCCATGCGGGCCCGGGCTACGGGGGATCCTGCTTCCCGAAGGATACTTTGGCGCTCGTGAAGACCGCACAGGACAACGGGGTGCCGTTGCGGATCGTCGAGACCGTCGTGGCGGTCAACGACAGCCGCAAGCGGGCGATGGCGCGCAAGGTGATCCGCGCCTGCGGCGGATCGGTGAGGGGCAAGACGGTGGCCCTGCTCGGCCTCACGTTCAAGCCGGACACCGACGACATGCGCGAGGCACCGTCCCTGGCGATCGCGACCGGCCTGCTCGACGCGGCCTGTCATGTGCGCGCCTACGATCCCGAGGGGATGGAGCAGGCACGCCCGCTGATGCCGGGCGTCGACTTCGCGGACGACGCCTATGCGTGCGCGGAGGGTGCCGACGCGGTGGTGATCGTGACCGAGTGGAACGCGTTCCGGGCCCTCGACCTCGCCCGGTTGCGCGCCATCATGGCGGCGCCGGTCTTGATCGATCTGCGCAATATCTACGAACCGGAGATGGCCCGTCGTCACGGGTTTTCCTACACGAGCATCGGGCGGCAAGGGGACGGTCCCGCCATCGACGCGTGAGGAATCTGGGTTTTGACGGCCGCATCCGGACGGGCGCGGAGCGTCGGGTGTCAGGAGGGCTCGAGATTGCGCTACGATGATACGAAGAAGATCCTCGTAACCGGGGGGGCCGGATTCCTCGGCTCGCACCTGTGCGAGCGGCTGCTTGCCGACGGGCATGAAGTCCTGTGTGTCGATAATTTCTACACCGGCACACGGCGCAATATCGCGCATCTGATGAGCAATCCGCGCTTCGAAATCATGCGTCACGACGTGACGTTCCCGCTCTATGTCGAAGTCGACGAGATCTACAATCTCGCTTGCCCCGCTTCGCCGGTGCATTACCAGTTCGATCCGGTCCAGACGACGAAAACGAGCGTCATCGGCGCCATCAACATGCTCGGCCTTGCCAAGCGCCTGCGTATCAAGGTGTTCCAGGCATCGACGTCGGAGGTCTACGGCGACCCGGAAGTGCATCCGCAGGTGGAGGAATACTTTGGCCACGTCAATCCGATCGGCTTCCGATCGTGCTACGACGAGGGCAAGCGCTGCGCCGAAACATTGTTCTTCGACTATCATCGTCAACACAATCTGCCGATCAAGATCGTGCGGATCTTCAACACTTACGGCCCGCGCATGCACCCGAACGACGGCCGCGTCGTTTCGAACTTGATCATGCAGGCGCTCCGGGGTGACGAAATCACGCTGTACGGCGACGGGGAGCAGACGCGCTCGTTCTGTTACGTGAGCGACCTCATCGAGGGTTTTGTTCGACTGATGGACAGTGGGCCCGAGATCACCGGGCCGATCAACATCGGCAATCCGAACGAGTTCACGATCCGGGAACTTGCCCATTTGGTGATCGAACTGACCGACTCGCGGTCGAAGGTCGCTCATCGCCCGCTGCCGCCAGATGACCCCCGGCAGCGGCGACCCAATATCGAGAAGGCGCAATCCCTTCTGGAGTGGGAGCCGACCGTGCAACTTCGCGAGGGTCTGGAGCGGACGATCGCGTACTTTCGGTCGACCTTTTGAGAGCCTGTATGACTGCACGATCGGAGGCGCGCGTCCGGTTGGAGGCCTCCTTGGAGGGCCTCCGCTTCGCGACGCCGCATCGGGATCAGGTCGAGACGGGAAAGACCGCTCAAGAGGTTCCGAGAGGCGCGCGATCGTGTTGGGATGCCGATCCCACCGACAGAGACATCGGGTCTTGGCCGTGCCGGTGGCGGGGACCCGAGCGGACCGCGATGACGCGGGCTCGTCGAGGTCCGGCATGAGCGGCGCGCCCCGAGAGGCGTGAAGCTGCGGGCTCTGACCTCCAGGACAGGCCAGTGCTCCGGGTCGGCTCGCGGCGCGCGATGCCGGAGGAGGATGGCTTGCGTCCGGCAAACGCTCCGAATCGCGCGGGCCAGCGGTCCTCGACGGCGCGTCCCAGAAAGAGCGGGGCCGGCTAAGGGGTTCTTTCGCGCCCTCCGCTCCGCCCGACCTGCTCGAGGCTCATCGCCCAGACCCGCTCCTGCACGGCTTCGTCGCGGCTCTCGGCCGACGAGGTCTTGGGCCGGGACTGCGAGAAGTAACGGCCGGTAACCCCGTCGAGCTTGGGGTCGCTCGCCACGTGGAGCGAGGTCTCGGCCCCCTTCTCGGGCGTGGTCAGGAACGGCCGCATCAGCGACCACGCGGTGCCGAACAGGCCGCCGGTGTTCTTTGCGAAACCGGTGTTGATCACCCCCGGATGCAAGGCGTTGACGCTGACGCCGTCGGCCCGCACCCGCCGGGCCAGGGCATAGGTGAACAGGACGTTGCCGAGCTTGGCCTGCGCATAAGCCCGCATCGCGCCGTAGCGCCGGGCGCCCCCGATGTCATCGAAGTCGATATGACCGCGAGAATGCGCCGCCGAGGCGACGTTGACGATGCGCGGCTTGCCCCCGGCCACAGCCGAGGCCTTCAGCGGGTCGAGCAGTTCGAGCGTCAGCAGCACGTAGCCGAGATGATCCAGCGCCCAGGTTCGCTCGATGCCGTCGACCGTGAGCGTCCGGTGGTCGAAGATGGCGCCGGCGTTGTTCACCAGAACGTCGAGGCGCGGATGGGCGTCCCGCAGCGTCCAGGCGAGGCGCCGGATCTCCCCCTGCGCGGACAGGTCGGCGACATGCGGATCCACCCCCGCTCCCGGCACCGCGGCCCGGATCCGCTCGGCGCAGGCCCGGGTCTTCCCGGCGTCGCGCCCGACGATGGCGACCCGCGCGCCGAGGCGCGCGAGGCCGAGGGCGGTCTCGTAGCCGATCCCGTTGGTCGCCCCGGTGACGAGGCAGGTCTTCCCGCGCACCGCGCCGGCCTCAGAACACCGCCTGCCCGACCGCGAAGGCGATGACCACGATGACGACGGCGATCAGCAGGAACAGGCCGAACAGGATCCGGGCCAGCGAGCCGGCGCCCGAGGCGATGCCGGTGAAGCCGAGGCCGCCGGCGATCAGCGAGACCACGAAGCAGATGAGGGCCCATTTCAGAAGGGTCATGACGTCACTCCGGGTGGGCCCTGGAGGCGGGCCGGCTTCGGTGCCTCAACCGGCGCCAAGCGAGACCGTTCCGCCGGTTCCGCGCCGGGCCGCTTATATTCTTAACCGGAGCCGCTCGGTCTTCAGGACATGCGCGGTCGTCGCGCCTCAGGCGGTCTTGGCGACCGGCTGGGCCGGCACGTCGGCGCGCTCCAGCATGATCTCCGCCAGGGTGTGATAGAGACCGCCCCGGCAGACCGCCTTCGAGGCGGCGTCGGCCACCAGCGCCGCCACCATCAGCGGGATGACCATCGCGTGGTTCTGGGTCATCTCGGTGACGATCACGAAGCTTGTGATCGGTGCCTGAAGCACCCCCGTCAGGTAGGCCACCATGCCGATCAGCACGAGGGCGCCCACCGGCATGTCCGGCAGGAGCCCGTGGACCGTCCCGCCCAGGCCGGCCCCCACCGCCAGCGACGGCGCGAACAGGCCCCCCGGGATGCCGCTGATCGAGCTGAGCACGGTGGCGGCGAATTTCAGCGGCGCGTAGGTCCAGCCCGACGCCGTGTCGCCGTGGAGGATCGCCCGGGCCTCCTCGTAGCCGGTGCCGTAGGCGGTGCCCCCGGAGGCGAGGCCGCACAGGGCGACGCAGAGGCCGCAGGCCGCCGCGAACACCACCGGCCGCGCCCGGATCAGCCGACCGGCCCGCCCCGGCAGGCCCCGGGCGAACAGGATCACCACCCGGCTGAACAGGCCCCCCGCAAGGCCCCCGGCGAGGGCGACCAGGGGCACGATCCAGCTCGCCGCGAGGGGCAGCTCGTCCTGGGTGGTGCCGAAATAGGTGTAATTGCCCAGGAGCCACAGGGAGGTGAGGCCCGCCGCCACGATCCCGGCGACGATCAGGCCGGAGGAGCGCGCCTCGTAGGCCCGGCCCAGCTCCTCGATGCCGAACACGATGCCGGCGA
>CAXTCV010000131.1:0-10379 GCA_964242725.1 uncultured Methylobacterium sp.
CCGATCCCGACCGCGGCGGGGGCCTGCGCGACTCGCCCTGGCTCGCCTCGATCGGACCCGGCTACGTCGACCTCGCCTTCCGGATCCTGCACGAGACCGACCCGGCGGCGGCCGGCACCTGGAACGAGGACGCGGTGGAGCAGGGCGCGCCCTGGATGGAGGCCAAGCGCACCACGGTCCTGCGCCGGCTGGAGGCGATGCGCGGCCGCGGCGTGCCGATCCGGCGGTTCGGCCTGCAATCCCACCTCACCAGCACGATCCCGATCGACCAGGGCCAGCTCCGGCGCTTCCTGCGGGAGATCGGCCAGATGGGGCTCGGGATCGCGCTCACCGAGTTCGACATCGACGACCGCGCCTTCCCGTCGGACGTGGCGACCCGCGACCGGATGGTCGCCGACTATGCCCGCCGCTACCTCGACGTGGCGCTGGACGAGCCGGCCCTGCTCGATGTCGTGACCTGGGACATCTACGACCCGGACACGTGGCTGAACGACCATCCCTACCGCAAGCGGCCGGACGGCCTGCCCCAGCGGGCCCTGCCGCTGGACGCGCAGTTCCGGCGCAAGCCCCTGTGGCACGCGATGAAGGCCGCCTTCGCGGCGGCGCCGGATCACACGGCGGCGCGGGACAGGCTCAGGCGGGCGTGATCCCGGTTCGGCCCCCGTCGGCGAGGACCGGTTCGGGCGGCCGGTCGGCCAGGAGCCGCCGGCGCAGGCGCGCGCAGGGGCGCTCGACGAACCGGTACAGGACCCAGCACCAGAGCAGGGTCGGCGGGACGGCCGCGAGCATCAGCCCGACCCCGTGCAGACCGGGCCACAGGTGCAGCACCAGCGCCACCACGGCCATGTGGGCGAGATAGAAGCCGTAGGACCAGAGCCCGAGCTGGCGCATCGGCCGGCTGGCGAGCAGGCGCACCAGGGAGCCCTCCCCGTTCAGCAGGTAGGCGAAGGGCACGAACAGGGCCGCGCTCTGCAGGGTGTAGCGCAGGGTCTCGCGGAAGGCGGGGTCGCGCACCGCCAGGGTCGCGAGGATCACCGCGAGGCTCGCCGCCGCGTGCCAGGCCCGCGGGCGCCAGGCGCGATCGGCCGGGATCACCGGGTTGTTCCACAGGCCGAGGCAGCAGCCGAACAGGATCGCGTCGATGCGGGTGTGGGTCCAGCTGTAGTTCAGGCTGTAATCCGGGAGCCGCCAGACGTTGAGGCATCGGATCGCCAGCACCACCGCGCAGACCGCCAGGCAGGCCAGAGCCGCCCGGCGCGGCTGCAGGCGCCCGAGCCACAGGGCGTAGGCCAGGGGGAAGACGAGGTAGAAATGCTCCTCGATGGCGAGGCTCCACAGCGGCACGGGCAGCACCGCCTCGGTGCCGAACAGGCCGGGATAGTTCGTCAGGAACGTCGCCTGCCCGAGGATCGCCGCCGGCTCGACCGCCATCCAGTCCAGCAGCCCGAGGGCGTGGAGCACGCCGGCGACCAGCAGGGTGAGATACATCGGCGGCAGGATGCGCAGGCTGCGCCGGAGATAGAAGGCGGACAGCGACACCGCGCCGGTCCGCGCGCGCTCGATCCGCAGCAGGGTGGTGATCAGGTAGCCGCTGAGGAAGAAGAAGACCGTGACGCCGAAGCCCCCGGGGACGACGTGGCTGTAGCCGCAATGCGCCGCGAACACGATCAGGATGGCGAGCGCCCGCACCCCGTCGAGCTGCGGCAGGTAGGGCATCGCGGCCGGGATTTTCCGGGTGGCGTCCATTCCGGGTTCCGGCATGACGGGCGGCTCCTCCTTCGCCGCAGGGACGATTCTGGCACAGCAGTAAGCGGCATATTCGTTCCCGGCGACATCCGCAGGGGCTCCGGAGCGGCCGAACACATCGCGGATTGGTGAATCGCCGCCGCGGGCCGGGCTCCGACACGGAGGGGATTGGTAACCACGCACGCCTACCATCCGCCCCGACCGCGCCCCTCCGGGCGCCCTCGGGAGTGTCGCGTATGGTCCCGGTCCAACTCCGCCGCTGCGCCCGCCCGCGCGCCGCCCTCGGTGCGGGCCTGTCGCTCCTGGCCCTGCTCGGCGTCCCGGCCGATGCGCGGGCGGAGGGCTCCCAGGCGGCCGCGCCGGCTTCCGGCCCGAGCACCATAGCGCCGCTCCCGCCGGCGGCCGTCCCGGTCTCCACCTCGCCCGCGGCTTCGGAGGCCGGCTCCGCGAAGGGCCAGGAGGCGAAGGGCCAAGAGGCGAAGGGCCCGGACGCCAAGGCGCCCGACACGAGGGCGCCGGAGGCGAAGCCCCCGGAGGCTGCGGCCGCCGCCGCACTCAAGCCCGCTCCCGCCAAGCCGGACATCGCCAAGGCGTCGCGCGAGCCCGCGCCCCTCGTCTACGCCCGGGTCTCCACCGACCCGAGCCCGACGCTGACCGCGCGCACCTTCCTCGACACCCTCCGGGCGGCCGAGCGCTACGCCGCCTTCGCGGAGGCCGGCGGATGGGAGCGGCTGCCCGACGACCTCGCGCGCCTGGCGCCCGGCGCCTCCAGCCCGGCGATCCCGGCGCTCCGCCACCACCTGACCCTGACCGGCGACCTGCCGGCGGACGCGCCCCCGAGCGACCGCCTCGACCCGCCGCTGGTGGCGGCGGTCGCGGCCTTCCAGGGGCGCCACGGCCTGCCCGACAGCGGCATCCTCGGCCGGCTTACGATCAACGCGCTGAACGTGCCCGCCCCGGTGCGCCAGCGGCAGCTCGCCGCCTCGGCGGCCCGGCTGATGGGCTCGAAATTCCCGTTCGGCGAGCGCTACGTCGTGGTCAACATCCCCTCGGCCGCCGTGGAGGCGGTGGAGAACGGCGCCGTGGTGCGCCGCTACGTCGCCGTCGTCGGCTCCCCCGACAAGGCGACACCGACGGTGGAGACGCGGATCACCGACATCAACTTCAACCCGACCTGGACCGTGCCGGCCTCGGTGGTGAAGAACGAGATCATCCCGCAGATGCGCAGGAACCCGGGCTACCTCGCCCGGAACCACATCCGCATCCTCGGGCCGGCCGGCGAGGTCGACCCGACGCGGATCGACTGGGCGGGCGAGAGGGCGGTCAACTACACCCTGCGCCAGGATTCCGGCTTCGACAATTCGCTGGGTCAGGTGCGGATCGACATGCCGAACCGCTTTGCCGTCTACATGCACGACACGCCGGCGAAGTCGCTGTTCGCCGCGAGCGTGCGCTTCCACAGCCACGGCTGCGTCCGGGTCGGGCAGGTGAAGGAGCTGGTCGGCTGGCTGCTGCAGGGCGCCGACGGGCCGAACGGGCCGGGCACGAGCTGGGGGCCGATCGAGATCGAGACCGGCATCGCGGACGGCGAGCGCCGCGACATCAAGCTGGTGAAGCCGGTGCCGGTGGCCTTCGTGTACCTCACGGGCTACGCCACCCCGGACGGGAAGACGCATTTCCGCGACGACATCTACACCCTCGACACGCCGGCCTCCGAGCCCGCGGCGACAGGCGCGATCCCGCCGGCCGGAACCGCGGCCGCACCGCCCGCGGGGACTCCGTCGCCCGCCGGTGCCCCCGCCCGAAAGGTCGCTGTGCCCGTTCCCGCGAAGCCCGCCCCGGCGGCCAAACTTGAGCCCATCAAGACCCGGGCGGAGCATCGGCCCTTGGAACCCGCGCCCCGTGTCGACTGACGTCGGTTCGGTCAGACGGAAGGCAGACATCATCCGGTTTCAGTTCGAGCGTTTCGATCGTCGCGGCTATTCCATCACAACGGGCGACGCGACGTGACCCAGGGCAGCGCGGGGCTTGCTGGCGTGGTGCCGCCCTGGATTGCGTCGCTCCGTTCGCCAAGACGGCGGCACCGATGCCGTCGATCGGAGCGAGCATCAGACCGGCGTTCGGAATGCGGATCGCCGGCCTAGCGCATCGTCCCGGAAACCGGACCCGGCGCGATGCTGTCGGTCAATGATTGCGCATCGGCTTTTTCCGAAAGCCGGCGTCGACCTTTCGGGAGGATGCTCTAGCCCGCCGCCGGTGATCCGCCCGTCAGGTCCAGCTTCACCTTCACCAGCCCCGGATCCTCCGGATCGCGCCCCTGCGCGAAGCCGAGGCGCCGGCAGACCGCCAGCATCGGCCGGTTCTCGGCCAGCACCATGCCCTCGACCCGGCCGATCCCCTCGGAGCGCGCCCAGTCGATCATCAGGCGCATCAGCGAGAAGGCGAGCCCGCTTCCCCTCGCGTCGCGGCCGACCGCGATCGCGTATTCCCCGCTCTCGTGGTTGGCGTCGGCGTGCAGGCGGACGGCGCCGAGCATGCGCTCGGCGCCCTGCGGCTCCACCTCGGTGGCGACGAACGCGATGGCGCGGGCATAGTCGAGCTGCGTGAGGCGGGCCAGGAAGGCGTGGCTGAACGCGCGCACCGGCCCGAAGAAGCGCAGCCGCAGGTCCTCCGGGTCGAGCCCCTGGAAGAAGGCCAGGAACAGGCCCTCGTCCTCCGGGCGCACCGGGCGCACGCGGATCGTGCGGTTCTTCAGGTTGAGGGTCCGCACCCATTCCGCCGGATAGGGCCGGATCGCGAAGCGCGGATGGCCGCGCCCGTGCCGCCCCTTCTCCCAGCGCCCGATCCGCACCCGGGCGTCCAGGGCCAGGACGCCGGTCTCGTCGGCCAGCAGGGGGTTGATGTCGAGTTCGCGGACCTGCGGCAGGTCCGCGGCGAGCTGCGCCAGCTTCACGAGCGTCAGGGCGATCGCCGGCAGGTCGGCCGCCGGCACGTCGCGATAGGCATCGAGGCGCCGGGCGACCCGGGTCCGGCCGATGAGATCCCGGGCGAGGGTCAGGTCGAGCGGCGGCAGGCCCAGCGCCCGGTCGTCGATCACCTCCACGGCCGTGCCGCCACGCCCGAACACCACCACGGGACCGAAGACCGGATCCTCGGCGAGCCCGGCGATGAGCTCGCGGCGCTGGCCCCGGCGGACCATGGGCTGCACCGCGAAGCCGGTCACCCGGGCGTCCGGCCGCTCCCGGCGCGCCCGGGCCAGGATGCTGCGCGCGGCCTCCCGGACATCGGCCTCGCTGGTGAGGTCGAGATGGACGCCGCCGATGTCGGATTTGTGCACGATGTCGGGGGAGACGACCTTGAGGGCGACCGCGCCGCCCGCCGCGATGATCGGCCAGGCGGCCGCCGCCGCGGCATCCTTGTCGGGGGCCAGCGTGATCGGCACGATCGGGATCCCGTAGGCCTCGAGCAGGCCGTTGACCGCGATCGGATCGAGCCACGCCGCCCCCTGGCGCAGGGAGTGGGCGATGATCGTGCGGGCCCGGGCCGTGTCGGGGGAGAAGTCGCGGGGCAGCGAGTCGGGTGTCCGCATCAGGTCGTCCTGGGCCTCGCGGTAGCGCACGAGGTGGAGGAACCCTTCGATCGCCTCGGAATCGGTGGCGAAATGCGGGAGGCCGGCGCGCGCGAAGGCTGCCCGTGCCGCCTCGGCGTCCCCCAGCGACACCGCGAAGAGCGGCTTCTTGCGCGTCTGTCCGGCGCGGGCGCGCTTGACCGTGTCGGCGATCGCGTCGGCGACCTCGCCCGCGCTCGAGCGGACGGTGGGGACGTGGATCGCCAGCACGGCGTCGCTGGTGCGGTCGGCGAGGATCGGCCCGAGGGCGGCCGCGAAGGCCGGTCCCGCCGCGTCGATGCCGAGGTCGAGGGGGTTGCCGGCCGGGCGGCCCTCGGCCTCGGCGGCCCCCGCCATGATCCCCGCGCGCTCGAGCAGCCGGTCGGCGGCGAGGAGGCCGATGCCGCGACCGTTCGACAGGATCGCGAGCCGGTCGCCCGGGAAGGGGCGCTGGCGCCCGAGGGTCTCGACGGCGGAGAACATGGCGTCGAGATCCTGCACCGCCAGCAGCCCGGCCCGTCGGAACGCCGCGGCGTAGACCGCGTCCGGCCTGGCCAGCGCCCCCGTATGGGTCTCGGCGGTGCGGTTCGCGCGTCCGTGCCGCCCGGCGCGCAGGACCACCACGGGCTTGGCCCGGGCGGCGGCGCGGGCGGCCGACATGAACCGGCGGGCATCCGCGACCCGGTCGAGGCACAGCAGGATCGCGCGGGTGCGGTAATCGGAAGCAAAATGATCGAGGCAATCGGCCACGCCGATATCGAGGACGCTGCCGAGCGAGAGGACCGCCGAGAAACCCGTCCCGTGGCGGGCCCCCCATTCGACGATGGCCGCCGCGACCGTGCCCGATTGCGAGACGAGGGCGAGGTCGCCGGCAGCGGGCGCGTGGGCGAACAGGCTGGCGTTGAGCTGGGCGCCGGGCACGGCCAGGCCGGCGCTGTCGGGGCCGAGCAGGCGCAGGCCGTGCGCGCGGGCGATCCGGTGCGCGGTCGGCCCGGGGTCGTCCGGCCCGGAGCCGAGCCGGGCCGTCAGGATGACGGCCGCCCCCGCGCCGGCCGCCGCCGCCTGCGCGACGACCTCGGGAACGCGCAGCGGCGGCACCGCGATCAGGACGAGATCGGGGACGGTGGGCAGATCCGCGATCTGCGGGACGCAGGGGAGGCCGGCGATCTCCGCATGATCGGGCTGCACCGGCAGGATCGCGCCGGGAAAGCCCGCGGCGCGCAGGCCGTCGAGGACGCTGCGGCCGAGGGAGCCCTCGCGCGCCATCGCGCCGACCAGGGCGATCGACCGGGGCGCCAGCAGCTTGTCGAACCGATAGGTGCTCACGAGACCGCCGTCACGGGGTCGGGTCCCGCGGGTCGGTCGTGCCGGCGTGCATGGGGTGTCCCTCGCTCACGTCGGGATCGGGCACACGAATCCCGGGTGCCCGCAATCCTACCAGATGGCGCACGCCGCCGCTCAGGCAACGCCCCACTGTCCCGGGACAGTCGCGGCGCGATCCTCCGCGGCCCGGCCGGCTTCCGCGCACCGGGCAGATCAAATATCCGGCACCCTTTATCCTCGCTAGAACGGCAGCTATGGCAATGTGTAATTTGGTCTTGCCATAAAATTCGCATCACAATAGTAGATGCGCCTCAACTGCCGACAACAGGTGGGACGGAAACAGATTCCGATCTTTGGCGTCGCATGACCGCGCGAGCCCGGAATCGCCAGGAGGTTTGAGGGATGGATTCCACGGTCGAAGGGCAGACGGATTTTCTCACGCTTTCGGTCGACATCGTGTCGGCCTTCGTGAGCAACAATCCGGTGCCCGTACCGGAACTGCCCGGGCTGATCGCCGCGGTTCACGCCGCTCTGCATTCAATCAGCCAGCCCGCGTCCGCGCCGGCCGAGGACCTGCGGCCCGCCGTCTCGGTCCGGCGCTCGGTCCAGGCCGACTTCATCGTCTGCCTGGAGGACGGGAAGAAGTTCAAGTCCCTTAAGCGCCACCTGCGGACGCACTACAATCTGACGCCCGACGAGTATCGGCAGAAATGGGGCCTGGCGCCCGACTATCCGATGGTCGCGCCGAACTACGCCGCGGCCCGGTCCAGCCTCGCCAAGAGCATGGGCCTCGGCCATCAGCGCCGGAAGGGCTGAGGGCGCCGCCGCATCCACAACTTTCCGGCCGCGGTTAGGCATCGGGCAAGGGCGGCTTGCGAGGGTCTGCGACCCGTCCGCGCCCCGAGATCCGATGCCCGGCAAGCCCAGTCCCGTCGCCCGCCTGTTCTGGACGGCCGTGCTCGGCTGTCCGTTCGGGCTCTGGTACGGCGCCCCCGCCCTCGCGGCCACGGGGCTCGCCCTGGCCTGCGTGCTGCTCCGCCATGTCGGTCGGCCGCGCCGCTTCCGGGCCCGGGTCCGGCGCATCGCCCGGGCGCACGGAGAGACGCTGGCCCTGCGGCGGCGGCAGGAGAGTTTCCGCGACGCCTACGGCAACTGGATCATCGACGGCTGGCTGCGCGAGCGCGACTACTTCCTCGACCGCACGGTGATCCCGCAGATCGGCACCCGCGACGCCGACCTCGCGCTCGCCGAGCGGGCGCGGATGCTGGCGATCGTCGAGGCCGAGGCGGCCGCTATCGCCCTGCCGGAGGAGGAGGACGCCCCGGAGGACGGGCTCGACTACGAGCGCTACTGCGCCGAGCGCCTCGCCCGGGCGGGGTGGCGGGCGCACCGGACCCCGGCGAGCGGCGACCAGGGCGCCGACATCGTGGCGATCCGCGACGGCCGGCGCCTGATCGTCCAGTGCAAGCGCCTGACCAAGCCCGTGGGCAATGCCGCGGTCCAGGAGGCGGCCGCGGCCCAGCGCTACTGGGCGGGCGACCGCGCCGCGGTGGTCTCGAACGCCGGCTTCACGCCGGCCGCCCGCCGGCTCGCGGCCGCGACCGGCGTGCTGCTCCTGCATCACGAGGGGCTGGACGCGATCGACCTCGCGGAGGCGTGAAGGCCGCGGGCCAGCGGACCGGGACGGCGCTCGCCGCCGCCGGGAAGTCCGGCCCGAAAACCGCGCTCAGAGCAGCTTGAGCAGGGCCTCGGCGCCGGAGATCTCCGCCTTCGAGGGCGTCTCCTCGATGTTGAGGATCTTCACCACGCCGTCCTCGACCAGCATCGCGTAGCGCTTCGAGCGCATCCCGAGGCCGAACCCGGTGCCGTCCATCTCCAGGCCGATGGCCTTGGCGAAGTCGGCGTTGCCGTCGGCCAGGAACTCAAGACCCTCGGCACCGCTCGCCTTCGACCACGCGTCGAGCACGAACACGTCGTTGACGCTCGTCACCGCGATGGCGTCGACGCCGCGGGCCAGGATCGCGTCCTTGTGGGTGACGAAGCCCGGCAGGTGGTTGCGGTGGCAGCTCGGCGTGAAGGCGCCCGGGACGCCGATCAGGACCACGCGCCGCCCCTTGAACACGTCGTCGGTGGTGCGGGCGATCGGGCCCTCGGGGCCGGTCACCCGGAAGGTCGCCTGGGGCAGGTGGTCTCCGACCTGGATCATCGCGGGTCCCTTCATTGACGCGCGCTCGGATCGCGCGCTGGACAATCGCGCCTGACCTAGCGTGGCGGGCGGGGCCTGTCGAGGACGGGCGCGGCGCCGATGCGGTCAGGCCCCCAGGAGCTTGATGAAGGCGGCGCCGGCGCCGAAGAAGGCCGCGCCTGCGGCCATGCCCGAGAGCGCGACCTGCCAGGGCGCGAGAGCCCGGTCGCGGCCCAGCTTGGCGGCCTCAGCCGACATCTCGAGCTGCTCCGCGGCCAGCTTGGCCGCTTCGGCCGTGAGTTCGGCCATGAGCTTGTGCTGCTCGGCGGCGAACTTGTTCGTCTCCTCCCGCGCCCGCTGGATTTGGGCACGCTGGGCCTCGATGTCGAAGGCAGCAGGCGATGCAGCATCCGCCATCGGAACAGCTCCGTTCACCGCGTCATCAGCCTCACGAAGAATCTCAGGCATAAGAGCGACGCAGTGTAGCGGTCCGCCCGCAGATTCGACAGCGTCTTTCGAGCCCTGCCCAGCCGGCCTCCCGCGCGCTTTGTCCGCTGGACAAGGCGAGGGGGCCGCGTAGCATACGCGCATGTCGAACCCAGCGTCGCCCGTGCAGTCCACGCTCACCGGCCCGAGCTTCCTCGACGGCCAGTTCCTCGTGGCGATGCCCGGGATGGCCGACGAGCGCTTCGCCCGCTCGGTGATCTACGTCTGCGCGCACTCGGCGGACGGCGCGATGGGCATCATCGTCAACAAGGCGGCCACCGACATCAGCATGCCGGACCTGCTGGTCCAGCTCGACGTCTGCCCGGAGGCGGATGCGATCCGCCTGCACGAGCGGGTCGGGCACATGCCGGTCCTGATGGGCGGCCCCGTGGAGGGGCGGCGCGGCTTCGTGCTCCACACCGACGATTTCCACATCCAGCAATCGACGCTGATCATCGACGACGGCATCTGCCTGACCGCGACCGTCGAGATCCTGCGCGCCATCGCCAGCGGCGATGGTCCGGCGAGCGCCGTGCTGGCGTTGGGCTATGCCGGCTGGCAGGCGGGGCAGCTCGAGAGCGAGATCATGGCCAACGGCTGGCTCAACTGCCCGGCCGACCCCGAGCTGATCTTCAACACGAATCTCGACGCCAAGTACGAGCGCGCCCTGCGGACCAACGGCATCGACCCGGCCATGCTGTCGATGACGGCCGGCCGGGCCTGAACCCCTATTCCGGCGGCATCCCGCCGGCCGTGTCCGGGTTCATCCCGTCGACGGCGGGCTCCGTGGCGGGCTTCGGCCGGGACCTGCGCGGGGCCGCGGCCGCGGTGGGCACCGCCGTGTTCGCGCCGAGCCGGGTCGCGAGCGCCAGGGCCCGGTTCTCGGTGAACCGCAGATGGCAGAAGCCGTGGGTGCCCTCGCGGGCGTAGCTGCGGCAGAACTGCTCCCGATCGGCCGAGAAAGCCGCCTGCTCGCTCACGATCGGCCGCACGTCCTCGCGCCGGGCGCGCTGGGTCATGAGCTTGTAATTG
>CAXTCV010000132.1:0-10376 GCA_964242725.1 uncultured Methylobacterium sp.
ATTCGACCGCCCCGATGGTCACCCTGTGGTTCTGGGCATTCGCCCGGAGCATATCGGACTTGATGCGTCGGGCATGACATGGCCGATCGAGGTCGTGGAACTCCTCGGCTCCGAGATGCTCGTGCATGCCGCACGCCCGGGCGAAGCGTCGCTGACGCTCAAGATCGCGAATGGTGCTCCGGTGAGCGACGCCATCCGCGTATCGTTCCCCGCTGCGCATCTCCACATCTTCGACCGAGCGACAGGGCTGCGGATGGAGGCCGTGGGGCCAAGCGACGCTCCGTCGTGAGTGACGAGACACCCCGACGCGATCCATCGCCTGAAACGCGCGGACACGGAAAACTTGGACCGCCAGTTCTGGCGAATCTTCGATGAATTCCATCAGGTGCGATCGACGCCGCGGGCGTCCATCTCGTGAGCGCAGCTTTGCATTATGCCGCTTCGCCGTCCGCATACCGGAGGCAGTGCTGCAGGTAGCCGACTTCGTGGCGGCCGGCGAGCTCGACCACGCTCGACCACAGCCACGACGGCGCTCCCTCGGCGTGGCTCCTGTTCCCGGTGACCTCGCTGCGCCACCGTGAGCGTGTCGCCTCATCCATCTGCCGGCCATGCGCCCTGCCAACCACGTGGGCGAGGTAGTGCGCTGCCCGGACCGCCTCGGCACGGCTGAACTGGTCGACATCGAGCTTGAGATCCTGTGGCGCCAGCTCGCGCATCACCACGGGCTTGCCGAGGAGGCGCACCGGCAGCATGCGCTCGCCCAGGTTCGGCGACAGCGCCCGTGCGCCGGTAACGACGCGGTGGGCAGGGTCGGCCGGCATCTCCGCACCGGCTGTAGCTGGTGCAGCCGGCCCCACAGCCTCCTTTAGGTCGACGAGCGCCAGGCGTCGCTTCCCCTCGGACTCCTCGATCCGCACCAGGGCGGCGTAGCGCAGGAAGCCGAGCGAGGAGCAGCCTTTCATCCAGTAAGCGGCATCGATCAGTCGAATGGTGGCCGCGTCGCTCCGCCCGCTGCAGGCCAGGACCAAGTCGCGAACGGGCTCCTGTCCGAAAAGCTCGTCCAAGGCAGCGCGCTCACGCGCGTCGAGCGCCCAGAACTTGCGCCCGAGCGGGATGGCGGGCTCGACATCCTTCAGGCGCTCGCGGGCGAGATGCTTCCAGTGGCGGCCCAGGGCGCGACGGCGCACCGTGCGCACCACGTCCGGCTCGGGCGGAGGCTCCGTGTCGGACGGACCGGCGAGCCCTCGCGCATAGCCCTGAATCATCTCCTCCAGCATGCGCGCCGTGACGACACCCGGCAGGTCCGAGCCGCGCGCGGCGCTCGCCAGCGACAGGCCGAGGCGGATGAGGTCGTGCGTGGGATTGCCGACCACCGTCTGGTCCAGGTCACGGATCTGGATGTCTACCTGGCCGTCGGCGTCGGCGAGCGGGCCCAGGTTGCCGAGGTGGCAGTCGCCGCAGATCCAGATTGCCGGGCCTTCGGGCAGCGTGCCGCGGGTGAGACCGTCCAGCCACTCGTAAAACTGCAGGGTGTTGCCCCGAACGTAGGCGTGGGCAGACTTGGCCATCTTCAGGGTGCGCTGTCGCTCCAGAGCCGCTGCCCGCTCTTCGGGTCCATACGCTCCGGTGGCGTGCATCAACGTACCTTCAGTCTCAACCTACGCGCAGCAGGCGAATCCCGCCCTGCCTCCCCGACAACGCCCCGTACCGGTTGTGTGCAGCGCGGCCTATCGCATCGGCTGTGGATTACCGCGGGAGCTGGTGCGTGCGGCAGGTTCGTACGGTGAGGCCCACCTTACGGCAGCATGAGGCCGGACACGCCGTAGACCAGGGCCGCGACCAGGCCGGCGGCCGGCATCGTGATCACCCAAGCGACCACGATGCCCTGGGCCACGTTCCAGCGGACCGCCGAGACCCGCCGGGCCGCGCCGACGCCCACGATCGCCCCGGTGATCGTGTGGGTGGTCGAGACCGGAATCCCGAACGCCGTGGCGGCGAACAGGGTCAGTGCACCGCCGGTCTCGGCGCAGAAGCCCTGCATGGGCGTCAGCCGCGTGATCTTCGATCCCATCGTGTGCACGATACGCCAGCCGCCGAGCAGGGTGCCGAGCGCCATGGCGCTCTGGCAGGACAGCACCACCCAGAGCGGCACGTGGAACGCGCCGCTGCCCGCGCCGTGGGCGTAGAGAAGCACGGCGATGATGCCCATGGTCTTCTGGGCGTCGTTGCCGCCATGCCCGAGGGAGTAGAGCGAGGCTGAGGCGAACTGCAGGTTCCGGAACAGCCCGTCCACGGCGACCGGCGTCGAGCGCACGAAGATCCACGAGACGCCGAGCACGAGCAGCAGCGCGAGCAGGAAGCCCAGCGCCGGCGAGAGCACGATGGCGGCACTCGTGGTGATGACGCCCGGCCAGACGATCGCGCCAAGCCCGGCTTTGGCGATGCCGGCTCCGAGAAGGCCGCCGATAAGGGCGTGCGAGCTCGAGGACGGGATGCCGGCATACCAGGTGAGCAGGTTCCAGGTGATTGCACCGCCGAGCGCGCCCAGGATCACGCGGTCATCCACCACCGCGATGTCGATGATGCCGGACCCGACCGTCCCGGCAACGTGCAGGCCGAAGACCAGGAAGGCCACGAAGTTGAAGAACGCCGCCCAGAACACGGCGTATCGCGGCGCCAGCACCCGGGTCGACACGATGGTGGCGATCGAGTTGGCGGCATCGTGCAAGCCGTTCAGGAAGTCGAAGAACAGGGCGACGGCGATAAGGGCGATCAGGAGCGTCACGCGTGCGGCTCGTCGGCTCAGACGTGTTCGACGAGGATGCTACTGATCTGGTTCGCCACATCCTCGAACCGATCCATGACCTTCTCCAGATGGTCGTAGAGTTCGGACCCGACCAGGAAGGCCATAGGGTCCTGCCGGGACGCCTTGAACAGGGTCTTCATTCCGGCATTGTGGAGGTCGTCGGCGCGCCCCTCCAGTTGGATGACACGCTCGGTGAGGGTGTTCAGGACGGTCGCGTTCTCGTTCAGCGCCCGCAGCTTTGGGAGAGCCTGCGCGATCACGGCTGCAGCCTCCTGGATCACCTCGCCCATCTCACGCATCGCCGGCTCGAAGGCGGTCACCTCGAAAAGCTGGACCGCCTTGGCAGCCTTGAGCATCTGGTCGATGGCGTCGTCGAGAGAGGTGACCAGGGCCTGAATGTCGCCGCGGTCGAAGGGCGTGATGAAGGTTCTGCGGACCGCGAGCAGAGCCTCGCGGGTGATCACGTCGGCCTTGTCCTCGTGCTCGGCGATCGCGCGGCAGGCCGTTGGTACGTCCTGCGTTCCATCGAGCAGCGCCCGAAGCGCGGCCGCGCCGTCCACGAGCGTGGCGGCATGGCGCTCGAACAGGTCGAAGAAGCGATCCTCCTTCGGCATGAGCGCGCGAAACCAAGCCAGCATGCAAAGTCCCGGTGTTGAGGGTTGATCGTCCCGCGGCCGCGGTCGTGCGGGGCGACATACCATGACGGCTGAGGATGCGGGTGCATCAATCTCGCGCGCCGCGGAGAACCGCTGTCGGGATGTGGGAAAGCTGCTTCTGAAGGCCGGGATGCCGCCTCTCACGGCTTCCCGAACGCCTCCCGATCGATGAGCGATCCGCCACCTGTGTCAGGTTTTCTCACGCGGGGGTCAGCATTGGGCGTGTCATCGGTTGAGCCGATCGAGGGCGGCGGCGAGGCAGAGGACGCCCATGAAGCCGACGGCCGTGTTCTCATAGCGGGTGGCGATGGCGCGCCACCCCTTGAGCCTCGCCCAGAAACGCTCGACCTGGTTGCGGTCGTTGCAGATCCGATCCGGGCAGGCGACGGGCGCTTCGCGGCGCTGGGGCGGGATCGCGGGCCGCGCTCCCACGTCCCAGATGGCCTTGCGGAAGGCGTGGCTGGTGAAGCCGCGGTCGCCCTCGACCCACATGGGCACACCGGGCAGTCGGTCGAGCAGGGGAATGGCGTGCGGCGGTTCATGAGCTTGACCGGGCGCCAGCCGGAAGGCGATGGCCCGTCCGCGACCATCCGTGATCACGCGGGCCTCGGTCCCATAGCCGCCTCGCGCGCCGCCACGAGCTTCACGAGCGTCCCGCTCGGCCGCAGATCTCCCCCTTTTGGCGGCACCGGCCGCCTTTTGAGGTGCGCGTATGCTCGTACCGTCGCGGAACCATGCACCTAGCCGTCAATCGACACTCACCGGAGACCCTGCGTGGCTGGGCCATTTCGGCCGCGACCGACATTGCCTTGACCCTCGGCGTGCTGCTCCGGCTCGGCTCGCGAGTGCCAGGTTGTCTCCAGGTGGGGCTGGGCAGTCAGCGATCCGGACTTTCGCTCGAAGGAAAGTCCGGCCTGATCAGCGTCAAAGCTTTGCCTGCGCGGCAGTCCTGCTTGCTTGATCGATAACGTCACCCGCTTTCCGCTGATAGGGTCTAGCATAATCATGAATTATACTCCGAAAGCTGAAATCTAAGACAATTTCTCTATGCTCAAGGTTAAGATTTCAATTGCAATTATGTTCCGGGATCGCTTTTATTTATTTGAATCATTATGCTCGGCTGCCCGGCAGCGTGAAATTAAAGTGGTCGCATCGTTGTATTTCGAGTCGATGCGCTCTAAATTACAACGATCGTTGGCCGCGAATGCAGGGCGCTGGCGCCTGAGCGTTCGATGTGCTCCCGCCTGCTCCAAGCGGAGAGCCTCATGACAGGCTACGTTTTTGATATATTTGATATAAACGATGGACGACTCTCTATCGACAATCGGGGTAGCCTGAACGATAGCCTCGCGGCGGTCCACGAATAAGTGCGTCGATCCCTCGTAGAGCTTTCCGCCGGCCTGCAGCTGGGCAAGAGCGCATCTCAGCTGCGTATCGACGTGCGGGGGGCTCATGGCGCTCGGGTGATGACGGCAACCATGCTCGTCGTTATCGAAATTCCGTCGAAAGACGTACAGGATCTGATGCCCGACACTGGCGAGCCGTCATTCGACGAGAGCCTGGGCTCTCAGGCTTCTCGCACCCGCGAAGCCGGGACCATACGAGAGGGTCTATGTGCCAACGGTCCGGTCCTAGCTCCACCGTCGAACAACCAAAGCTGATCATGATCACCCCGAAACGACTGCTCCTCGCCACTCTTCTCGGCGCCCTTTCGGCCACGCAGGTCCTGGCCGAATGCCAGATTGCGGATACCAAGCTGGAAGAGGCCATCCTTCAGAAGCCCGACCTGCGGGGTCCCACGAACCGACAGACCGTGAAGGACCTCCGCAGCCTGCGTGATGCCGCCTTCACGCTGTGGTCCTACGGACGACACGCCGATTGCGAGCGCCTCATGGCCAACATCAGAGAACTGATCGCGGGCCCGAACATGAGCAGCTTGGGCGACAACGACGAGGACGCCGCAGAGGAACAGATGGCAGCACGGGATCCGAAGATTCAGCGCGGCGCCAAGAAGGGCCGGCGCGATGAGAAAGATGCCAAACCGCTGGTCAGCGTCGACGAGTTGCCGCTCGGCTTACGCGCGGACCAAGTCATCGGTGCTGAGGTTCGTAGCTCCGACGACCAGATCGTGGGTGAAGTCAGGAACGTTGTTTTTGGGGCGAAGGACCGCCGGGAATACGCGGTCGTTGCCGCGGGCGGTTTCTTCACGCCGGGCAAGGACAGCATCATCGTCCCGATCCGGTCGCTGAAGGTCTCGCAGGAGCGCGATAGTTTCTTCCTTCCCATGGCGAGTGCCGCGGTGAAGGCCGTCCCGCTCATGCCGGACCAGGATTACAAATGGCTGTCGGACGAAGCCTGGCGGAGCCGAAACGACGCCCTGTTCGGGCAACGGTAGACCGATTGCGAAAGGCGAGTCGTTTTGGGGGACCTGTCTGATGGATCGTGACGCGTCCATCCTCTCGCATGAAGACCGAGAAGCTGCGCTCGAAGCGGAGAACGCCCGTCTGAGGCGGGCCCTGGACGAGGCCGTGCAGCGCGTGGCCGACGGCATCCAGCCGGCGATGGTGGAGCACGCGCGTGAGATCGCAGAGTGCCGGGCGGCCTTGGCCTTGGAGCAGGCACGGTCCGCGGAGTTGGAGCGATCCCTCGTTACCCTGACGGCACACGCAACCGTGCTGGCAGCCAACGAGGCCCGTTACCGGCTCGCGGTCGAGAGCGCGAAGGACTACGCGATCTTCACCATCGACCTGGCCGGCCGCATCACCGGCTGGAACACCGGCGCGGAGAACCTGCTGGGATGGAGCGAGGAGGAGGCCGTCGGCCGTCCGGTGAACGTGATCTTCACGCCCGACGATAACCGGGAGGCCATCGCAGAGGACGAGATGAGGCTGGCCGTCACCGAGGGTCGAGCCGACGACAACCGCTGGCACCTGCGCAAGGATGGTCGCCGGTTCTGGGCCAATGGCTTGATGATGCCGATGCGTGACGACGACGGCGGGATCGCG
Organism: uncultured Methylobacterium sp.; assembly: GCA_964242725.1. GTDB lineage: Bacteria > Pseudomonadota > Alphaproteobacteria > Rhizobiales > Beijerinckiaceae > Methylobacterium. Next base: position 6,468 of record CAXTCV010000132.1, read on the forward strand.
GGCTTCCTCAAGATCCTGAGGGATCTGACCGAGGCCCAGCTGGCCAGCGAGCACCAGCAGCTTCTCATCCACGAACTCAATCATCGGGTGAAGAACACTCTCGCTACCGTCCAAGCCTTCGCCACGCAATCGCTCCGGTCCGCCACGTCCCTGGGCGAGGCCCGCGAAGCCATTACGGCGCGACTGATCGCCCTGTCCAAGGCCCACGACGTGCTGACGGCAGAGAACTGGGATGGCGCGGACCTAGCCCGGATCGTAGCCGATGCCCTGAGCCTCCATAATCCCGACGGCCGCCGCTGCCGGTGGGATGGCGCTAGCGTGCGCTTGGTACCCCGCACCGCCCTCGCCCTGTCGATGATGCTGCATGAGCTCGCCTCGAACGCCATGAAGTACGGAGCCCTCTCCAACGGCGTCGGCGTGGTTGAGGTATCCTGGCTGACAGTAGAATCAGACGGGGGATGCGCCGACGCCCGTCAGCGCCTCAAGCTACGCTGGCAGGAACGGGACGGACCACCCGTGTCGCCGCCAGCCCGTAGGGGGTTCGGAAGTCGGATGATCGAGCGCGGCTTGGCCAGCGAGCTCGGGGGCGCGGTGCACCTCCTCTACGAGCCCACCGGGGTCGTTTGCACCTTGGACGTTCCCCTCGAAGCCACCTGAACCGCCCGCCTCGTCAAGTCAGGCTATGCGTCTTCGGCTCTGTCTGGATGCGAGACCTGCTTGGCGTCTGCGACGATGCGAAAGGCGCGTTTGATGAGATTGGGACTGGATGGTCCGGAGGTCGGATCGGCGCGCGCGGGATCGGCTTCCAGACGCGGGTGCAGCACCATCTCGGGCCAGAGGCCGTCGAGCACGCGTGGCCGGCGGCCGTTGTAGGCCGCGTTGCAGCCGCGCAGCACGATCTCCAGGTCGGCGTGGCCTTAGTGTGATCCCCAGCACCGCCCGCTGGACGCGACCGTTGAGGCGCTCGACCATGCCGTTGATTCTGGGCACGTAGGGGCGCGTCTTGCGATGCTGCACGCCGTGCCGCTCGCCGGCGGCCTCGAAGGGATCGGCCGTGAAACAGGAGCCGCGGTCGGTGAGCATGTGGGGGCCCTCGCATTGAAAAGCCCCGAGCGCGTCCGCCAGGAAGGCGACGGCCGAGGCCGTGGTCTCGTCGCCCTTGACCGCGAGGTGCACGCAGCGAGAGGCGCGGTCGATGGCGACGTACAGGGAGTGTTTGCGCGAGACGCGTTCGCGATCCTCAGGAAGTGGCGGGCCACGAAAGTGAGCGCATCCAGACGAACGCCGGCGGAGCGGCGGAGCGCGCACACGATGGCGCCCTCCTCGTCGCTGGCGCGCCAGGGCAGCTTGTGAGGCCGAGCCGAGCGCTCCTGACCCGCATCGGGGCCGCGTTCGCGCCATTTGCGGATGGTCTCGGTGGACACGCCGTAGCGCCTGGCCAGCGCCCCGGAACTCGCGTGCGAGCAGGCGATCTCGGCGTGGACCGCCGAGGTGGTCGCAATGGCCGGTTCCCACCGGGCCCCGACACAAACCCTATTGGTCTGGGTGGCAATTCAAACCACTCTTGCCGCTGGCAAGAGTATTCGCCGCGAGACTATGTCACCTCACCACCGATAGGAGAAGCTGCCCTTGACGGCATGGTCCTGGGCGCGACTGCCGACCTGACCCGTGTAGGTCACGCCGATCGTCGTGTTGGCCATCACGTGCCAGTCGAGCCCCGCTGAGGCCACGAGAGCGTAACGCGCCACCGGCACGCCCGCGGTGAGGAATGCCTGACCGCCGCCGCCGAAGGCCAGCAGCGCCTGGGGCACGACGTCCCCGAACGCCCGCCGGTAGCCGGCCAGTCCCTGTGCGATGAGCGACTGGCCCGAGTCCAGACACGCCAGGAGCACGAACTGCCCCTGCACGCCCACAGTCGCCGTCTGGACGTCGTAGCCGCGTCCGTACACGGTGAGCGCAGCCGCCCCGCCCGTCTCACTGAAGCCGTTCCGGCGGATGTGCAGCGCGGCCGCACCCACGAACGGCTCGAAGTATCCGGCGCCCGCGCGGATCCGGTAGCCGGCCTCGCCGAAGCCCTGCACCGTGTCGCCGCCGGTCTTGCCCGAGACCGACTGCGAGACGCCGGGGAACAGCACCGCACGCGTGGTGTCCAGCGCGTTGCCGGCATAGGCCGCGCCGAGGCGCAGCTGCACCGGACCGAGGCCGCCCCGCGCGTAGACGGACCCGAAGGCGCTCTCCACCGAGCCGGTGGACTGGCGCCCCGGCACGTCGAAGCCGGTGTAGCTGTAGCCCGCCGCCACGCCGACCCGCAGGTCGGAGATAAGGGTCCCGGGCGCCATGGAGGACAGAGCGTTCAGGCCCGTCTCGGCGCCGAGCACGAAGCCGCCGACCTGCCGGTTGATCCGCGCGGTGTTGGCCGTACCCGCCGTGTCGCCGAATGCGCCGAACGCCTGGCCCCACACCGCATAGGCGGGCGCCGCGGGCCGCACCGGCACGAGGCTGACGAGGGGGGCTCCGGCTACGTCGGCGCTGTAGGCCGCCGGCAGGGTTGTGCCCGGGGCGAAACGCTGACCGATGGTGCCGGTGAGCCCCGGGCCGCCGAGGCCGCCCGCAAAGCCGTCGCCCGCGCCGAAGCGCAGATGATCGAGGATCGCCTCCTGCACCAGGAACGCGGTCTGCACCTGCGCGGAGATCGCCGAGGCCTGCACCTCGCCCGAGAGGCTGTTCAGCGCCTGCACCGCGCCGGGCGCGGACTGGTTCAGTACCGCCACCGCAACCTGCGCGGCTGGGGTCGCGGCCGCCGCCGCCGCGGTGGTGGCCGTGGGCGTCGTAGCGGACGCGGCAGTCGCGGTCGTGCCCGAGGTCGTCGTGGCAGTCGTCGTGGCGGCCAGCGCGCTCGCCATACTGGTGACGGCGGCCTGGACGGCGGTGGCGGCGCCAGTCTGGTTCGTCGTGGTCGCCACGCTGGTGACCGGCGCGGCCTGGGTCAGGGTGAGGCCGACCGTGTTGGCGCCGTAACTGAGCGTCGGCGTCAGGAAGGCGAGGTTGGTTGTGGTCTGCAGGCTGGTGAAGGTGCCCGTGAGGCCGCCCGCTGCCGAGAGCAGCGTGTAGGTGGTGGGCGTGTAGGTGCCCGTGCCTGCACGCACATCCACGGTGCCGCCGGTGATCGTGGCAGTACCGGTAGCGGTGATGCGGTCGCCTGCCGCGGGGGTCAGGGCGACGCGGTAAGTCGAGCCGGCGGCGAACGTGACGTTGCCGGCGACGTTGAGCGTCGTGGGCACGCCCGAGACCGCGCCGGGATGGACGAGGCCGCCGGAGGCCACCGAAAGGCCGCCGACCGTGCCCGCGCCGGCGAGCGTGCCGCCGCTGTTCACGGTTGCCGCAGAGACGAGCGACCCGGCGACGTTGAGGATACCGCCGCTGACCGTCGTCGTGCCGGTGTAGGTGTTGGCACCGGACAAGGTGACCGTGTCGGTCGTGGTCTTGGTCAGCGCACCGGTGCCGGTCAGCACGGCCGAGACGGTGCCCGCCTGCACGTCGAAGGCGCCGGTGCTGGTGAGCGTGCCGTTGGCGAGCGTGCCACCGGCGAGCCGGAGCGACGTGGCGGTCTGCGTGGCGCCGTTGAGGTCGAGGGTGCCGGCGGTGACCTGATAGGCCAGCGGCGTGCCCGGCGTGCCGGTGACGGTCCAGGTGCTCGTGCCGGACTTCTGGAGGATGCCGAAGCCCTGGTACTGCGTCGCTCCGTTGGCCGCCCCGATCTGGGCGAGGCTGAAGCTCGCATTGGTGCTGCCCCCGAGCCCGAAGGTGTCGGCGGCGGAGAAGGCCGCGACGGTCCCGGTGATGACCGAACTCGACGTGATGGTCAGGCTGTTCAATCCGCCCGTGAAGCTGATCGCTTTACCGGCCGCG
>CAXTCV010000133.1:0-10286 GCA_964242725.1 uncultured Methylobacterium sp.
CCAGCACGGTGAACAGGATCACCGCGAAGGCCGCCACCAGGATCGCGTCGCGACCGGGGAAGTCGACCGGCAGCGCCAGGGCCGCCGCCAGGGTCACCACCCCGCGCATGCCGGCCCACCCGACGATCAGCGGCACCGCCGGCCTCGGCGCGGGCTCCTGCGCCCGCAGCCGGGCCGACAGGATCCGCCGCAGGTAGACGGCGGGAAAGACCCAGAGCAGGCGGGCGATGACGCAGGCCGCCGTGACGGCGAGCGCCAGGGGCAGTCCGGCCGAGAGCGATCCGAGTTCGCCGCCGGTCCGCACCAGCACGCCGCGGAGCGCCAACCCGATCAGCACGAAGACCAGCGCCTCCAGCACGAAGACGACGAATTCCCACACCGCCACGGCGTGGCGGCGGGCCTGGGCGTCGAAGGTCTCGTGCTCGCGTCCGCCCATCATCAGGCCGCAGGCCACCACGGCGAGCACCCCGGAGGCGTGGACCTCCTCGGCCAGCAGGTAGGCGATGTAGGCGGCGAGGAAGCTCAGCACCGTGACGGCGTTGGCGTCGTGCAGGCGCCGCACGACGGCGTTCACCGCCATCCCGCAGGCGAGCCCGATTGCGACGCCCGCCACCGCCAGCCAGGCGAAGCTGCCGACGGCCGCCCAGGCGCTGAAGCTGCCGGTCAGGGCGGCCGCCACGGCGAAGCGGTAGAGCACGAGGCCGGAAGCGTCGTTGACGAGGCTCTCGCCCTCCAGGACCGTGATCATCCGGCGGGGCAGGGCGACGCGGGCGAGCACCGCCTTGGCGGCCACGGCGTCCGGCGGCGAGACGATGGCGCCCAGCGCGAAGCAGGCGGCCCAGGGCAGGGCCGGCACCACCGCGTGGGCGACGAGCCCGACCGCCAGGGTCGTGAACAGGACCGCGCCGAGCGACAGGGACAGGATCGGGCCGAGGCTCGCGCGGAAATCGCGCCAGACGGTGAAATAGGCCGATGCGAGCAGGAGCGGCGGCAGGAACAGGACCATGATCAGGTCCGGATCGAGATCGAAGGCCGGCAGGCCCGGCGCCACCGCCAGCGCCATGCCGCCCAGCACCAGGGCGGCGGCCGGCGGAAACCCGAGCCGCCCGGCGGCCAGCGACAGCAGCAGGGCCGACCCGAGCAGCGCGAGGATCACTTCGAACAGGGCGACGGGCGTCATCGATCGGCCATAGCGCGGTCTTCCGAGAAACGTCAGGGTTTCAGAAGGTCCGAGGCCTTTTGCGGGTCCAGGGCAAAGCCCTGCGAATCTCGAGGGCTCCGCCCCCGAACCCCGCCAAAGGGCTGAGCCCTTTGGAAACCCCTCTCACAGCGCCCCCTCGCGCACCGCACCCGGATCGGCCAGGGCGTGGAGGATGCGCGCGGCGCTGTGGGCGAAGCGCAATGTCACCGCCTTGCGCCGGGCGCCGCTCAGCGGGTGCTCCGGGGCCTCCCGGAGGATCCCGGCGCCGTAGCCGTCGGCGACGATCAGGCCGCATGCCTCCGGGATCAGGGATTCCGGCACGTCCTCGGGGATCGCGAAGAAGAAGCGGTCGCAGAAGTCGCGGTAATCCGGCCATTTCCGGTCGGCGCGGAAATCCGCCACGCTCGACTTGATCTCCACGATGGTCAGCCGGCCCGCGCCGCAGAGCGCGATCACGTCGGCCCGGCGGCCGTTGACGAGGGAGAATTCCGGCAGGGTGACGCAGCCCATCTCGGAGAACAGCCGGCGCACCCCGCGCTGGATGCGCAGGGCAGTGGGCGACTGGCGCCGGTCCGGCGGCAGCAGCGCCTCGGCGGCCGGGGCGGCGGAATCGGGCAGGCTCAGGGAAGCGGACATCGATCGGGGCGCGTGTCTGTGCCGAATCGGGACATCCTGCCGATCCGGACGCCGTCCGTCACCTGCGGCGCGGCAGCGCCCCGGCCTCAGCCGCCCAGGCAGGCCCGGATCGCGTCGAACCCGTCGGTGAGGGCGGCCGGACCCGGCTGCAGGATCAGCGGCGCCTTGATCTCGTGGATGCGCCCGTCGCGCACCGCCGGAATCGCCGCCCAGCCCGGGCGCGACCGGATCCGGTCGATATTGACCTTCTTGCCGCACCAGGAGGCCAGGATCACCTCGGGCGCGGCCGCGACCACCTGCTCGGGCGTGACGATCCGGTCCCGGGCGGCGGCCTGCCGGCTCAGCGCCGGGAAGACATCCCGGCCGCCGGCATAGCCGATCAGGTCGGAGACCCAGCCGATGCCGGAGATCATCGGCGCATCCCACTCCTCGAAATAGACGCGCACCGGCGGGCGGTCCCGCGCTGCCGCTTCGGCCTCCGCCAGCCGCGCCGCGAACCCCGCCGCCAGGGCCTCGGCCCGCTCCGGGACACCCACCAGCGCGCCGAGGGTGCGCACCATGGCGAGGCATCCGGCCACGTCGCGCTGGTTGAACAGGTGAACCGCGATGCCCGCCCGGGCGAGGTCGGCCACGATGTCGGCCTGGAGATCGGAGAAGGCCAGGACGAGGTCCGGCGCCAGCGCCAGGATCTTCGGGATGTCGGCGCTGGTGAAGGCCGAGACCCGGGGCTTCTCCCGCCGGACCCGGGGCGGGCGCACCGCATAGCCCGACACGCCGACGATCCGGTCCTCCTGCCCCAGCAGGTACAGGGTCTCGACGGTCTCCTCGGTGAGGCAGACGATGCGCTCCGGCGGGAAGCGGCGCATCAGCGGGCGCGCCGGGTCATCGGTCGAGCCCGATCATCGATCGAGCCACGCGAGCAGCCCGGCCCCGGGGGCGAGCAGCACGAAGGCCCAGACCAGCGCCGAGGCGACGTTGGCCGCCTGGAACGGCAGCCGCGACAGCCCGAGGATGCCGGCGAGCAGCGGCACCAGCGCCCGGGCCGGCCCGAAGAACCGCCCCAGGGCCACCGCGGCGATGCCCCAGCGCCCGATGAAGGCCTCGGCCTTCGCGGTGAGGTCGGGATAGCGCCGCAGGGGCCATTTGGTCTTCGCCCCCGGCCCGAACCAGCGCCCGGCCTCGTAGGAGACCCAATCCCCCAGGGCGGCCCCGCAGGCCGCCCCGAGGACCACCGGCCAGAACGCGATGTCGGCCCCCCCGACCAGGGCGCCGATGGCGATCAGGATCACGGTGGCCGGCACGAACAGCGACAGCACCGCGATCGACTCGCAGAAGGCGAGCCCCCCGGCGATCAGCGGCGTCCAGACCTTGTGCGCCTCGACGAAGGCGAGGGTCGCGGTGCGCAGGGCTTCGATGTCCATCGGGCTCGGGGGGCGGCGGGGCGACCGGACGCATCTGAGGTGGGGGCGGGCGGGGGACAAGGGTTTTGGGTACCGGTAAAGCGGCAACCCGAGCGGTCCGGCGTGGACGAAGATACGCCGCCTGGATAGAGTTGGGGTTATGGAGAAGCCGCGCCGTACCGTGGCCGAGACCGAGCTCTATCTGCGTTCGGCGGAGCGCGACGCGGTGGTCGATCACCTGGCGGCCCGTGCCATCCCCGGGTCGGCGGCCTAGTTCCCGGAACTGGCGGCATCCGCAAGGTTCGGGTCCTCTGGCGGGGCGGGGAAAGCGCGGCGGCGGCCGTGTGCTCGCGTACCGTCTCGTGGATCGCGCCGTCTACCTGCTGCTGGCCGACGCGAACGGCGATCAGGCGCCCCCCTCGCCCGAGCAGGTCCGCATCCTGAAGCGGCTGGTCGAGGATCTGTCCGGAGGGATCGCCGCGGCGCGCCGGGGCTTAGGCCGCCCGAGCCAGATCCCCCTCGATCGCGGCGAGCGCCCGCTCGAGCGCCGCGAAGCAGACCGGGTCGAACGCCTTGCCGAGATCCGCCCGCATGATGCCGAGCGCCTTCTGCAGCGGCATAGCCGCCCGGTAGGGACGGTCGGCGGTCAGCGCGTCCAACACGTCCGCCACCGAGACGATGCGGGTCTCGGGTGCGATCGCATCCCCTTCAAGCCCGCGCGGATAACCCTTGCCATCCAGCCGCTCGTGATGGCCGCCGCCGATGCGGGCCATCTCGTGGAACGCCGCCACCCGGGTCAGGATGGTTTCGGACAGGGACGCGTGATTGCGCATGTCCCGCCACTCCGCCTCGTCCAGCTTGCCGTTCTTGTCGAGGATCGCGTTCGAGACCCCGAGTTTGCCGACATCGTGCAGGAGCGCCGCCCGCTTGAGCCAGCGGCGGCGTTCCGACGTATAACCGAGTTCGGCCGCGATCATGTCGGCGTAGACCGCGACCCGCTCCGAGTGGCCGGAGGTGAAAGGGCTTTTGGCATCGATGATCTGGGCGAAGGCACGGGCAATATCGTCGAGATAGTCCTCGTCGACGACGATCGAACTGGCCGGCGCCAAGGCCAGCACCGCCGCCTCGACCTCGTCCGAGGCCAGCGTTTCCCAGAAGCCGGGTTCGGCCGCGACGGCCTCGAAGCAGGCCACGACCTCAGGATCGAACCATGTCCCGGAGCGTGCCCGCACCTCGGCGATCGCGGCCGCGGGGCCGGCCGCCGTGTGGAAGACGTCCACCACCTGGGCGAGCAACGCCACGCGTGCATAGAGCGGGATTGCAGAACCTGCGAGATGGTCCGGCCGGCCCGCGCCGTTCCAATGCTCATCCAGCGCGTGGATGGCGTCGCACACGCTCGCGGGGAACCGCAGCTGCCGGGCGATCTCGGCACCGCGCTGGCAGCGGGTTTGGATGAGGTCGTCGACGATCGAGCCCCCGTTCTGCAAGATATTGAGCACCGCGCGGAAGCGTTCGGCCAAGCCCGCCTTCAGGCCCGTATGCGAGAAGACGAAGCCGAGCACCTTCGGAAGGCTATCGCTGACCGTCTTGAAATCACGCTTGAAACTGAGATCATCGGACAGGTAGAGCTCGCAAATGCGCGCAGCGTTACTGGAGCAGCCGAGATCCTTCAATATAACGGTGTGATACAGTTCCCAGAGCCTCGACTCAGGGAGATCAAGTTTTCGGCCGATCTGGAAGCCGATCCACGTCGCGCGGACGCAATGACCCACGGGCTGACCTTCCGTCAGATCGAGGGCGTGGCTCAGGGCGCCGAGGATTTCCGAGAGCTCGACCGTCTTGGCTTCCGCTTTGCCGCTCGCCACGATCTGCATCGCTGTCGCCAATTCTAGACCTGTTCAGCAGTATCAATAGTCCCAAAATCTAATAAAAGCGTTGCCGTTGCGTCCGAGCCGGATGACGCACGCGCGGCCGGTACGGCACACGCGCAGCAGGCGGATCGCAACCGGGCGAACGACCACGGCGCCTTCGGGGCAGGGCCGTGTCGCGGCGGCAAGGGGGAGGGCCGTCTCGAGGCTTCGGCCGCCCGGGGGCAGAGTGCCGCCAAACCCCCTTCGCAGACCCTCCGAGCAGGTCACCGACCGCCGACGCCAGACCACCCCGCGCTTGCGCCCACGCCCCGGATCGCCGACAGCTTCGGCATCCCCACGGCACCGGGAATCACCCGCGTTGAACGTCCTGTCGATCCAGTCCCACGTCGCCTATGGCCATGTCGGCAACGCCGCTTCGGTGTTCCCGATGCAGCGGCTCGGGGTCGAGGTCTGGCCGGTCCACACGGTGCAATTCTCCAACCACACCGGCTACGGAGCGTGGCGCGGCCCGGTCTTCGAGGCGGGGATGATCCGCGAGGTGGTCCGGGGCATCGGCGAGCGCGGGGTGCTGGGCACCTGCGACGCGGTGCTCTCGGGCTATATGGGCTCGGCCGCGATCGGGGCCGCGATCCTGGAGGCGGTGGCCGCCGTGCGGGCGGCCAACCCCCGGGCGCTCTATTGCTGCGATCCGGTGATCGGCGACGTCGCGGAGGGCGTCTACGTGCGGCCGGGGATCGAGGCGTTCCTGCGCGAGCGCGCCGTGCCGGTGGCCGACATCCTCACCCCCAACCAGTTCGAGCTCGACCTGCTCACCGGCCTGCCGAGCCGCACGCTGCCCGAGGCGGCGGCGGCGATCGCGGCGCTCCAGGCCCGGGGGCCGCGGGTGGTGCTGGTCACCTCGGCTCTGTGTGCCGATACGCCGGCCGACCGGATCGACCTGCTGGCCGGGGCGGAGGGCCGGGTGTTCCGGGTTCGCACCCCGCGGCTCGCCATCGCGGTGAACGGCGCCGGCGACTGCATCGCGGCCCTGTTCCTGGTCCACTATGCCCGCACCGGCTCGGCCGCCACGGCGCTCGGCGCGGCGGCGGCCTCGGTCTACGGGCTGCTCAGGCGCACCGCCGAGGCGGGATCCCGGGAGATCCTGACGGTGGCCGCGCAGGAGGAATATGTGACCCCGAGCGCGGTGTTCTCGGTCGAGGCGGTGTGAGCCGCGGGACCGCGTGCGTCCGCCCTCACGCCCCCGCCCGCACGATCGTCGGTTCGTGGGCGACGGAAAAGTTCACCGAGCGGGCGATGAAGCACAGGGCGTGCGCGCGCCGGTGCAGCGCCAGGGCCGTGTCGGGGTCCGACGCCGCCGCGATGGTCACGCGGGGGCGCAGGATGACCGCGGTGAACTGGCCGGTGCCGCCCGCCTCTTCGGTCATGGAGCCCTCGGCGGTGTCCTCGTAGGCGGTGACGACGATCCCGGCCTGCGCGCACAGGCCGAGATACCAGAGCTTGTGGCAGGCGGCGAGCGAGGCCACCAGCAGTTCCTCGGGGTTCCAGCAGGCGGGATCGCCCCGGAAGCCCGGATCGGACGAGCCGGCGATGGGCGGCTTGCCCGGCGCCGACAGGGTGTGGGCGCGGGCGTAGCCGCCAGACGTGCCGGTCCCCGTCCCGGTATTGCCCGTCCAGGTCACGGTGACGGCGTAGTGGTGCTGCGTCTCGCCCATGGATCCCCCCGCGACCGATTCGGTCCGCACGCCGGCCAGGCCTCCGGGCCGGGTCGATACGGCGCGCCGCACCGTGTACCAAAGGCGCGCCCCGCCCTCGAATCGCGGCCGTACCGCCGCCGGGCCCGCGCGACACGAAAGGTCCGACACGATGGCGCGCCGCTTCGTCACCCTCGACGTGTTCACCGAGCAGAGGCTCGCCGGCAACCCGCTCGCCGTGGTGCTCGACGCGGAGGGCCTCGACGCGGCCGCCATGCAGGCCATCGCCCGGGAGTTCAACCTGTCCGAGACGGTGTTCGTGCTGGCGCCCATGCAGGCCCGGCACCGGGCGCGCCTGCGCATCTTCACCCCCGGCCGGGAGCTGCCCTTCGCCGGCCACCCGACGGTGGGCACCGCAGTGCTGCTGGCGCTGCAGGATCCCGCACGGGGCGATGCCCGGGCCTTCGGCCTGGAGGAGGGGATCGGGGTCGTGTCCTGCGTGGTCGAGACCCTGGCGGATGGCAGCGGCGGACGGGCGCGGTTCAGGCTCCCGATCCTGCCGGACTATCTCGGCCCGGGCCCCGAGCCCGCCTTGCTGGCGTCGCTCCTCGGCCTGGAGCCCCGGGATATCGGCACGGGCCGGCACGCGCCGAGCCGCCACGGGGTCGGCCCCCGCTTCACCTGCGTGCCGGTCGGCTCGGTGGCGGCCCTCGACGCCGCGCGGCCGGCCCAGGCGCCGGAGCCGGGGGACGGCCTCTACCTCTACGCCCCGGATCCGGAGGGCCGGGGCTGGCGCTGGCGGGTGCGGATGTTCGCGCCGGATTTCGGCGTCCCGGAGGATCCCGCCACCGGCGCGGCGGCGGCCGCCTTCGCGGGGGTGCTGATGCAATTCGAGGCGATGGGGGACGGCACCCACGACGTGGCGATCCGCCAGGGCGACGCCATGGGCCGGCCGAGCGCGATCGCGCTCCAGCTCACCATCGCGTCGGGCGCCCTGCGCGCGGTGGAGATCGGCGGCGGCGCGGTGATCGTCTCGGACGGCACGCTGCATGTCTGAGGGTTTTCGCAGCACGCGTCTCACCGGCGTGACGGCGCGGTTCGTGGATCACGCCTGGGCCTTTCCGCGGGCGCACGAAGCCGCCATCGCGGCGCATTGGCAGGCCCGGATCGCCCGCAGCCCCGGCCTGTTCGACGGCACCGTCCTCCTGTGCTGCGCCCACGCCATCGTCGACGGGGTCGCCCACCTCGACCTGTTCGCGACGCGCTATTCGATCTTCACCTACTACCGGCATGTCCGGCACGCCGATCCGCAGGTGCGCAACGCCTTCGCGGCGATCGTCCCCTGGACCGCGGACGGCGCCGTCCTGCTCGGCGCGATGGGCGCCCACACGGCCAATGCCGGCCAGCTCTACTTCCCCTGCGGCACGCCGGACCCGGATGACGTGCGCGGCGACAGCGTCGACCTGACCGGCAGCGCCGCCCGGGAACTCGCCGAGGAGACCGGCCTCGCCCTGCCGGAGACGGCCGATACGGCCTGGGTCATGCTCGACGGCGAGGACCAGCTCGCCTTCCTGCGCCCCGTGCGCTTCCCGGAGCCGGCCGCGGTGATCGCGGCGCGCATCGCGGACCACCTCCGGAGCGAGGCCGAGCCGGAACTCGCCGGGATCGCCGTCGTGCGGAGCGCCGCGGAGATCGACCCGGCCCGCATGCCGGGCTTCGTGCGGGCCTATCTGGCGGAGGCCCTGCCGAAGCGGGCCTGAGCCCGTCCGTGCGCCGCGCCCGACGGACAGAACACACGTCTTCTCGCGGGCCTCGCCGAGGCAGGATAATCTTGCCCGATGGGGCGGCAATACGGCCGTCCATTTCATTGACCATCCCCCGGACAAGCATAAGGATCGGCTGTTCCCCGAACATGCTTGCGCGTCGCAAGCACACCATCGAGGCCGGCCCATGCGCATCCGATCTCACGCCCGTCCCGCGAGCCCCGGGCTCGCGGCGTTCCTGCTTGCCGCCGCCCTGACGCTGGCCTCGGCCACCGCCGCGTTCGCGGCCGACGCGGTGGTCCTGCGCGTCGGCGACCAGAAGGGCGGCAACCGCTCGCTGCTGGAGATCTCCGGCTACGGGAAGGACCTGCCCTACACGATCGTCTGGTCGGAATTCCCCGCCGCCGCGCCGATCCTGGAGGCGCTCAATGCCGGCGCCCTCGATGTCGGCTATACCGGCGACCTGTCGCTGCTCACGGCCTACGCGGCCGGCGCCCCGATCAAGGCGATCGGCGGCACCAGGGCGGACCCGCGGACCCAGGCGATCCTGGTGCGCCCGGACTCGCCGATCCGGTCGGCCGCCGACCTCACGGGCAAGCGCCTCGCCGGCACCCGCGGCGGCTGGGGCCAGTTCCTGATCGCCGCGACCCTGGAGATGGCGGGGATCGCGCCGGATGCGGCCATCTTCGCGCCGCTCAATCCGGTGGACGCCAAGGTCGCCCTGATGGCCGGCTCGGTCGATGCCTGGGCGGTGTGGGAGCCCTACGTCGCCTTCGCGACGCTGAAGGACAAGGCCCGGGTGATCGCCACCGGCGAGGGCCTGACGCCGACCATCACGTTCGTCGTGGCCTCCGACAGCGCCATCGCCGGCAAGCGCGCCGCCGTGCAGGATCTGCTGGACCGCCTGAACCAGGCCCGGCTGTGGTCGCTCGATCACGTCGCGGACTACGCCCGGAGCACCGCCGCGCTGACCCGGCTCCCCGAGGATGTCCTGCTGTCGGCCTACACGGCGCAGCGGGCGAGCCCGATCGTGATCGATGCGGGCGTGGTCGCGGAGGTTCAGGCCGCCTCGGATCGCGCGACCCGCTACGGCATCCTGTCGAAGAAGCTCGACGTCGGCCAGCTTGTCGACCGGAGCTTCACGGCGGCGGCGGGATCCCACTGAGGGGCCGCGCCCACGACGCCCGCCACGATAGAAGCGGTCTCGCCGCGCGGAGCGGCATGGCCCCCGCAGGACGCCGCCGGCCGCGATTTTTGCGCCACCGCGGGAGCTTCGCAGTGGCCGGCACGTTCACCCGACGCTCCCCGCAGCGGCACGTGGCCGTGCGGGTCGCGTTCCGGAGTGTCCATGTTCGATTCCCGACGTCCTGCTTCACAGGCCCGCGCGACCCGCACGCGCATCGAGGAAGGCCAACCCTATCCGCTCGGCGCTACCTGGGACGGGCTCGGCGTCAACTTCGCCCTGTTCTCGGCCCACGCCACCAAGGTCGAGCTCTGCCTGTTCGACGATGCCGGCGAGCGCGAGATCGAACGGATCGAGCTGCCCGAATACACCGACGAGATCTGGCACGGCTATCTGCCCGACGCCCGCCCGGGCACGATCTACGGCTACCGGGTCCACGGCCCCTACGAGCCGAAGGCCGGCCACCGGTTCAACGCCAACAAGCTCCTGATCGACCCCTACGCCAAGGGGCTCGTCGGCTCGATCACCTGGAACCCGGCCC
>CAXTCV010000134.1:0-10194 GCA_964242725.1 uncultured Methylobacterium sp.
GCGGCGTTCACCAATCGGCGAGCGCCGCGCGACGCCACCGGTTTTCAGCGACGCAGCGGTACTCGTAATTCTGGTCCCAGGCGTGTTCGCCGGTGACGCAAGGCGCGTCCGCCGAAGCGGGTACGTGCGGGATGCTCTCGATGATCCGTCCGATGCGGGCGGCCCCGTCGTCGTCGACGCGAAGTAGGGGGCCGCCGGGCGTCATGTAGGTCAGGGTGCGATCTCGGTAGAAGAGGAAGTGCCCGAACCCGCCCTCCGGCGTGCCATCCAGGGCGAGCAATTGCCCCGGGCCCATGAGGATCGCGGCGCCGCCGAACACGCCGCCCGCCAAGTCCAGACCGATGCCGAACGCCCCGTTGACGTTCGCGGTGCTGAACGCCCGATCGATGGTCGTGCCCGGCGTGGGGCTGACCATGACCCCGTAGCCGATATGGCTGCCCGGCTGGCCCCCGCCGGCCCCGTGGAGAATGACGCGCTGGCGATGCGGATCCGGTCCGATCGCGCCGCCGACATCGAGCTCCGCGCCGATGCAGCCGTACGTCGGGGGCTGCTCGCCGGTGGTGTCGACGCAGTTGCCGTTCAATCCCCAACTGGGACCGCTCGGCTCGCCCGAGTCGGTCGGATCGCGCCAGATCGTGCCGTTGACGGCGACGTTCTGCGCGCCGGTCGCGCCACGGGTGCGGTTGTGCTGCTCGCCCGTGATCGTCCATTCATACCCGGACGAGGAGAAGCCGCTCGTCCCCAGGACCCACAGCGCCTTGTAGGTGTAGCCGGGCTTGCCCGTCCCGGCCTGTACCTCCCGATCGATGCGCAAGGTCGGGCGCTCGTCGAAGACTTGCGGGTTCGCGGACCGGTTCCACAGGAACGCCGGGACGCCCTGAAGCCCGGGCGTCCCGGAGTTCATGACACTGGCAGACCACGGCGGCACCGTGGCCTGCTGCGCGATGGCAAGGCCCGACGGGAGGGCGAGCATCGCCGGGGTGAGAATGGCTCGAAGCATCGCGGATCCTGATCGTGCGCGGTGTCGGCGAACCCGAGGCGGGGGCCCGATCACCGCGGGAAGGTGGAGGCGGCCCGCCATTCTATCCGTCCTGACCGCCTCGGCCACGATGGCGGGCGTGGTGGTGAACGAGAGGTCCGACATCCCGGCCTCAGTAGGGCCGCACGGGTACGACACGGGGAAGCCCGCCCCGGTCGGACCGGCGCCTCGCGACATGTGCCGCTTGCGATTAGCGTGTAACGAGGGACTCCGAGCCCGAGCGGCTACGCCAAGGGAGATACCTATCATGCGGATCGGTCTGATCGCGCTCGTCCTGCTGGAACTGACCTCGGGCGCCTCGGCCGCTTGCCGGTGCGGCTGCGTCAGGGGCCAGTACAAGGCTATCTGCCTGCCGACGGATCTCGTCGAGCCGATCTGCCAGGGGCTCTGCTCCGATGAGATTCGAGAGGCGCCGACGATCATCCCGCTCGCCGGCGGTCGCCAAGAGGTCATGCCCGTGACGCCATCAGAGCAAGCCAGGCCGACGGTCGAGGTCGATCCCCGGACCGGTGTGGTCGATGACCCCAACAACTACAACGCCGATACCAGAGGTAATCAGCTCGGGACCGCGGGGGTTCCGGGTGGGACCAGCAACCTGTCAACGGCGCCCGCCGCGGCCGCGGGTGCGGGAGCACGCTGACATGACAAACCCGGGGGCTGCGCGTCGGACAGCCTCCGTGCCCGACGCGACGCCGTCGTGTCAGGACAGCGCCATCGACGCCCGAAGGCCGCTCGCCTGATCCGTGTAGCGGTGCGCTCCGGCGATGATCGCCCCGTTCGCGTCCGTGATATACCAACCGGTGCAAGCGGCGCGTCCGGGTTTCTCATGGAAATCGATGTATGTGACCTTCAGCATGGTTTGGGTCCATTCGCCGTGTGTGGCGGGACAAGCCGGAAGGATGTTGGACGTCCCGTCGAAGGGTTCGGCCGCGGGTAAGAGGCTGGCCGAGTCCGGGCCAAGCGGGCCGGCCTGAGCGGTTGGCGGGTCGAGCGCGCGTCGCGCCGGGCCGCGATCGACGCGCGCAGAGAACATTCGGCGACAGGGATGCCCGCAGCTGTGCACGCCGATTCGAGCTCGATCGCCGGGTACCCCGCAAGGACCTGCTCTCGAAATCGGCGCGTTTGCCGCCCTCGTAGGGATCGACCGGTCGGACCCGCTATCGGATCGAATCGATCGGAAGGATCCCTCCCGCCCGAGGCCGAGGCGCCTCGTCGTATTCGAGCCGACGCGATGGCCGCTTGACCGAAGCCGCGTCCCACCGGGAAGCCTGGGACGGTTCGAGCGTGCGTGACCGAAACGCATCAACCTGGCGGAAACGACTCGCCGTCATGATCTCGAGCTGGACTTGCGAATTCTAGGTTGCTAGCCGAGTCGGCCATGACCCTGACCCTCGTCTTCAGCGTCGCAGCTCCGTTCGGCACCGGGATCGCGGCTCTTCTCTGGGCGGGCTTCCTCGCTCGGGGAATCCGTCAGCCTTCGGACTCCGGGACCGCTCCGGATCTGCGCACTTGGTGACGCCGGACCTATGCGGACGCCTCCGGGTTTCTCTTTGTCCGCAGTTGCGGTAGCCACCCTACGGTCGCGGCTCGCTCCCCCAGGGTGCCGTCGCTGAGGAGCCCGCCCGTTCCGCCGACGCGGGCTTCTTTCAGTCTGAGCGCCTCACGCGACGCCTCAAATGTCGCTGGAGCGCGGTGTCGGCGTGTCAGGGTGCATCATCGGGCGGACGGGCTATCCGTATCGTGGCCCGAACGGGCCTCGATCGCGTCGAGGCGCTCGCGAAACGCCGCCAGGAACGCGGCCACCGTCTCCGCGGGCGCGGCACAGTTCCAAGCCTCGCGTGGACCCGTCACCTGATAAATCCAGCTCGTCGCGGTAGCTCCGAGCTTGCCGGCCTCTTCGGCGAGTTCGGCGCGTGTGATGGAGCCAAGCATCGGGTTCTGATCCGTAGCGACGAGGATGTTCCCTACCACTGATACCTGCACGAGCCGAGGGCATTGTTCGGACCCGCTCGCTGTCGTCCGCTTGCTCGGTCAGTGTGAGGTCGCGCGTGTGCCGCTCGGGTGATCGATGGCGCACTTTGGGTTGAGTGCCGGCGCCTGGCATGAAAGCGGGGGGCTTCGATCATCGCGAAGCGGTCAACATGAGCGTCCCCATCCGCGGTCAGGACGTTCCCAAACTGACACCGACCACCGGTGAGGTCGATCACGTCAATCCGTCCCGGATCCTGCGTGCCCGCGAAGCGGCGAGCGCAACGGAGTGAGCCGTAGATCCGACGGTGGAATACGGCTCGGCTAAGCGCGAGCCCGTACCAGTACAGGCAGGAATCGCGCAGGCGGCCTATCGTAAATCCGAGCTAATCGGCGGATCGGGCTTTCGGAAGTGTCGTAAACGGCGATCCGGTCCATCCGCGCCGTAAGAGGCGTAGGGCCCGCCCGCGCAAACTCAGGTGCCGCGCCCGCGTGAGCGCCGCCGACACCTCGCGTGCCAAGCGCCTCGCAACGATTTGGCGCCCCGCGTCGTCATAGTGGACGATGTCGTTGAAGGTCGACGCCTCCCGGTCGAGAAAGATGCTGCCGAGGTCGACTGCCGTGAAGGTGCGGCGGAACGGCCGCCGCTCGGCGAGCAGCCCGTAGAACGCCTCTAAGCGACCGTACTGACGGTCGAAGTAGGCTAGGAATTCGGCGGAGGCGACGTCCCGTTCGCGTTCTGCGAGGTGGGTCTTGCGGATGATGGCCGGTTGTAGACCGGCGACGATCGGGATGGCCTCATCGTGCGACAGCTTGGCGAGCCGGTGCATCGCACGTTGATAGTGATGGATGACCGCCTGCTCCCACGCCTCGCTCTGCCAACCCGTCTTCGCACGCAACCGCTCGCGCTCCTCGTAGATGAGCTTGACGAGCCCTTCGTAGGTTAACCCATTCTCGCGCGCGCTCGGGACGTGTGTATCGAAAAAATGATCGTAGAGGCGTTCGACGATGTAGGCATTGTAGGGGTGGCCGGGCCGCGGATCGTAGGTCCAGGCTTGGAATTGGTCAGTGCAGCCGCTCAGCACGACCACCGCGTCGGGTCGGTAGTCGATGAGTTGTGACCAAATCAGATGGATCATTTGCGTGACACAGGCTGACATCACGCCGAAGTTGTAGACCTTCACGTCTGACAAGCCGTCTTGGTGCAAGATGTGTTCGAGCCGGGCCGGCAGGGTATTGGCGAGAGCACCCCCGTCGATCGTCGTACTGTCTCCGACGACGAAGATCCGGGTTTCGCCGGGCGGCTTCTCGTGGGTGATCGCGGCCGCGTTGAGGAAGCCCAGGGCATCGAAAGGCACACCGTAATGGGTCGCCCCAGGCTTGCCTGCGAATTGAATGAAGGGTCGTGGCAATCGGGTATTCGAATCGAGATGGCCGAAATGATGTAGGAATTTGCGGCGGCTTTCTTGGTCTTGTGTCTCCGCAGGGGGACAGATCGGCTCCAATCCTGGCGCGGTGAGCGCAGATAGCATCATCGGTTCGATCGCGGCGTAGCCGCCGGCGCTGAGGCCGCCGTCGCCCGCAGCGAAGGCATCCTGCACGCTGCCTGTTTTGCCCACCAGGGTATCGTAGTAATCGAGGAAATGCGCTCCGTAATCGCGCGCGTGATCGCGCAGCCACGCGTTGACGGTGGTCGCGATGTACTCCGCGCCCGGCTGCCAGCGTGGCCGTGACGGTGGGATCGCGCCGACGAAAGCCCTTACGTGGCGGTCGCGCGCCTCCGTGAGCGTCGCGGCGATATCCCGTACGATCGACTCGACCGACGCGTCGCCGCGGACCAACTCGTTGAAGCCGATCAGGAGATGCAGACCCTTGGCGCCGGACGCGGCGATCTCGGAGCGGATCCGAAGCCCCATGTCATGCGCACCCTGTCCGGCGATCCCGCGGGCAAGGCCAGTCGGCTCTTGGAACAGATCCGGTCGCAGCGCGGCCCATCGTGCGGTGATGTCATCTCCTACGAAAATCGTGGGGCAGAGCGGGTACATCACGTCATCCGACCATGGATCCGTGTCCCATGAACCAGCGATGTCGCCTCGTCGAGGGGATCGAAGAGCGTCCCAGACGCCAGTGTGGCTCCCCTGTCACAGGTCGGTGAGAGCTCCAAGGCTTGCGTGGCTCACGCCACCTCCTCCCTGATCAAGCGATGGTCTAAGCCTCGGACTGGCAGGGTTCAGATCGGCGCTCGTCCGAGGATATGTCACCTCGACGCAACATTGGACCGAGAACGACTGCCGTCTTAATAACCACATCCGCCGCGTTCCGCTGGCCCAAACAGGATGGCATGACGGTCGAGATTCAGGGAAATTTGAGCTCCAACAACCTCGTGTTGTCCGAAAAATTTCGGCGCTATTCAACCGGTAATATACTGTTCCTCGGAGAGGGTGCGCGCGTCGAGATAGACGGGCCTGTGACCAGCGGCAAATTCTCTCTCGCTATCAGTTCACGCGCGTCGATCACTATGGGACCGGATTGTGTGATTGGTGACCTTGAGCTGAATGTGATGGGCTAAGGGGCGCGCATTGAAATCGGACGTGAGGTTGGATTCGCGGGTTCGGTGAACATCAGCACGCAAGAAGGCAGCCGGATAAGCATCGGTTCTCGCTGCCTGATCGCCGGAGATACGGTGTTCAGCGCCTCCGATTTTCACTCGATCTTCGATGTCACGACCGGGGAGCGGATCAACCAAGCGAAGGACATTCGGATCGGTAACGACGTTTGGGTGGGCGCGCGGTCGATGGTGCTGAAGGGAGCCAGTGTCGGTCACGACTCCGTCGTCGGCGCCGGCTCGATCGTAACCGGGAGCTTCGGACCCAACAGCATGATCGTTGGCAATCCAGCGCGTCTGTTGCGATCAGGGATTCGTTGGCAGCGTTGACGGGTGGCTAAGCTACAATGATTCTAGCCTGCGCAAGCTGTCTGCGACCTAGATGGCCTATGCGGTCGCCTCGGGGCAAGGACGCGCAGGATTGAGATGTCGTCATATCCTCCCTCAATGATCCGTCACACACTCCGCCTGCGTTTCCGTGCTGAAATAGCGCCGGGAGAGCGAGACGCCGTGCTCCTATCGCTCATCGCGCTGTGTGACTGCGTCGGGAAAGTGACCTCCCTCGCCTGCGGCCCAGATGTAGACCCGCACGCGCGAGCGGATGGCTTTACGCATGCCTTCACCGTTGTATTTGGCAGTGAGGAGGCAAGAAACGACTTCCGGGCGCTAGCGAACTATTTGGCCGCAATGACAAGGTTATCGGAAATCTGGGAGTTTGTGCAGGTCGCTGATTGAAGGTCCCGGCCCATCGGCCTTCAGCGTTCCGTATCGGCTACTGTGGGCTGCTGGTGGTTGCCAGCATGCTGCCTCGTGGCGAACCGCGTCTCGTTCAAAAGGACGTCGGCCTACCGGGACCGGCACGATCACATCGAGACGTATCGATCTGAGCTTTCACAAGGAGGCAGTCGCGAGCGGCCGCCTTCTCGTGTCGATCGATGATCGGCTCTCGCGGAGTGGCCCGCATGGAAAGGCAGTGCAGGATGGACCTTCTCTCTATAGCTCACTTGGTCGATCGGCCCCGCATAGCCGGCCAAGACGCGCCTGCGCGCTACTTCGTTCCAGGCGGCGAAAACCTCGCCTGGCTCGACGCGCTTCCTCACGGATTGGCTGCGGCGGGTCCGGCCGCCTACCCGGCGAAGCCGCGAAAGCATACGGGGCGCAAGTAGGCGATACGACGCTGAACCAGCGCCTGTCGTCGGGGAGCCGATCGCACCGGTCGGTGAGGGACACCGCGTGACGATCGAAGATGGTCGCCGCGTCATCCACGTTCCGGCCTCAACGCCCTTCCCGCCGCCTGCCGCTCAAGCGGAGCCGAGCGGCCGGATGCCTCGTCGTCTGCCACGCCATCGCGATCGAGCGTGAGTGCCGGCCCTCAGACGCGGGCTACCGGCAGTTTCCCTACCGGCGCGTGGTGACTACGGCGTTGAAGAGTGAGGCCGCGTCGGTGACGGCGGCGGCTACACACCCTCCGCGACCAGCGGGGTTTGCGGGATGCGAGCGACGCCTCGGCCGGGTGTACCTTCGGTTCCGCGCTGATCGCGCGGTGTAGATTTGCATTCGACCACGATGGCCAACCCGTGCCTGCTAAGTCGCGATCGGGGCTCCAGATATCAGCCTCGAAGGTCCAAGCGCAGGCGAGAAGATGTGCGTCGCTGATCGAACCGTTACGCGACGCGACAGCATCAGTAAGGTGGCGCGAAACCGTATCGAGGCGATCGACGTAGACCAACTCCGGCACTACCTCGCTTCCGACCAGCAGCGCTTCGGCGAACTCAGGTGTCTCTGGCGGCAGTCGCGGGACCGAGCGTAGGACGTGGCGGACCTCCTCAGCCGCACGCGCAGAAGTCACCACGATGCGGGCCGCAATCACCTCTGCGAACACCGGCTGCGAGCGGCGGCGGAGAACGACACTCAAGATGATGTTCGCGTCGACGACGAGGATCGAGGACGGTGTTCGAGGTCCGGTCCTCGCATCCTGCTCCATCACTCAATGCCCCGCTCCGCCAGCAATTGATCGACTGCCGCCTCCTGTTCGGACGAGCGCCGCGCCGCTGCGGCCTCGATGTCCGCCAACACCTTGCTCGGGTATTCACGCGAGAGCGTGTGGATCGGGGACAAAACCCCCACTGTCGCGGTGCCGTCCTTGATCGGGACCGCATGGGGCAAGGCCTGGATCACACCGGCTGACAGTCTCTTCAGGTCGCGCATACTGATGGCTGATGGCGTGAGAAGCTCGACTGGTCCTAACTGTAGGTGGGGCTGTGGGCATCAACGGAGAGATGGCTGTGGTGGGATTCTGCACTTGGTGCGTCCCTGATTGACAACGGTCCTCTCGCTCCCGTCGAATGAAATTCGAGGTCGGCGCTTTGAGGAGGCCCCGCGGTAATCCTATGGAGCGTTACGGCGAGAAGCATATCCTCAGCGAGGTCGGGCGGAACGCCTTCGAGGCTGGGCGGCAGTATCTGCGAGACGGCCGGGTCCTCGCCTACGAGCGGGACGATGAGGTCGTGTTCGGGCGGGTTCTCGGCACGGACCCCCGGCCCTACGAGCAGACGATCGACATCGGGGACGTGCGCGGCGGTGTCAGCATCGCGGGGGAATGCACGTGCCCAGTCGGCTTCAACTGCAAGCATGTCGCGGCCGTGCTCCTCTACGGCCTCCACGCGATGCCGCGCGTGGCTGGCCCCACGTCTGAGGAGCGCGTCGCTCGGCTCTTCAGCGCGCCGTCGCCGCGCGCCGTCACCTCGGCCAACCAAAGTGCGATCGCGATACCGGGCTTGGCCGCGTGGCTGGATGATCTCGACCGCGCTCAAGCCACAGCCGAGGAGAGCTATCCCGGCAGCATCGCGCAGCGCCTCATCTACCTTCTCAGCCCGATCCCGAGGGGTCAGGGTGTTGCCCGACTCGGCGTCCGCCTCGTCTCGGCGCGGTTGCTCAAGGACGGCCGATTTTCGCAGAGCAGCCGCCCATACGACGTGAGCGCGCTGTCTGGCACCCCTGCCAAGTTCCTGCGGCCTTCAGATCTGAGGATCTTTCGTGCGGCGACGCTGATTCGACGCGACTCCGGGAGCTACGGGGCTGGGGGCGCCATCAGCCTCGCCTGCGACGCGGGGGCGGCAATCCTCGCTGAGATCCTCGCAACCGGCCGAGCCCGCTGGTTGGACCTGGCCGGACCGGTTCTCGCGTCGGGACCGCCGCGATCGGGGCGGATCGTCTGGCAACCAGCGGGCGAGGCCACCCTGGTGCCTCGGATCGAACTCGAGGGCCGAGGCCACGCGCTCGCCGGCACGCCGCCGGTCTATGTCGACTCCGAGGAGGGTTTAATCGGGGTCATCGAGACGGGCTATCCGCCGCGGATCGCCGCGACGCTGCTGGCCGCGCCGGAGGTGCCCGGAACCGCAGTCGCGGCGTTCAACGCCGCCTTGACCCAGCGCGCGCCCAGCCTGACCGCTGCGGCGGCACCGGAACCCCAGCGGGAGCGTGTGACCGGTGTTACGCCGATCCCGGTCCTGCGCCTGTTCGCCGCCGATCTGCCGCCGGAGAGGGCGTCACCCTACAGCTACTTCGGCTATGGCACACCGCCCGTGCCCGAGCGGATCGGGCTGGGCCGCCTCTCCTTCCGCTACGGTCCCGCGACCATTCCCCTCGGCGAAGCCCATCCCGTGGTCACGCGGCTCACGGCCGGACGCTTGGTCGAGATCCACCGCGACGCGGACGCGGAGCGCCGGGCCGTCGCCGACCTCTTGGCGAACGAGTTCGTCCCGCTGCCCGAGCGGCGCGCCCGGGTCCCCGACGCGCACGCGCGCGACTTCGTCCCGGACGGCGACGATCTCGCCTGGCTCGACGCGCAGTTCCACATCCTGCCCCGGCTTCGGGCGGAAGGGTGGGAGATCGCGGTCGCCGACGACTTTCCAGGCCGGTTGCTGCGGGCGGGCGACGGTTTCGAGGCTGAGATCCGCGAGGGGTCGGGCATCGACTGGCTCGAACTCCATCTCGGCACCTTGGTCGACGGCGAGCGAATCGACCTGATCGGTCCGATCGTCGCGATGATCGCCGCGCCCGGCTTCGATCTCGCGATGATGGACACCTTGGCGGAGGATGACGAGGCCGCCTACCTGCCGCTAAGTGACGGACGCATCCTCGCCCTCCCGGCAACGCGGCTCAAACCGATCGTCGCGGCGATCCGCGATCTCGCGCTCGGCCATGGGGCGGGGGATGGTTGCCTGCGCCTCAGCCGTGCGGACGTCGTGGGGCTCGCGGAGTTCGAGGCTGCGCTGCCCGATACGATCTGGCGGGGCGGCGAGCGCGTGCGCGAGATGGGGCGCAGGCTCGGCGCGGCCGGCGGGATCCCGCCGGCCGTCCTGCCGCCCGACTTCCGCGCGACCCTGCGCCCCTATCAGCACGAGGGCGTCTCGTGGCTCACCTTTCTCGGCGAGGTCGGTTTCGGCGGCGTGCTCGCGGACGACATGGGTCTCGGCAAGACGGTGCAAGCCCTGGCACTGATCGCGGTCGAGAGGGCACAGGGTCGGCTCGCCGGCCCGGCCCTGGTGGTCGCGCCCACCAGCTTGATGGCGAACTGGCG